>JBFWJN010000108.1:0-10243 GCA_050253185.1 Kiritimatiellales bacterium | reverse complement strand
GAACCGCCTGCGACAGGATCCCCTTTTTGAAAGGACCACGCCATGAAAGATCCGGCAGACCGCATCTGGGCCTATCTGCACAACGAACTCAGCGCAGAAGAAAAAGCCGCGTTCCGCCGCGTGCTTAAAAACGACCCCGCCCTCCGGCAGGCCGTCGAACACAGCCGCGCCGTCGACAGCGAACTCAAAGCCCTGCTCCCCGCCTTCGACAAGGAAATCCCCGTCGACAACCTGGAAGACCTCCTTCTGACTGCATGGGACGAGGAACACCCCGAATACGGAGACGACGCCCCGCCCGCCCGGTCAAGCCGCCGGATCCTCTACTTTGCCGCACCGCTCGCCGCCGCCGCCGCACTTGCGCTCATCGTCTCCCTGCCCATGCAGACCGGCCCCATTCACTGGCAGCGCATCGTCACCGGGACCGCCCCACAGCTCCGCGGCACCGAACAGAACACCCTATTCTACACCCCCGCAGACCTCAAACAGCTCGGCAGCACCCTGAGCCAGGCCATCGACAACGCCTATCCGGACCGCGGGAAATCCGTCACCGACTGGGTTCTGCAAATCCATCTGCAGGAACTCGCCGAAGGCGCACTCACCGTCGAAGTCTCCGGCTACCCCAGCTCCGACCCCGCCCGTTCCAGAGTCTGGAACGAAAGTTTCCAGACTCTGGAAAACTTCCGCACAGAAGTTCCAACGTTTGGAAAACGCATCGCGGATGACCTCGCCGCCGGAACCGATTAATGCACCTCCGCCTCCTGCCGAAACTCCTGCTGCCGGCGGTGGTTCTCACCACAGCCTGTATTTCCATTCAGAACCTCGACTCCGCCGACCCGCACATCCTTCACCATCACAACTGGTGGAACTATTACGAGCGCGGCCGGCTCTATCTGCGCGAAGGAAACCCCGCCCTTGCCAAAGCCGATTTCGAAACCGCCCTCGGCCTGCGCCCCGGCGCACGCTATCCCTATGCACAGGACCGCTGGCGCGCACGCACCTACGGCATGCACATGATCGAAGGCTACTTCCCGAACCGTGAACTCGGCATCTGCTTCTATGAACTCGACCAGCCTGAAAAAGCCGTGCCCCTGCTGGAACACTCCATGACCATGCAGTCCTCCGCGCGCGCTAAATTCTACCTCAACCGCACACGGGGAAAATTCACCGCCTCCGCCTCTGCCCCGCAGATCGCTCTTGAACCCGTTCCGCAACAGACCCGCCGGAGGACCCTGACACTGAAGGGAACTGTCCGCGGAGAAAACTACATCCCGGAACTCCTCATCAACGGACAGCCTGAATTCATTGAACTCGCAAAACGGGAACTCATCTTTGAAAAAACCATTCCCCTCCAGGAAGGCGATAATTCTATTCAGGTCGCCGCCAAAGACCTCTCCGGCCATACCGCGCAGACCAATCTGATGATCCACGCCGACTTCACTCCGCCGCAGATCACCCTCCAGGAAATCTCCGGGCAGAACGTTACCCTGACCTGCCGTGACAACGACGAGCTGGCACAGCTCGAAATCGGCAGCCGGGTTTTTCCAATGTCTGGAAAAACCCATACCTTCACCGAACCGCTCCCAACCGGAACCGCCCTGCAACTGGCCGTCGTCGACCGCGCCGGCAACCGCATCGAGTGGTCCATGGACAGCCGCGCGGAGGCTCCGGCCCGGGACAGCCGGCCGCCCCGGATCCAGCTCGCCGAAGCCGGAAAAACCATCACCCTGTATAATGACGAATACCTCCTTGATATCCGTGCGGAAGACGACACCGCGCTGCGCACGGTGGAGCTGAACGGAACCCCGCTGCTCGCAGAGCCGGGCCCCGCCTTCCGCTCGCTGCAGCGCATCCCGCTCGCACCCGGCACAAACAGCCTGAAGCTGGCGGCGGAAGATCTCTCCGGACATCGCGCGGAAGCGCAGGTTACGGTCGTCCGCCGCAGCCCGGAATATCTCGACAGCCAGTACCGGCTCGCCGTCGCATTGCCGCCCGTCTCCGGCGAACTGCCGAACGACACCTTCGGCCTGCGCACCGCGCTGCTTTTCGGCGAAGAAATCACCCGCGATCCGGTTCGCTTTTATCTGCTTGCCAGCCCGGAAGAAATCGAAAGCGTCCAGAATGAACAGGATCTCTCGTCCAGCAGGCTGGCCGACCCGCGCACGGCACTGAAGGCCGGCCGCCGGCTCGACGCCGATCTGGTTTTCATCAGCCGGGTGCTCAGCGACGGCTCCGGCCAGACGGTTTACACGCAGGTCATGGATGCGCGCAGCGGCAAGGAGCTGTTTACCGAAGATGTGTACCTGGAAGATTCCCGCCGCCTACCCCGGCAGATTGCCGGACTCACCATGAAGCTCGAGCAGCGCTTCCCGCTGATCCAGGCGCGCGTTGTGCAGGATGAAAACGACATCGGCATTGATGCCGGAAGCCGCCGCGGCGTGCAGGACGGAACCCGCTTTTTAATCATCCAGTCGAACGGCGCTTTTGAGCAGGGCCGCGTTCTGTTCGTGAAAGACCGGCCGGCAGAGCTGATTGCTTCCGGGGTTGAGTCTTCGGCCGCACAGGCTATAATTGCACCGAAATCCGCCAGAGAGTTTATAAACCCGGGAGACTATGTTTTTACGCGATAAAACGGTTCCTCCAGTGCATTCTGCTCGCCGCGGGTCTTCTGCTGACGGCCGCCTGCGAGCGCGCCGAAACCCGATCGTCGGCCGCGGCGCCGAACCAGCCGGTCACGCCCGCCGGCGTGCTGACCTGTCATGCACTGGTTGTCGGAATCAGCGATTACAATGGAACCGGCTGGCCGGAACTCGGCACGGCCAAAGCCGATGCCGAGGCGATCGGCGAGGTGCTGGAGAATCAGTACGGCTTTCATGTCACCCGATTGACGGATCGCGATGCCTGCCGGAGAAATATTCTGCAGGCACTCGACAGTTTTATGGCGTTCGGCCCGAATGACGCGGTGCTGGTTTATTTCGCGGGACACGGTTTTTACGACCGGCAAATGGATGAGGGCTACTGGATTCCGTACGGGGCGTCCCGGTTCAGCGGACAGCAGCCTGCCAAAGAAGACTGGCTCTGGAACACTACCATCAGCCGGATTATCAGCGCCTCGCCGGCGCGCCATATTCTTCTGATTGCCGACACGTGCTACGGCGGGTCACTTTTCCGCGGCGAGGAGATCAGTGCAAAATCCGCTCCATGGTATCAGCGGGCCATGTCGGTTCCCTCGCGTTACCTGATCACCAGCGGCAATATTGAGCCGGTTCTCGACAGCGGGATCCGGCACAGCATCTTCGCGCAGGAAATTCTCAACTTCCTGAAATACAACGACCAACCGCTCTTCTCTGCATCCGACCTCGGCGTCGCGATCCGGCAAAAAGTCAGCAGCCTGACCGGCCAGATGGTGCGGATGGGGCCGCTCTCTTCGCCGGCACATGCCGGCGGCGAATTTGTATTTGTCCGCAAAGACGCCCCGGCGCTGCCGACGGAACAGCTGGCGGGCAGCTCTCCGGAGCCTGCCGTTTTCCGAACCGCAACCCCGCTGCCGGGACCGAAAAGCCGTCTCGAACAGCTGATGGATCAGATTGCTGAAACGCCGCAGGCCGCCGCCGATTCCTCATTTATACGCCCGCGGATTCTGGCCTGCCTCGGCCCGACCGGACCGGATGCCGAAGAGGCCGCGCTGATCCGCGGACGGCTGAGTGAAGACCTGATGGACATCGGCGGCTGTATTCTGGTCGAGCGGGAAGAGTTCGATGAAATCCTCAAGGAAGTCACGCTCAGCAAGTCGCCGCTGTCGGACTCGCGGGTCGCGGCACGAATCGGCAGGCTGCTGCCTGCCAGTCTGATTCTGTTCGGTGAGATCATTCCGTCCGAAGCCGGAAAGGAAGTGCACGTTCGGGTGGTGGATACGGAAACCTCCCGGGTCCTGCTCTCGGCCTCCCGGGCGCTCGACGAGGCGGACCCGGCGGCCGCACCCCGCCAGCTAGCCGGTGAAATTATGACGAGCGTCAACCGCGCCCGGCCGCTGCTTCTGCCCGCCACACAGCGAACCGCCGACACGCTGGAAACGCCGTGGGGACTTTTCCACGGCGCGCGCCCCGGCGAAACCTTTGAGATCGTGATGAGGGAGTTCACGGATTCCGTTTCGCCGCGCGAAACGGATCTCGGCACGGCGGTACTGCTTTCCGCAACGGAAGAGCGGGCGCTGCTGAAAGCTGAGTGGCTGCCCTCGTCAACTAACCGGCCTGACGCAGTGTGGCTTCGAGCAATGCAGTCTCGACCAGTCCTTCGCTAGCCTGTTCAAAGCTTTCACGGACTGCGGCCCGACGCATGAAGCTGGAGGCGGCGTACAGCAGTTCCGCTCCGTCTTTCAAGCCCATTTTATCCCGAATCCGTTCGCGGTAGCTTTCGATTGTCTTGATACTGAGGTTCAGTTTTTCAGCAATTCCTTTCGGCACATGGCCGCAACCGGTCAGGCAGAAGACCTCCACTTCGCGGCGCGACAGACCGGTGTACAGGCCCTGTTCGCGACGGGTTTTCTCTGCACAGCGTCTGAGCCGCTCGCTCAGATAGACCGATCCGTCCATGACCTGACGAATTGCGTGAACCAGAATTTCTTCATCGTCGGCCGCTGAAACATAGCCTGCCGCACCGGCATTCATCGCGAGTTCCGCGTGCAGGTGCTCGAATTCCGGATCGCAGGAAAATGTCAGAATCGTCAGGTCGGGAAACTCCCGCCGAAACTGCCGCAGGCGCACAAAGCCGCCGAACGTTCTGAGCGATATGTTCATCAGAAGCAGGTCGGGTTCGTGCAAAGCAACCAATTTGCGCACCTCCTCTGTCCCCGAGGCATGCCCGCAAACCTCAATGCCGTGTTCGCGACTCAGCTGATCTGCCAAGGCCTTCCGCAAAAGGCAATAGTCCTGAACAATCAGCAACCGTATTCGTTTCCTCTGTATCATAAGACACTCCTTAATGAAGCCCCTGATCCTCAGGGTCCGTGTCTTATGAGTCGGATATGTCGGAAGAATATTCCCCGAAAAAATAAAAAAAACGGGGGATTCCCCCACACAAAGAAAAAAAGGAGGAATGCACCATCCCTCCCGGCCGGCATACTTTTCCTATAAATTACAGGGAAAGAGCAGGTTGCATAAAAAAATGAAACTCAGTTCTTTTCAGCGAGTGTCAGTTTTTTTCCGGAGTCCAGCCACTGCTGTAAGATCATTTTACAGTACTTGCTTTTGGAAATATGCATGGAGCTGGAACGCTTTTCCAGTTCATCCGCCATGCTCTTGGCCATGTTGATGCCTATTGTTTTCGAGCCTTTACCAATCGGGTTCGTTGCCATAACTCCATACCTTTCTATTAAACTGCCGGACAGTGTAGCAGGAACGGCCGAAGACTTAAAAACAAAAGTGGGGAAATCCCCCACTTTTTTATCAAATCTGCAAATCAGTATCGGTAATGCTCCGGTTTAAAGGGCCCGAACTGCGGAATGCCGAGATATTTCGCCTGTTTCCGGGTCAGGGATTCGAGTTTTACACCGATTTTTTCGAGATGAAGCCGGGCAACTTCTTCGTCCAGCGATTTCGGCAACGTATAGACACCGACCGGATATTTTCCGGGATTGCAGTAGATTTCCATCTGAGCCAGCACCTGATTGGTGAAACTGTTCGACATGACAAAACTCGGGTGTCCGGTCGCGCAGCCGAGATTGACCAGACGACCTTCGGCCAGTAGCAGAATGCTCTTTTTGTTCGGGAATGTGATTCGATCCACCTGCGGCTTGATATTGGTCCATTGGTATTTCCGCATTTTTTCGACCTGAATTTCGCTGTCAAAGTGACCGATGTTACAGACGATGGCCATATCTTTCATCCTGCGCATGTGTTTTTCGGTGACCACATCGCAGCAGCCGGTGGTCGTTACGAACAGGTCGCCCTCCAGACAGGCCTCCTCCATCGTCTTAACTTCATAACCTTCCATCGCTGCCTGCAGAGCGCAGATCGGATCGATTTCGGTCACCACCACGCGCGCGCCCTGGCCCTTCAGCGACTGGCAGCATCCCTTGCCGACATCGCCGTAACCGGCGACCACAGCCACCTTCCCGGACAGCATTACGTCCGTCGCCCGCATGATACCGTCCACCAGCGAGTGACGGCAGCCGTACAAGTTGTCGAATTTCGATTTCGTTACCGAATCGTTCACATTGAATGCGGGGAACAGCAGCTCGCCGCGGTCCATCATCTGATACAGCCGGTGAACACCTGTCGTCGTTTCTTCACTTACGCCGAGAATGTCCCTGGAAATTCGTGAAAACCGCGACGGATCGTTCTTCAGTGCCTTACGAATCTGCGCCAGCAGCACTTTTTCCTCGTGGCTTCCCGGTTTGCGGTCGAGCACAGACGGATCGTTTTCCGCCTTCAGCCCCAGGTGAACAAACAGCGTCGCGTCACCGCCGTCATCGAGAATCATGTTCGGACCGCTGCCGTTCCCCCAGTCCAGAATCCGGTCGGTATAATCCCAGTATTCCTCCAGCGACTCGCCTTTCACGGCAAACACCGGCGTACCGGTTTTGGCGATCGCGGCAGCGGCGTGATCCTGCGTCGAATAAATATTGCAGCTGGCCCAGCGAACTTTCGCTCCGAGAATCTGGAGCGTTTCAATCAGCATGGCCGTCTGAATCGTCATATGCAGCGAACCGGAAATCCGTGCGCCCTTCAACGGCTTTTCCTTCCCGTACTTCTCGCGCAGCGCCATCAGCCCCGGCATTTCCTTTTCGGCCAGTTCCATTTCCTTGCGGCCGAACGCCGCCAGTGAAATATCTCTGACAATATAATCGATTTTCTTCGTTCCGGGGTTCTTCGCCATAATTCTATCTGCTCCGTTTCTTTTCATCTTTCACTGCAACAGCCATCAGCACCGAAAAGGCCGGCTCCGGCCCTTCCAATGTTTGGAAAACATCAATTTTCAAACCGACCTCTTTCAGCCAGCCGCGCATCTCGCGCTCATCAAATCCGAGCCACTGGTCGGCCCACTCCTCGCGCGTCCATTCCTGATCGTGCTGCGCGAGGTCCAGCAGAATCAGCCGGCCGCCCGGCTTCAGGATCCGCGCCGTCTCCTCCAGCGCCTTCGCCGGCCGCGCCGCGTGATGAAGCACCTGACTGATAAAGACCGCATCCATCCCGCCGTCAGCCAGCGGCAGCTTCTCCAGATCGCCTTTTTCAACCGTCACGCGCCTCGACAGCCCGGCTTCCGCCGATCGCTCCTGCACCACGCGAAGCATCTGCGCCGACAGGTCCACCGCCACCACCCGTTTTACAAAACGGGCCAGCAGCAGCGTCAGGTCACCCTCGCCACAACCGATATCCGCCACGGTCTTCCCGGAAAATCCTGCCGCCAGCGCCGCGGCCAGCGCCTGCCAGCCGCCGCCCGGCTGGGTCAGCGAACCGTAGCGCCCGGCAATCTCATCAAAAAACTTTGCGCTTTCCCTGCGACGCAGCTCCAGAACACGGTCGACTGCCGCGCGATCGCGGCTCGCCCCCTGCAGCTCGGCCAGCTTATCGCTCATCAGCTGGGAAAAGACCGGGTCCTGAAAAACCGGTCCTCGCCGGTAATACACCGAGGTTCCGTCGCGCCGGGTTTCCAGCAGACCGCTGTCGCGCAGCGGTTTCAGATGGCGGCTGACCGACGACTGCGGCATCTTCAGCGCCTGAACAATCTCGGCAACCGACAGCTCGGCAATCTCGACCGCCCGAAGAATCCGCAGCCGCGCCTCATCGCCCAGCGCCCGAAAGACCTCAAGGATATTCGTTTCGCTCATAATCCATTCATCCGCTTTTTCGGATAAAAGGATATTTGGCCCTTGAAATCAAGAAAAGAAAAAGCGCGCCGGACTCCGTCCGCCGCGCTTCATGAGGTCTACAGCCTTACATTTGGGGCTCTTTCGATCAACCCCACTTGCCCTTGCCCATGTGGCCCTGCACTTCCGTCATCGAAAGCTTCATCATCTGCCAGGCCATCGCGCGGGATTTCGTGAATACATCCACACAGCCGGGATCGAGTTCATCCTTGATACCGTCGTTGCAGACCGCTTCCACCTGACGTGCGAGATCAATCATCCGGGAATGCAGTGCATTGCTGTGGCGCGAACGCTCCACCAGTTTTGCCGCCGCCTCATCCAATTGAGCAAACTGCTCTTTCAGCGCACCGCATTTCGGACATTTTTCCGGCGCTTCGTCGCCGTCGTGAATATACCCGCAGACTCCGCATTTCCATTTCTTCATCCTTCACCCTCCTGGTTAATACCCAAAACACCGTTTCGTGATCTCAAGCACAGCTTGTGCTCGATGAGGTCCGAGCTTACAATGCCCGCCATGAAACTCAAAGAATTTATCCGGACTTTGGAAGAGATCGCCCCGCCGGAACTGGCTGAAGAGTGGGATAATACCGGTCTGCTCATCGAACCGCTCAACGAACGCGATATCCGCAAAGTCCTGCTTACCATTGACCTGACTGAAACCGTCGCCAAAGAGGCGATTCGCAAAAAGGCCGACTTCATCATCGCCTACCATCCGCTCTTCTTCGGCGGTTTCCAATGTTTGGAAAAATCCAGTCCGCAGGCGCGCGCCGCCATGCGGCTCATTGAACACGGCATCGGCGTCTACTCGCCGCACACGGCGCTCGACGCCGCGCCCGGCGGCGTCAACGACTGGCTGGCAAACCTGTTCAGCGGCGAAGTCAGCGCGGAAGGCCTTGCCCGTGTCGTAAAGCTCGACAAGCCGCTGCCGTTTCCAATGTTTGGAAAAACCGTTCAGGAAAAACTCGGCCTCGACGCCGTACAGCTTGCAGCGGCCGGTAAAACGGTGCGAACCGTCGCCCTCTGCGCCGGAGCCGGCGTCACCGCGCTGCGCGGAACCCAGGTCGACTGCTGGCTGACCGGCGAAATGAAGCACCACGATGTTCTTACGGCCGTCCAAAACGGCATCAGCGTCATTTTGTGCGGCCACACCGAAACGGAGCGCGGCTATCTTCCAATCCTTGGAAAAAACCTTCGGAAACTCTGTCCCGGAACCTCTTTCCTCATTTCGAAAAGCGACGTTCCGCCGCTTAGAACGGTTTGCTAAATGCCTCCGTACATTCTTCTCGCGCTGATCGGCGCATTTTTCTACAGCCTGAGCGGACTGCTCAATAAACAGGCGATGACGCTCGGCTGCGGGCCGCTGCGTATTTATATGATTCAGGCGTGGTGCGGCGCGCTGCTGCTGACACCGTTTCTGTTTTCGGGCCCGGCGATGCCGGTGTCCGTCTGGTGGCAGCCGCCGCTCACCGGTGCGATCTGGTTTGCTGGATCGGCCGTCTACATGTTCACGCTTCGCCGCGGCGACCTCAGCATTATCGGCCCCGTCGCCGGTGTGAAGCCGGTATTCAACGCCGCTCTGATTGCAACGCTGCTGCACGAACACGTTCCACCATCAACCTGGATTGCCTGCGGGCTGGCGGCGATCGCGCTGGCCGTTATGCGTACGCCGTCGAGCAGCGGCAGCCATTCCTTCGGCCGCAGCGCCGTTCAAACCCTGATTGCGATGCTGTTTTTCGCCCTGACCGACGCCTGCCTGCAGCGCTGGGCCGCCGCGTGGGGACCGTTGCGCTTTGCCTGCCTGGAATTCATCTGCGGCGCACTGCTTTCGCTCAGCCTGATTCCAATGTTTGGAAAAAAATACCGGGATCTTTCACGTCCGACGCGGCGCTTCCTTTTCGCCGGGGCCTTCTGCGCGGCGCTTCCCGGAATTTTCATGAGCCTGGCGATCGGCAAATACGGCCATGGCGCCGAAGTGAATGTCGGCTACAGCTTCCATGTGCTGATTACGCTGTTCATCGTCTGGATGTTCGGACGGTACATTGGCAACACGGAACACACCGTGGGAAAAGGTCCTTTTCTGCGCCGCCTCGCCGGTGCCGTCATCCTGCTCGCCGCCATCGGCCTCATTCTGGCCGGCAGGAATTGAATACCTTTTTTGAAATACCGGATTTCACTCTGACATCATCTGTTTATAGTACCGCTGGTCCATTAATCCCCGATTATTCAATCCCACTTCGGACAGTCCCTTCTGACTGCCGCGCTGGCGAATCATTAAATACTGTGCGAGGACCGGTTCGTCGAAGACAACCTGAGAAATGTCAGAATCCCGTATTTTTCCAGTTACAATTGTTCTCCAGCGGTCTCCATCCTCAGAAACGT
>JBFWJN010000107.1:0-10255 GCA_050253185.1 Kiritimatiellales bacterium | reverse complement strand
TCTATCCGGCCGTGGATGTACCCTTGCAGCATCGCGATGCCTACACGCTGCTGGTTGCTGTGATTCTTTCAGCACAGTGCACTGACAAACGGGTCAATGAAGTCACGCCGGCGCTATTTAAAAAAGCCGATACGCCGCAGAAAATGGTCAAACTGGGCCAGGGAAAAATCCACGAATTGATTGCCACCTGCGGACTGGCAAACAGCAAATCCAGATCGCTCTACGAAATGTCGAAGATGCTGATCGCCGAACACGGCGGCAGCGTTCCCGACAGTTTCCAGGCATTGGAAAAACTGCCGGGCGTCGGCCATAAGACTGCATCGGTGATTATGGCGCAGGCCTTCGGCGTTCCGGCCTTTCCGGTTGACACGCATATTCACCGCCTTGCCCAGCGTTGGAAGCTGACCAACGGAAAAAACGTCGAGCAGACCGAAGCCGACCTGAAAAAACTCTTTCCGCCCGAGCGCTGGAACAAGCTGCACATCCAGCTGATTCTCTACGGTCGTGAGCACTGCACCGCGCGCGGGTGCGACGGTACGAAATGCGGACTCTGCCGCGAACTGTTCCCGACCCGGAAGACGCCGGTTAACACCCTGAAGTAGCCGGGTTTCCAAACATTGGAAAATTTCGGTTTGCATTTCCGTTTAATTTGTCTATTTTGCAATTTATGCAAATAGTTCGGGTTTCACAGAAAGAGATTCAGCGGCAGGCCGCCGTCATGAAGGCGCTGGCCCATCCGTCCCGGATGCTGATTGTTCACGCGCTGATGGACAACGAGCTCTGCGTTTGCGAGCTTCGCGACCTGCTCGGTCAGGATGTTTCCACCGTCTCGCGCCACTTGTCGGTCCTGAAAAACGCCGGGCTGCTGGTTGAGGATAAGCGCGGACTATATGTCTATTATCACCTCACCTGTCCCTGCATTAAAAACTTCCTGGCGTGTGTCGATAAAATGGTTTGCGAAACAACCGGAGCATAGATGAAAAAGACGCTGAGAAAAAAACTGCTGACCATCGGACTGCTTGCCGCTGCGGTAATTGCGACGGTTGAGTTTCAGAAATTTATGAAACGCCGCGCGACCGCCTGCGAAGACGGCGTCTGCGCGATTCCGGCAGAGCTGATTGCCGCCAAAGTCACCGGGCCCCAGAATGTTCCCCTTCCCGTCGGTACGGAGTCGGAAGAATCCCGTCGGCTGCCGCAGCTGATCGACTTCGGTGCCGGACAGTGCGCCACCTGCAAAATGATGGATGTCGTGCTCGACGAACTTGCGCAGAAATACGGAAACCGGCTGATCATTCGGTATGTTGATGTGCACAGCCAGCCCGACCTCACGAAACAGCACGCCATTCGGATCATTCCCACTCAGATCTTCTTTGATGAAGACGGCGTGGAGCTGTTCCGCCATGAAGGGTTCTTTTCCACCGGCGATATTGTGAAAAAATGGAATGAACTGGGAGTTTCCCTGTGAGCGGGCTGTTTACGCAGTTGACACATGCGCTGGAAGGCTCTGCAACGCTCTCACTTGCCGCGGCGCTGCTTTGGGGAATGCTCAGCCTGCTGATGAGTCCCTGCCATCTGGCCGCCATTCCGGCCATTATCGGACTGGCCGACGAACAGAACGAAACTCCCCTGCGCCGCATCTTCAATGTTTCATTTCTTTTCGCGCTCGGAATCCTGCTGAGCATTGCGCTGATCGGGATAATCACCGCCGCGGCCGGCCGGATCCTTGGCGACATCGGAAGCTGCGGCAGTTACATCGCCGCCGCTGTCTTTTTTCTGGTCGGCCTGCAGTTAATCGGCGTTGTTTCCAGTCCCTGGAAAAAACCGGCCGGACTGCTGAACCATAGCGGTGCGTGGTCAGCGCTGATTACCGGCCTTCTCTTCGGCGTTGCGCTCGGGCCCTGCACCTTTGCCTTCATGGCGCCGGTGCTGGCGGTCGTGTTCAAGGTCAGCTCCGCCCACCCGGCCTATGCGGTTTCACTGTTGCTCGCTTACGGCATCGGTCACTGCACTCTGATTGTGCTGGCCGGCATGTCAACCGGACTGGTCAGCCGCTGGCTGAACTGGAACGGCGCTTCCGGCGGTGCGAAACGCCTGCGCCAACTCTGCGGAATTCTGGTGATTCTTGCCGGGCTCTATCTGATTTACAGCGCAATTTAACCGAGGAAAAATGATGGATAAACTGAAAATTCTTTTTCTCTGCACCGGGAACTCCTGCCGAAGCCAGATGGCCGAAGGCTGGGCGCATGCGCTGAAAAGCGACGTGCTTGAGCCGTATTCAGCCGGAATCGAAACGCATGGACTCAACCCGAATGCCGTCAAGGTTCTGGCGGAAGCCGGCGTCGATATTTCCAGCCAGAAATCCGAAAACGTTGCCGACCTGCTGCACATTCCGTTCGACGTTGTCATTACCGTCTGCGGACACGCACACGAAAACTGCCCGGTCTTTCCCGGCCACGCAAAAGTCATTCACGTCGGGTTCGACGATCCGCCGAAACTGGCGGCAGAACTCAACGACGAGGAGGAAAAGCTGAACTGCTACCGCCGCGTCCGGGATGAAATCAAAGCCTTCATTGAACAGCTGCCAAATAATCTGGAAGAAAACGCCTCATAATGAGTCCTCTTCGAAATACTGTTCACATGGGTAGGGCGAGCTCTCCGAGCGAGCCGCTCCTGGAACGAAAGAAACTTCCTCATGAAGTGCCTGCCTGGGTGAATCAAGGCGAACGGTATTTCATAACCGTTAATTGCAAATATCGCGGCCAGGATGGTCTCCCAAGGAAAGCAGATTACCTACTGGGAAGCGCGAGATATTACGAACAGATCGGCAAGTGGTATCTCTGGCTGATGGTGATTATGCCGGATCACATTCATTTCATCGCAACATTTGATTTGTCACAAGGATTACGCAACACGGTCAGTTCATGGAAACGGTATCAGGCGAAAGCAATTCAAATTGAGTGGCAGTCCGACTTCTTTGAACACCGCCTGCGCAATCAGTCTGAGTTCGACGAAAAATGTCATTACATCCGAATGAATCCTGTCAGGAAAGGTCTGGTTAAAAATCCAACAGATTGGCCCCATCTGATGGATCGCGCATGGTTAGACAACGGCTCGCTCGGAGAGCTCGCCCTACCGAAGCCGGATAGAAAGGAACCCGTGTAATGTTCCAATGGCTGGAAAAACTGATTACGCTGTTTGTCGAACATATCTTCAAGACACCGGTCGAATCGCCGCTCGGCGGCAGTCTTCATTTTTTTTTCTATGATACGATCAAAATTCTGATTCTGCTGTCGCTGATGATTTTCGGTATTTCATATCTGCGCAGCTGGTTTCAGCCGCAGAAAACCAAACAGATGCTGACGCATGTCAAAGGCGTCAAGGCCAACATCGCTGCATCGCTGCTCGGTATCGTCACACCGTTCTGTTCCTGCTCCTCTGTGCCGATTTTCATCGGCTTTGTCGAAGCGGGCATTCCGCTCGGCATCACCTTTTCGTTTCTGATCACCTCGCCGATCGTCAACGAAGCCGCGTTTGCCATCCTGCTGGCTTCGTTCGGATGGAAAGTCGCCCTGACCTACGTTGCCGCCGGAGTCATCATCGGTGTGGTCAGCGGACTGATTATCGGACACCTTAAACCGGAAGCCCATTTGGAGAAATCCGTATTCAGCGGCGAGGCGTTCAACAAAATCCGGCCGGATATGACGCAGAAGCAGCGGCTGCAGTATGCCGCAGACCAGACGTTCGGCATTATCCGCCATATCTGGATTTACCTGCTGATCGGTATCGGCATCGGCGCCGCGATCCACGGCTGGGCACCGGCCGACTTTCTAGCGAAATACGCCGGCGACGACAAGCCTCTGAGCGTCGTTGTCGCCGTGCTCTGCGGGGTTCCGCTCTACTCCAACGCACTCGGCACGATTCCGATTTCCGAAGCCCTGATCGGCAAAGGCGTCGGGATCGGCACGGCGCTGGCCTTTATGATGGCGGTTACGGCCCTCTCCGTCCCTGAAATGGTCCTGCTTCGCAAAGTGATGAAGCCGCGCCTGATTGCCGTGTTCATCCTCACGGCCACGATCGGCATTCTTCTAGTCGGACTGCTGTTCAACGCACTGTTTTAAACAAGGAGATCCCCCATGAAAAATGAACGTCATATGGCCAGTTTGTTTGAAAAATACCTGACTGTTTGGGTCGCACTTTGCATTGTCGGCGGCATTCTGCTGGGCAAACTCGCGCCGGGTTTTGCCGCGGCACTCGACGGCATGGCCATCCGTGTCAACGGTGCACCGGTGGTCTCGATTCCCATCGCCGTCTGCCTGTTTTTCATGATGTACCCGATCATGGTGAAGATCGATTTTGCTTCCGTCATCAAAGCGGGGAAAACACCGAAACCGGTTCTGCTGACCCTGTTCATCAACTGGTGCATCAAGCCGTTCACAATGTTTGCCATCGCCGGATTTTTCCTGACGCTGTTTCACAGCATGGGACTCATTCCCGGGACGGAAATCGTCAAAGACGGATCGGAAGTCGAGCTGTACCGTTCGTATATTTCCGGCGCCATCCTGCTCGGCATCGCGCCCTGCACCGCCATGGTGCTGGTCTGGGGATATCTCGCCCGCGGAAACCAGGGACTGACGCTGATCATGGTCGCGATCAACTCATTGACCATGCTGCTGCTCTACGGCCTGCTGGGCGGCTGGCTGCTGGGAATCAATCGGATGCCGGTGCCGTGGCAGTCGCTTCTTCTTTCTGTAGGCATTTACGTCGCCCTGCCCCTCGTCGCCGGATACTTTTCCCGCAGGTGGCTGATTAGGTGGAAAGGCGAAGCCTGGTTTCAGGAAAAATTTCTGCACGTGCTGACGCCCGTCACAATTAGCGCGCTGCTGCTGACGCTGATTTTGCTGTTCAGTTTCAAAGGCGAAGTGATTCTCGCCAATCCGCTGACCATCCTGTGGATCGCCGTTCCGCTCTTCATCCAGACCGTGCTGATTTTTATTCTGGGATACGGCGCGGCGCGCCTCCTGAAGCTCAGTTATGAGGACGCCGCGCCGGCGGCAATGATCGGCGCGTCCAACCATTTTGAAGTCGCCATTGCCACGGCGGTCATGCTTTTCGGACTGTCCTCTGGCGCAGCGCTCGCCACCGTTGTCGGCGTACTGATTGAAGTTCCGGTCATGCTGATGCTGGTAAAAATCTGCCTGCGCACACAGTCGCTTTTCGGCAAAAAACAACGCACGGCACAGTAAACTTCCGGAAATTCTCAAATCGGAGTGGACAAGCCGAATTTTTTGATTATGGTATCTGCTCCCTTTGCGGAACGGTGGGATACCGAAGCGGTCAAACGGGGCAGACTGTAAATCTGCTGGCTATGCCTTCGAAGGTTCGAATCCTTCTCCCACCACCAGTTTTATGCAGTGTATGCCGCGCAGCTGCGCGGTTTTTTGCTTTAAACGGAAAATCCGTGGAAGTTATCGGTGTTAAATAAAACTGTTTTTGTTATACTTCCCCTGATGAAAAATGATCCACAGTTTGATTTCTGGTACGCGGTCAATAACACCGAAGTTATTTCGGTTCCGGAGCGCCGGCTGGAAACCTTCGGTTCCACCATGGTGAACTACCATCTGGTGACCGAGCTGATGGATTCTGTCGACAAAGTCCGTGTCCGCGAAGGCAAACTCAAAGCCTTCCGTCCGGAAATCATCACCCCGCAGTCGCTGGACGATGTTACCCTTCAGGGGTTCGGCAGCGAAGCCCGCGACTATGCCGACTGGCTGCGCAGCAACGCCAAGGAAATGCAGATCCTCAAATACGGATTCAACGTCCAAAAAGAGGAAATCAACGACTATATCCTGACCGATCCGCTGAACTCCGTGGTCGAACGCGTCAAAGAGGAAGTGGCCGGCCGGGGCGATCCGCTGGACGCCGTCCTCGTCGGCGTCGACCGCCCGTGGGAAGTCTGCCTGCTCAAACTGATGGTCGAACTGGTTCAGAATTCCGTCGCCGGCAACATCCAGGACATTCGTCAGCAGCAGCGCGATCGCAGGGCGCACCTGCACATGGAAATTGAAAAAGAATTTCTGGCGGCTTCGCGCGATGCCTCCAAACTCCCGGAGCTCGCCGAACTGCTGAAACGCAACGGGCTCTTCGAACGCTACGAAGACCGCTTCTTCGCCGCCGTCCGCGCGGCGAAACACCTGTAGCCAGCCCGGAAAAACCTTATAAAACCGCTTGTCACAGCGGTTCAGGATGCGTATAACCTGCCCCCTTAATGGCCGCGCGAGTGCGCAGCCGAAGCGAGTGCCTCCCCGGAAGCCCCCGGATGGCCAAAGCGGATTGTTCAACAAAGAACTATAGAAAGGGGCATGTTATGTCAGAAAAGACAGTAACCATTCAGGAACTGCTGGACGCAGGTCTTCACTTCGGTCATCAGACCAAACGCTGGAATCCCAAAATGAAGCGCTTCATTCACGGCGCCAAAGGCGGGATCTATATCATCGACCTCCAGAAAACACTCGTACACCTCAAGATGGCTCAGGAATTCCTGCGCGACACCGTCATGAGCGGCCGCAAAGTGCTTTTCGTCGGCACCAAGAAACAGGCCCGCACCGTTTTCCAGGAAGCTGCTGAAAAATCCGGACAACCCTACGTCGTCTACCGCTGGCTCGGCGGAATGCTCACCAACAACCAGACTGTTCGCATGAGCGTCAAGCGCATGGAAGACCTCCAGAGCATCTTCGGCGATGAAGCCAAGCTCAAAGCCTATCCGAAAAAAGAGCAGTCCACCCTGCGCCGCGAACTCAACAAGCTCGAACGCAACCTCACCGGGATCAAGGACATGACCTCTCTGCCCGGCGCCCTGCTCGTTGTTGACATCTGCCGCGAAAAGCTCGCCATTGCCGAAGCACAGCGCCTCAACATTCCGGTCGTTGCACTCGTCGACACCAACGCCGATCCGGATCTCGTCACCTACCCGATCCCCGGCAACGACGATTCCATCCGTTCGCTCACCCTGATCTCCGAAATTCTCGGCAGCACCATCGGCGAAGCCTTCGATGAATACAGCAAAGCCAAGGCCGCTGAAGACAAGCGCCGCCGCGACGAACAGGAAGCCGAACGGAAAGCCGCCGAAGCCGCCCGCGCCGAGCGCAAAGCCAAGGAAGACGAAGAGAAAAAGAAACGCGCTAAAGTGCTCGAAAAGCTGAAGAAAGAAAAAGCCGCAGCGGAAAAAGAGAAAAAGAAAGAAGCCGAAAAGGCCGCCTTTAAGGAAAAAGAAGCCGCCGCGAAAGCCGCTGCCGAAGCCAAAACTGAAGAACCCGCAGAGAAAGCCCCGGCTGTCGAAGAACCCGCACCGGCCGCCGAGCCCGAAGCTCCGGCAGAAGAAGCAAAAGCTGAATAATTTAAACAGAGAGGACAGAACAATGGCAGAAATCACTGCAAGCATGGTTAAAGAACTTCGCGACGCCACCAATGTCAGCATGATGGAGTGCAAACGCGCTCTTCAGGAAGCCGAAGGCGACAAGGAAAAAGCCTTCAAACTGCTTCGCGAGCGCGGCATGGCCGTCGCTGCCAAAAAAGCCGATCGCGTCGCCAAAGACGGAAAAATCTCCGCCAAGGTTTCCGACGATTCCAAAACCGGTGTCATGATCGAAGTCAACTGCGAAACCGACTTCGTCACCCGCAACGAAATCTTCCAGGCATTCGTCACCGAACTCACCGACAAGGCGATGGACGTAGACGGTGACCCGGCCGAAGTATTCAAAGCGGAAATCACTGCAAAGATCGCTGAAATCGGCGAAAACATCGTCCTGCGCAAAAGCGAAAAATACACCGTTGACGGCACCGGCGCCGTTGCCAGCTACATCCATATGGGCGGCAAAGTCGGCGTGCTGGCCGAGTTCGGCTTCGAAAAAGCCGACACGGCCTCCAGCGATGTCTTCAAGGAACTTTCCCTGGACGTCTGCCTGCACATTGCAGCGGCCCGTCCGATGGCACTCGACAAAGACGGCATTCCGGCCGGTGTTGTTGAAGAGGAAAAAGCTCTCTTTGCCAAACAGGTCGAAGGCAAACCGGCCAACATTGTTGAAGGCATCCTTGCCGGTAAACTGAAAAAGTTCTATGCGCAGAACACTCTACTGGGCCAGCCGTTCGTCAAGGACGACAAAATCAGCATCACACAGCTGCTCGAAGCGAAAAGCAAAGAGATCGGCGACACCGTCACGATCAAACGCTACACCCGCTGGGCGCTTGGCGAAGCATAAGTTTTCCAGACATTGGAAACCCGGAAGCCGTTCTGAGAAATCAGAACGGCTTTTCTATTTCTGGCAGTGCGGACAGAAAACCGTCGTGCGCTGGGCGATAACCGTTTTATGCAGCGGACGGCCGCAGGCGGTGCATGGCAGTCCGGCGCGGCCGTAGACCTTGGCCTGTTCTTTGTGGCCGCCGGAATTGCCGTTCAGATCAACATAGTTGCCCTGTCCGTCGCCGAGCGACGTGCCGCCGTTTTTCACAGCGGCACGAATCACATTTGTGATGCCGTAATACAGCGCCAGCTTTTCATCTTCGGAAAGCGTATCGGCACGGCGGTCCGGACGAAGCCGTGCCTCGAACAGCGATTCGTCAGCATAGATATTGCCGATGCCTGCAATAAAGGACTGGTCGAGCAGCAGCGGCTTCAACAGCTTGCTGCATTTTTCCAATGTTTGGAAAAACGGACGCGGCGTGATTTCCATCGCATCCGGCCCGAGCCCCAGCGGGAACGGAGCGACCTTCATGCGGCCGAATTTGCGCGGATCGCGGAAGTGCAGGTTCAGCCCGCCGCTCAGCTGAAGCACCGCACGATCATACGGCCCCTTTTTAAGCGAACCGTCGGAAAGATAAAACCCGCCGGTCATCCGCAGGTGGACCAGCAGGTTGTCGATATCGTCGAGTTCGATAATCAGCCACTTGCCGTGACGTGAAACCTCATCAATGGTTCGACCCTGTACTTTCTTCCGGAAAGCCGCGGGACTCAGAGGATCAACCGTGCGCGGCCAGCCGACGGACACCTTTTCAATTGTCCGGCCTTTCACACTGGCGGCGCAGAGCTGCCGGCGGATGGTTTCAACTTCGGGAAGTTCAGGCATGGGTCGTCACATTCAGCGGACGTTTTGCATCGCCGGCCAGATAAAGCGTCTGGGTCGGGAAGGCAAACTCGATGCCTTCTTCGTTGAAGCGTGTCAGCAGCGCCATATTCACCTGCTGGTCGAACTTCATGAATTCCCAGTAATCTGGCGGCGCAAACCAGTAGATCACCAGAATATTCAGCGATGTGTCGTTGAAATTGTTGAAATACACGCGCGGCGGAAAATCGGCCGGAAACTTTTCGTTGCCGCGATCGAGCTCCTCTTTGATGATCTCCATGGCACGCTCGACCTTTTCCGGCGGCGTGTCGTACGTCAGCGTAAGGTTCGCCACCCGCTTGATGGACTGGCGTTTGGTAATGTTGCGAATGGTCTTATTGGCCAGCTCGCCGTTGGGGATCGTCACCAGATGCCCGTCCAGCGTGCGGATACGGGTCGAGCGCATGCCGACCTCTTCGACCGTTCCGTCCTCGCCGTCCACCACAATGCGGTCGCCGAGCTGGAAGGGATGATCCGCAAAGATCACCAGCGACCCGAAAAAGTTTTTGATCGTATCCTGCGCAGCCAGAGCGACGGCCAGACCGCCGACGCCGAGACCGGCGAGAATCGAAGTGATCGGTTTATCGCTCAGCTGCTGGGCAATCTGCACCGCGGCGAGCAGGACCGTCACAATCCGCAGTGTTTTACGTACCAGCGGAACCATCATATCGTCGAGGGTGGTCCGGGTTTTGGATGTAAAATGCCGCATCCAGAAATCAATCAGCTCGACCATCTGGTAGATCACATAGGCAATGGCAACTGTCATCAGCACAGCGGTTACATTGGAAACCAGACTCTCAAGGTCCGAAGGAACAGAAAGAATCTGCAGGGCTGTGCACACGCCGATTACGGCAACGGGAAAAATCACGGTGCGGGCGGCCAGCTCAAGCGCGGTATTGTGAAACGGGTTTTTTCCAAGCTGCGTTTTCAGGGTTTTTTCAAACAGATACTTCAAAAAGCGCCCGATCATGAACCCGGCCAGCACCACCAGAAGAATCAGGAAATAATCCCATATCGTGTTCCCTTCGGCAGCCTGTTCCAGATTGTGCAGCACAGCAGTTGTATTCGTTTCCATCAAGTCACTCCTATCTTCCAGCGGC
>JBFWJN010000106.1:0-10302 GCA_050253185.1 Kiritimatiellales bacterium | reverse complement strand
GGTTGTTGAGTTTGATGGCGCAGGACACGACGCGCCGGAACAGCAAAAGCACGATCAAAAGCGCGACCGGTATCTCACCTCTCTCGGATTTATCGTTCTCCGGTTCAAGAACGACGAGTTACTGCATAATCCCGACGCTGTCTTCGAAACCATTCAAAATAATCTCCCCTCTACTTCTGGGAGAGGGGCCGGGGGTGAGGGCGACAATGAGGGCAACGCCAATGTGGGCGATGGCCGTATTGGCGTTGTTTGGCATACGCAGGGTTCGGGAAAGAGCCTGTCGATGTTGTTCTATGCCGGAAAGATTATTCAGGCGCTGGACAATCCCACCTTGGTTGTAATCACTGACCGCAATGATCTGGACGATCAACTGTTCGGCACCTTCGCTTTGGGTGAAGATTTGTTGCGTCAGTCGCCGGTGCAGGCGGAGAGCCGATCCCATTTGCGCGACCTGCTGAAAGTATCCAGTGGAGGCGTGGTTTTCACGACGATGCAGAAGTTTGCACCGTTGAAGGAAGAGTCCGAATATCCCGAGCTGTCCGACCGTCGGAATATCGTGGTGATTGCCGATGAAGCTCATCGAACGCAGTATGATCTGATTGACGGTTTCGCCCGCCATTTGCGTGACGGACTGCCGAATGCGTCGTTCATCGGCTTTACCGGGACGCCGGTCGAACTGGAAGACCGCAATACCCGCGCCATTTTCGGCGAGCATATCAGTGTGTATGACATTGAACAGGCCATTGAAGATGGCGCGACGGTTCCGATCTATTATGAAGCACGACTTGCGAAGATCGATCTACAGCCGGAAGAGGTCCCGCATATCGATCCGGAGTTTGAAGAGCTGACCGAGACCGAGGAGGTAAGCGAGCAGCAGCGGCTGAAGCGTAAATGGTCGCAACTGGAAGCGATGGTTGGAACTGAGAAACGTCTCAGGCTCGTAGCGCAGGATATTGTAGATCATTTCGAGAAGCGGCAGGAGATAATAGACGGCAAGGCGATGGTAGTTTGTATGAGCCGCCGCATTTGCGTGGATCTGTTCAATGAGATTATCAAGTTGCGCCCGGAATGGGATGACTCCGACTTTGCCAAGGGCGCGGTCAAGGTGGTGATGACGGGTTCCGCCAGTGACCCGGAGCGTTACGCCCGTCACCTGATGACCAGTCGGGTGCGGAAGGATATTGAACAGCGTTTTAAAGACCCGTCCGACCCGCTGAAGCTGGTTCTGGTGCGTGATATGTGGCTGACCGGCTTTGATGTCCCCTGTCTGCATACGATGTATGTGGACAAGCCGATGCAGGGGCACGGCCTGATGCAGGCGATTGCCCGTGTAAACCGGGTTTTCAAGGACAAGCCCGGCGGTCTGGTGGTGGACTATCTCGGAATCGCCGAGCAGTTGAAAAAAGCGGTTTCCAACTATACAGCCAACGGCGGACAGGGAACCCCGACTTACGATCAGGCGGAAGCTGTCGCCATCATGCTCGAAAAATATGAAGTGGTGTGCGGCATCCTGCACGGGTTTGACTGGTCGGCGTATTTCAATGGAAAACCCGGAGAACGATTGCGGTGTCTGACCGGTGCTGTCGAATTTGTTTTACAGCAGGAGGACGGCTCGAATCGAATGAGGGGGTACACCCGTCAACTGGCTCAGGCCTTTGCTCTGGCCGGTACGCATGAACAGGCGATGACAATCCGGGATGATGTCGGATTCTTTCAGGCTGTATCTGCTCAGCTCGCCAAGCTTGACCCCAGAGACGGCACCGGCGGACGAGATGGAAAGGAAAGGATCAACGAGGCGATCAAACAACTGGTGTCCCGTTCCGTCACGTCGGATGAAGTATTGGACATTTTCTCTGTTGCCGGGCTCGACCGTCCGGATATTTCCATTCTCGACGATAAATTCCTCGATGAGTTCAGTCGAATGCCGCAGAGAAATCTTGCGGTGGAAATGCTGCGCAAACTGCTGAAGGATGAAATCCGAAACCGGGCACGCACCAACCTGATTCAGTCGCGCCAGTTTTCCGAGATGATCGAAGAGACAATTCGCCGGTATCAGAATCGCACGATTGAAGCGGCGGAAGTCATTATGGAGCTTATTGGACTGGCAAAAGAGTTCAGGGCGGCCATGAGTCGTGGAGAAGACCTCGGCCTGACTGATGATGAAATCGCCTTTTACGACGCGCTGGGAGTCAATGACAGCGCTGTCATGGAGCTGGGTGACGATACACTCAAGAAAATCGCTCACGAGCTCGTAGAGGCCGTCAGACGCAGTGTCACCATCGACTGGACACGTAAAGAGGCCGTAAAGGCCCAGATTCGGGTCATGGTAAAACGAATCCTTCGGAAGTATGGCTATCCCCCGGATCGGCAGGAAAAAGCGACACAGACGATTCTACAGCAGGCCGAGCTGCTCTGTGGTGATTGGGCTGAATCTAAAGATTTAGACCGTTAACACGGTAACGTATATATATCTGCCTACGCGCGCGCGAATTTCGGGAAAGAGTCAGATGGGGAAGATTCTTGGGGTAAGAATCGGATGGTTAGTATGTTCTCCGTGCCATAATCTTTTTGCAGCGTGCAGTCAGAACCGCGCCGGATTTTTTTATCGTCCAGCCCCTGTCGTGGTTTGCTTCCATCTTGGCAAGAACATAGATACAAAGTTCTCGAAGTTTATGCCCCGGTATATTTTTGAGAGCATCGTCCAAAACTCTGGTGAGGTTTCCTGTTTTTGTTAGAGTTGCCGTATAGCGGACAAGGTCACCGATGCCCCATGCTGAAAACAGTTCCTGCAGTTCGCTAATCTTTGCAGGTGTCGGTTCAACTTCAGGAAGTTCCAGGACACTGGCAGGATCCATATTTTTGATAAGGTTTCTGATTCCCATTTTTTCGTTGAATAGAGGCCGATTTTCAGAATCAATTTTATTCCAAGAGCATGATGACGTGTACGCATCCGACACGCACAGGGGAACCTCCGTGATCGGTGTCATTATTGTCAACGGGGTTTTATGATGTGAAATTTTTGTTAAACAGTGTTGTAAAATGTTGGGGGATAGGGTGTTGATCTGTTCCTTCATTTGACCATCCTGTCTGGTTTGACAATTATTTCACTTCGCCACCTGACTGTTCCGTGTCTTTTCATATGGCGCAGTGTCGACCATCAGTTTTTTCTTTTCATTATCCACCAACAGGTTACCTGTGTTTTGATATTTCAGAGCAGCCGGTGATTTTATCCCTTGGCACACCTCGTGCATAGAAAGCGTCAACGATTTAGAGGAAACGGATATGGCAACGGATCCCATAGAACTGCTCGAAAAACGGAAAGCACAGGTTCACGACGGCAAAGGCGCCTTCGAGATGGCCTGCGAAAAAGCCAGCGTCGCCGGCTCGGTCAGTCAGCGCGCCTGCAGCTTCTGCGGATCGCGCGTGGTTCTTTACCCAATCGCCGACGCACTCCATTTGGTTCACGGCCCGATCGGGTGCGCTGCGTATACCTGGGATATCCGCGGAGCGCTCTCCTCCGGCCCAAACCTCCACCGGCTCAGCTTTTCAACCGACATGCAGGAAAAGGATGTCGTCTACGGCGGCGAAAAAAAACTGCACCAGGCCATCTGTGAGCTGACCCGCCAGTACAGCCCGAAAGCCGTCTTTGTCTATGCCACCTGCATCGCCGGAGTGATCGGCGACGATGTAAAAGCCGTCTGCAAAAAAGCAGAAGCCGAACTCGGCGTTCCGGTGATTCCGGTTGACAGCGAAGGCTTCAAAGGCAGCAAAAAGGCCGGGTATCATGCCGCCTGCGACGCGCTGATGGATCACCTCGTCGGAACCGGCGATGTTTCAGATGTCCCGCCGGTCAGCATCAACATTCTCGGCGACTTCAATCTCGCCGGGGAAATCTGGATGATCGAAGACTATTACAAAAAGATGGGAGTTGATGTCGTCTGCCGCATCACCGGCGACGGCCGCGTCGAAGACATTCGTAAAATGCACGGCGCGGCGCTCAACGTGGTGCAGTGCTCCGGCTCAGTCACCCGGCTGGCCGAAATGATCAAACAGAAATACGGCATTCCGTACATCCGCGTCTCCTATTTCGGTATCGAAGACATGTCGAAATCGCTGTACGACGTCGCTGACTTTTTCAAAGACGATCCGTCCATCATGGCGCGCGCCAAAGCGCTGGTCGCATCGGAGGTCAAACGCATCATGCCCGAGCTGATGCGGATGAGGAAGGATCTCGAAGGCAAGAAAGCCGCCATCTACACCGGCGGCGCGTTCAAGGTGTTTTCGCTGGTTCGGTCGTTGCGCACTATCGGCATGAAATCAGTTGTTGCAGGGTCACAGACGGGAACAACAGAAGACTATAAACAGCTCCATGAGCTTTGCGATGAAGGTGCTGTGCTGCTCGACGACACAAACCCGGTTGAACTGGCGAAATTCATCCTGGAAAAGGACGTCGACCTGTTCATCGGCGGCGTCAAGGAACGGCCGATCGCCTTCAAGCTGGGCGTGGCGTTCTGCGATCATAACCACGAGCGCAAAATTGCACTGGCTGGATTCGAAGGCCTCGTCAATTTTGCCAAAGAAGTGCATGCCTCGGTGATGAGCCCGGTTTGGAAGTTTGTACCGCGCCGCGCCCATCCCGCTCCGAAAAAGCACACGGCCAAAGCCTCGCTGCCCAAAGGCTGCACGCCGGCCATGTGCATGACCTGCGATTCCGACTGCGGAGGACTCAGCCTGTGAAACCGCTGCTTAAAGAAACCTCCATGCCGCCGAAACCGTCGAGCTGCTGCACACCGACAACCAACGCCTGCAAACTCTGCACGCCGCTCGGAGCCTGTCTCGCCTTCCGCGGCTTCGAAGGCTGCGTGCCGTTCCTGCACGGCTCGCAGGGCTGCGCCACCTATATCCGCCGCTACCTCATCAGCCATTTTCGTGAACCGATGGACATTGCCTCCTCGTCGTTCAGTGAAGAAACCGTGGTCTTCGGCGGGAAGAAAAACCTGCACGAAGGACTCTTCAATGTCATCCGTCAGTACCGTCCCGAAATGATCGGCATCGCCACTACCTGCCTGGCGGAAACCATCGGCGACGACCTGCACCTGTACCTGCACGAATTCAACGCGGAGTACGGTGCGCTGGACGGCATGCCCGCTCTGGTTCCGGTTTCGACCCCGAGTTATGCCGGCACGCACGCCGAAGGATTCTGGTGTTCCCTGCGTGCTGTGGTGGATACACTGGCGGAACGGACCGAAAAGGATGACGAACTGTTCGGAATCTGTCCCGGCATGGTGTCGCCGGCCGACATCCGCCACCTGCACGAAATTCTCAAAGCCTTTCACCTGCGCTACGTCCTGTTCCCGGACTATGCCGATACACTCGACGGGGGCTCATGGGAGGACTATTTGCGGCTGCCTCCCGGCGGCACTCCGATTTCTTCAATGCGCCGGCTCGGCAATGCCGGCGGTTTGATCTCCTTCGCCGCCTGCATGCCGGAGCCGGCGCTGCCGGGTCCCGTGCTGCGCAAGAAATTCGGGACACAGCTTTTTGACATGCCTTTGCCGGTCGGAGTGGAAGCCACCGATCGTTTTTTAAAGCTGCTTAGCGATCTGGCGGGACTCTCCGTTCCGGCGGCCTTTAAAGCCGAACGCGCCCGGCTCATCGATGCTTATGTCGACGGGCACAAGATCACGGCCGGCAAACGGGTTGCCGTGTTCGGCGACGCCGACTTCGTGGTGCCGATGACCGCGTTCCTGCGCGAAGCCGGAATGATTCCCGTACTCTGCGCCTCCGGCGGCAAATCAGCGCACTTTGCCGAGGCCCTGCGCAGGCACGTTGAGGCGCTGCCGGAAGAAACCGTCATTCGCGACGGCGTGGACTTCTCGGACATTGAAGATATTGTCATGGACGTGAAACCCGATCTGCTCGTCGGCAGCAGCAAAGGCTACACCATGAGCCGCCGCCTCAATATCCCGCTGCTGCGCGTCGGCTTCCCCGTGCACGACCGGATCGGCGGCCCGCGCATCCTGCACGTCGGCTACCGCGGCGCACAGCAGCTTTTCGACAGCATCTGCAACCTGATTTTAGATCATGAACAGAACACATCACCGGTGGGCTATGCCTACATGTAACCGGAGGAGAATCCATGAAGAATTTTGAAAACCATCCCTGTTTCAACCCGGACGCCAAAGGCAAATTCGGTCGTGTTCACCTGCCGGTCGCGCCGAAATGCAACGTGCAGTGCCGCTTCTGCAACCGCAAGTACGACTGCGTGAACGAAAGCCGACCGGGCGTTACCAGTTCGCTGCTTTCTCCGGGTCAGGCCCTGCACTACGTCACCCGCCTGCTCGACATGGGCAAGCCGATCTCCGTGGCGGGCATCGCCGGCCCCGGCGACCCGTTCGCCAACCCGGAAGAGACGATGGAAACCATGCGCCTGCTGCGCCGCAAGCTGCCGGACCTGCTGCTGTGCGTTTCCACTAACGGCCTAGGCATCGGTCCGCACATTCCGGAACTGGCGGAGATCGGCGTCAGCCACGTCACCGTCACCATCAGCGCGATCAACCCTGAAATCGGCGAGCAGGTCTATGCGTGGGTGCGCGACGGCAAGAAAGTCTACCGCGGCCGCGAAGGCGCCGAACTGATGATTCACCGCCAGCTTGACGCCATTCAGCTGCTCAAGGAGCACGACATCGTCGTCAAGGTGAACAGCATTCTGATTCCGGGCGTGAACGACGAACACATGGTTGAAATCGCCGAGCGCTGCAAAGCGATGGGTGTCGATCTGCACAACATCATTCCGCTCTGTCCGGTGGAAGGCACCGCCTTTGAAAACCTCGAAGAGCCGTCCAAAGAGCTGCTTCACAGCCTGCGCAGGGACTGCGGCGAGCTGGTCACGCAGATGACGCACTGCCAGCGCTGCCGCGCCGATGCCTGCGGCTTGCTCTGCGAAGGAACCACCCAGGAGACGATGGAGATGCTTCAGGAGGAAAGCAATGCCCCGATCAATCCCGACGAAAACCGTCCGTATGTCGCAGTCGCCACGCGCGAAGGCGTGCTGGTTAACCTGCACCTCGGCGAAGCCGATGAATTCCAGATCTACGCGCACGCCGACGGCGAATTTATTCTGACCGATACCCGCAAGGCGCCGCCCAAAGGCTGCGGCGATACCCGCTGGCTTACACTGGCCCGCTGGCTCGGCGACTGCCGCGCCGTACTGGTGTCCAGCGCCGGGCCGAAACCGACCGACGCGCTGCATAGAGAAGGCGTCAAAGTCATCGTTATGGAAGGCCTGATCGACGAAGCCCTGTCCGCAATCTACAGCGGACAGGAAGTGAAAGCCCCGGTTCGCGCCTTCAAATGCGGGAAGGGCGCGAGCTGCGGCGGCGACGGAGCCGGTTGCGGGTAAGGGAACCGCAGAATGTCGAATTAAGAAGGAAGACTCTGAATTCCAAACTGATAACTGAAAGGAACTGATCATGCCGATAGCGAAACCTGAAATGCATTTTTTCATCTGTAATTCCTACCGCGTGGCGGGCGAGGCCAAGGGAGTCTGCAACACCAAAGGTGCCGGCGACCTGCTGTCCTATCTGGAAACCGAAATTCTGGACCGCGGTCTCGATGCGCAGGTTTCCGGCTGCGGCTGCCTGAAGGTCTGCGAAAAAGGTCCGGTTATGGTGATGTATCCGGCCGGTAAATGGTTCGCTGAAGTGACCGAGGAAAAGCTCGACGCCATTCTTGATGCGATCGAAGAAGGCGGAGACACGTCCGACTTTGAACTTTAAGGCTCCGAAGGGGGAGGGACATGCGTACAGTTCATCTGGTTGATACCACGCTGCGGGACGGCGAACAGGCACCGGGAGTCGTGTTCTCGCCGCTGCAGCGTATTGAACTGGCGCGTCAGCTGGCCGCCTGCGGCGTGCCCGAAATCGAAAGCGGTATTCCGGCCATGGGGGAGACGGAACAGTGCGCGCTTCGCGAACTGAACTACTGCGGACTTCGGGTGCGCCTGACGGCCTGGTGCCGGGCGAAGGAGGAGGATCTGGAGGCCGCGCGCCGCTGCGGATTTCGTGCGGTGCACCTGTCGGTCCCGACCTCCTCCATTCTGCTCGGAACCATGGGTCGTGATGAGGCGTGGATTTTCCAGACCTTGGAAAAACTGCTTCCAATCGCGAATCTCTATTTTGATTTTGTATCGGTCGGCGCGCAGGACGCGTCGCGAACCAACACGTCAACGCTTCTCCGCCTCGCCGAAACGGTGAAGAAACTCGGCGGCGCCCGCCTGCGGCTGGCCGACTCCGTCGGCTGCTGGAATCCGCTTGCCGTTATGAAAGTGGTTCAGCAGGTCCATGCCGCGGTTCCGACGCTACGACTCGGGGTGCATATGCACAACGATCTGGGGATGGCGACAGCCAACAGCATCGCTGCCGTGCAGGCCGGCGCGACCGATGTGGACGTCACCGTCAACGGCCTTGGCGAGCGCGCCGGAAATGCGCCGCTCGAGCAGGTGGTGATGGCTCTGCGCACACTGCCGGACCTGGATCATGGACTGCGCACCGAGGGGCTTTATGCGCTGTGCCGGAGTGTGGCCCGTTGTTCGGGGCGCGAGATTCCGCCGGCCCAGCCCATCACCGGTGACGATGCGTTCCGTCATGAATCCGGCATTCATGTTAATGCCTTGCTGAAAGATCGGCGCAGTTATGAGCCGTTCTCCGCCGCATCGGTCGGCCGGCCTGTCGATCTTGATGTTGTCGCAGGCAAGCATTCGGGAACGGCGGCACTGATTCACCTGTTTAGGCAGCACGGCGTTCGGTTGGAGCACCAGGAAGCCGATGAACTGCTCTCTCGCGTGCGCGCCCGGTCCGGGCAGCTCAGTCGCGGACTTTCAATGGATGAACTGAAATCCCTGCGCGATGCAGGACCGAGGAGAAAATGAGTAGTGAAGAAGTGAAAGACGCCCGTTCCGAATACTGCCAGACACACGGCGGTCGCTGGGTCGCCGCCGTAAAAGACTACGTCAAGCAGTTGAATTACGGGGAAGTGCATATCGTTGTTCACGAAGGCAAAGTGGTTCAGGTCGAAAAGACAGAAAAGCTGAGGTTCTGAGTGATGGACGGATGGAACGAATTCATGGGGGAGGGCGATGCCTACCTGAAAACCGCCTGCGGCGGGCGGAAGCGGCCCGCTGTGTTCACGCCGGAAATTCTCTACAACCTGCTTGCGATGGCGATTGAAAAGCATGTGATGGCCGTGCTGATGTTTAACAACAGTCTGGCCGACAACCACACCTTTACCGACCTCATCGAATCGGCCAGAACCATCTGCCCGCTTGACGAAGAACTGGCGCAGAAACTGATTAAATACGAAAGCTATCAGGAAATCTGTCCGGTATTCGACGGCTACAACCGCGACCCGTTTCCTCCCGAAGAGATTCCGGGAATGACGGACGCAGCGGAACAGGTGCAGCAATGGGCCAAGAAACAGGTTGCCTCGTGAACGGAAAAGGGCAAAAAGTGTCTTTAAAGAAAATCAAAAGGGAGGATCCATGAAGATCAGTGCAAGAAATGTTATCAAGGGAACCGTCAAGGCCATTCATGAAGGCGCAGTGAATACGGAAGTGATTCTGGAAGTGGCGCCCGGCGTGGAAATGACGTCGATCATCACCAAATCATCATGCGACAGCCTCGGTCTGGCCGTCGGCAAAGAGGCCTATGCCATCATCAAGGCATCGAATGTCATGCTCGGTGCCGAATAACAATTTCAATCGGGAGAGCCCGGCGTCGAGCCGGGCTTTTTGTTTATGAGCGAAAGAGCACTTGGAAAAATCACCGCCGTGCTGGCTGATCTTGGACTGGAAGTCACCTATGCCTATGACGACCTCGTTTTTGTTCAGCACAGCGCCTTCATTCTGCAGTTTACCTCCGACCCGGGCATTTTGAACTGCTACATCAATACGGAGTGCGAGCCGGTCGAGGCGGATATTGTTTCCGGGCAGATTGTCACTTCGTTTAAAACCAACGGCTTTCAGGTCGTTCAGAAGGGCAGTTTCAATCTCAGTCAAAACGAAGATAAGACGCTGCGCATCGAATTCGTCTGATTCGGTTTCCAGACTCTGGAAACTTTTTTTCCAACCCTTGGAAATCCGGCTCAGGGCATTTTCGCCCGGAGTGTTTCCAGCAGTGCCCGGTTGTACTGTTCCGCATAGGCTGTCGCTGCGGAGTTCTGTTCTGCATAATGTTCGCTGAACAGTTAGTCGGAAGTACCGTAGATCGGTCGGATGCCATACAGGTTCACTAAAGCCCATTCCTG
>JBFWJN010000105.1:0-10557 GCA_050253185.1 Kiritimatiellales bacterium | reverse complement strand
GCCGACGTCTGTGTTACCCAGCGACATATCGCCCCGTGCAGTTCCAATGTTGAAGTCATCAGGGGTCAGATACAGGTCGGCTAATGAAGAGGCCTCGTTGGAACGTGTTTCATCCATCACCTTCACTCCGTTGATCCATATCTCGCTTTTAATGGAGATAAACCTGGAGCCGTAGATTGCGGCGTGTTTGACCACGACAATGTGAACCCAATCGGTCGTGGAGTACTGAAGATCATTCAGCCCGGCGTTCCAGAAAAAGCCCATTTTCGGGGTGGTCTGGCGCGACTCATTATCCCGTTGCATGAAGGTCACACCGTATCCCGTTCCCGATCCATTATCCCGAAGAACCAGCCGGATTCCGGAGTCTTCAGAGTTGGTATTCCCGAAGACGATTCCCTTTTTCTTACTGTTGGCGATCGGAGCAAGAACCCGAACCCATGCCTCAATGGTTCCATTCCCGATGTCCAGAAAACCGAGGCTGTCACGGGTGCCGATGGACGAGACACGATCATTTTCTTTCGGAGAGCCGAACCGGTAATAATAACGGGTCCCATCTGCAAGATTATCCTTTTCACGTTCAGGAGCACCGGCCAACGTTCCGGATCCTGTTCCAACGGAAGGCTTCCATTCCACTGACGGGTTGCTGCCGGGATTGGCAGCATTCATTTCCAGAACTAAACCGTCCGAAGAAACAACGCCCGGCAGCGCGGCCGGCCAGCCGGCTTTGAGCTGCTGAGACAGCTCTGCAACACGTTCCGCGTATTCCGGATGATTGGCCAGATTGATGTTGTTGAGCGGGTCGGTTTTCTGATCATACAGCTCTGCACCGGCCAACGTCCCATCCGCTTTCTGCCATTCGACATAGCGATAGCGGTCTGTGCGCATTGCACGGCCGAGCGGGTCGCCGCGACCCGGCTTGTACAACGCGCCTTTGGCAGCACGTCCATATACGCTGAACGCGGCCTTTTTCCAGGAACGGTCCGGGGTGTCCAGCAGCGGAACCATGCTAATTCCTTCGAGCCTGTCCGGCGGGGTCAGCCCGGCTATCTGTGCCAGCGTCGGATAGATATCCACCAGTTCAACCAGCGCATCGGAGGTTTGTCCCGCCGATGTCCGGCCGGGCACACGAAGGATCAGAGGCACGTGCGTGCCGATTTCAAAGTTGGTCATTTTCGTCCAGAGCCGGTTTTCCCCCAGATGCCAGCCATGGTCGCCGATCAGGACGACAATGGTGTTGTCGCTGAGCCCCAGCCGATCCAGCTCATCCAGAACCCGCCCGATCTGCGCGTCCAGAAAACTGACGCAGGCGTGATATCCGCGAATGAGGTTCAGCGCCTGTTCGGTGGTCATGTCTCCTTCATCGGGCATGTCGCCGTAGGAGCGAAGTTCCCACCAGTTGTGCAGGGCGGCGGCGGGAACATCCTGCGGCGGATTATAGTTGTCCGGCAGTTTGATGGTTTCCGGGGGATACAAGTCCCAGTATTTCTGCGGGCAGGTAAACGGCAGATGAGGTTTGATGAATCCGACGCCTAAGAAGAACGACTGGTCTTTGACTCGGCGAAGGGTTTCAATGGCTTTGTCCGCTGTTTTCCCGTCGGGATATGCATTGTCCGGCTGATCGGCCGCTTCATACGCCGGGCCGCGCGGATTTTTTCCCTCGCTACGGAGTTTTTCGATCAGTTCCTGTGACTCTGTTGTGAACCACTGCTGATACGGTTGACCAAAACCGTACATGGGCTCGCTCCACGACTGCGGGTCATCGGTGTGATACACCTTGCCCATTGACAGGGAAATGTAACCGTTGTCCTTGAACAGCTGCGGAAGGGTCACCACATCCGGGATAACCTTCCGAAGGTGCATGTTCGTGACGTTTTCATAGGCTTTGAAGGTGTCCGGGCGCAAACCGCTCAAAAAACTGTTCCGGGACGGATTACAGACTGAGACCTGACAGTAGGCACGGTTGAACACCATGCCGGAGGCAGCCAGCCGATCGATGTTCGGCGTGATCATGTCCGAATGCCCATAACAGTTGAGAATCGGCCGGAGGTCATCGGCAATCATAAACAGCACATTCGGTTTGTTCGAGGGGGTTTGGGCGTCAACCATTCCCGAGTGAGCGGCCAAAAGAAAGGCGGCCATGGAACAGACTTTGTGTTTTGTGAATACAGCTGCGTTCATCGACTCGCCTCCGGTTAATGATATTCCTTTTTTTCTTCCGGACTGGGGTTGAGAAGATCCTGATGCAGTTCTTCCCAGTTGCCGGGCAGGTCCTGATCCTGAATGTGATACTGCTTCCGCAATTTGACAATTTCCGCCTCAAGGTTCCGGCGAACATCCGCGTATTCCGGATCGTTATAGACGCTCTTCAGTTCCATCGGATCCTTTTGAAGATCGAACATGTCGTATTCCCCGGCCGAATAGCAAATCAGCTTATACCGCTTGGTGCGCACTCCATATTGACTGGTGTGCTCGTAATACGCATAGAACATGGATTCCCGCCAGTCAGCGGGCTCTTGCCGTCCGAGAACCGGACGGAGACTTCTGCCCTGCATATCAGGAGGAACAGGGACTCCGGCATAATCGAGGAAGGTTTCCGGGAAGTCCAGATTCAGGCAAATCGCATCGGAAACGGTTCCCGGCTTGATTTCTTTCGGGTACCGGGCAATCAGGGGAACCTCGATCGACTCTTCATACATCATACGCTTGTCATACCAGGAGTGTTCTCCGAGAAACATTCCATTGTCGGAGGTGTACATGACCAACGTATCATCAAGAAGGCCTTCCTGCTCCAGATAGTCGAGAAGCCGGCCGACGTTTTTATCGACCGAATGAATGCTCCCCAGATAATACTTCATGAAATGCTGATAGGATTTGGAGATCGCCTCTTGTTTGTCGGTGACACCGGTCAGATCAAGCGCTCTTCTTTCCGGCCATTTATCGGCCATTTTCTTGCCCAAGGTCGGATAAACAGTCAAGCCCTTGTCTTTGAGCACCTGAGTCGCCCGGTTTTTATAATCGTCATATATGGTTTCCGGTTCAGGGAATTCCACACCGTCGAACATTCCTTCATCGGCGGGATCCATTTCCCAGGCTTCGTGCGGCGCTTTATTGTGGCACATCATGAAAAACGGCCGGGTTTTATCCCGCTTGTTTTCCAGCCAGTCGATGGCGATATCTGTCGTAATCGTTGTCACGTATCCTTCCCGGGTTTTGGGAATCAGTTCCATTTCCATGAACTGGGGGTTGATGTAACGTCCCTGCGCCGGAAGAATATTCCAATAGTCAAACCCCGTTGGTTCCCCCCGCAGATGCCATTTCCCGATCATCGCGGTCTGATACCCGGCCTGCTGAAGCAGCTTGGGAACCGTCTGCTGGCTGCCGTCAAATTTGATATAGTTGACCGCCTGTCCATTCAGATGACTGTATTTTCCGGTCAAGATCACCGCCCGGCTCGGCGAACAGATGCTGTTTGTGACAAAGCAGTTGTCCAGACGAACTCCTTCATTGGCAATCCGGTCAATATTCGGGGTCTGGAAAACAGAGGATAGGATTCCTCCGTAACAACTGACCGCATTGCGTGCGTGGTCGTCCGACATAATAAACAGAATGTTGGGCCTCTTTTGCCCGGCTATTCCAACGGCCTGCGCCAGACTTTTTGCCCCCGTCAGGGAAGCCATGCCGCAACCGGCAGCTCCCAGAAAATCACGTCGATTCATTGCACAATCCTTTCTTCTTAAAAAACGATTCCAGCCAAACCAAAATCCGATTCAAACTGAGGCATCCTGTCGAATCAGGACTGATCCATCGTGAAAAGTGACAGGTTCTGAATGCTCTTCTTGTCCTGTCCCTTGAACAGCCTGCTGAAAATGAGTGCGAGAAGGAACAGCTGGATATTCAGCAGCGATCCGAACCAGAACATGACGGGCAGGTGAGCCGCAATTCCCGGAAACAGCTGATGTCCGTATGTGGAGTCCAGAAACAGCCATACGCAGGCGGTGGCCACCGTACAGATCGTTGCCGCAAGAGCCGCCTTGTTGCCGATTTTGCGGGTGACCAGTCCTGCCATGAACAGCGCGAACAATCCTGCGGTTAAAACCTGGCCCAGAATTGCCTGAAGATCTTGAACGGTTCGGGTTCGGGTCCAGTGAATAAACAATGCCAAGAGAATCATAATCGCGGCAAACGCCACGGAAGCCCATCGACCAAATACCAGATAATGCCGTTCGTTTTTGTCCTGCTCATGGGTGATGCGATAGAAGTCATTGGTCAGTGTGGACGCACAGGCATTGATGCTCGAGTCCAGACTCGAGGTCGCCGCTGCAATCAGTCCTGCAATCACAAAGCCCGCCAGGCCGGTCGGGACCTGCGTCAGAATAAAGAACGGAAGAATTTTTTCCGGCTCTTTGGCAATTTCCCCGATGAGCGGGTTCGGGTTGGCTTGATAAAACACGAAAATGGCGGTGCCGATAAACGTGAAATACACCCAGACAGGAACTACCGTGAAAAAGGAAACCAGCATGGCTTTTTTCGCCTCTTTTTCGGTTTTCGGCGCGATGTAACGCTGAACTGTTGTCTGCTCGGTGCACCACAGCCCGTTAAAGATCATCGGCATAATGAGCATCCAGACCGTTTCTTTGCTGAATGAAAATTCCAAGATTTCTTTCGGGATCAGCTTCCCGTTCGCCTGGGCAACTGAAAACACCTCTCCCAGCCCGCCGGGCACCTTCGACAGGACGATCGGAAGGCAGATGAGGCCGCCGATCATCAGGGAAAATCCGTTCAACAGATCTGTCCACATGACCGCTTCCAGACCGCCGGCAATGGTATACACCGCAACGACAACCCCCAGAATGATGATGACCCATTCCATGGTGATCGTGTTGCCGAGATTCGGCCCGAGCATGACGTGAACCGCCAACGACACCGTATACAGAATCAGGCCCAGCCGCGCGATCTGCATCAGAATATATCCGACCCCCGCATACACCCGTGCCCACCGGCCAAAGCGGCGTTCGAGATATTCGTATGCGGAGCTGATATTGGCCCTGCGGAAAATCGGCATAAAGATCATCATGCCCAGCATGATCGGAATAATGAAAAGAAAACTGTTGGGCATATACCGCCAGTCTTTGACATATGCGAAGCCCGGCGAGGCCATAAAGGTCATCGAACTGATCAGCGTTGCCATCAGAGAAAACCCGACGACCCATCCGGGCATTTTCCGGCCGGCCAGAAAATAGCTGTCCGCCGATTTGCTCCGCCTTGCACAGTACACACCAATTCCGATGCAAACCGCGAGAAAACACAAAATAACAAACAGATCCAAGGGTCTTAATACTACATTATCCATACATAACTCTTTCAGAGTGAAAAAAGCTTACTCGGCAATCCGAAGCGAACAGGGCTGGCCCGGAACCGGAATAATGATTCCGGTATCTTTCAGCTCCTCCCCGCTGAGCTCATAAATCCTCAACCGACGGCTTTCAAAACTCCCGACCACCACATAGTTCGAGTCCGCCGTGAAAGAAACCGCCTGTGGAATGCGATCGATCTGCAGGCGCTGAACGATTGAATAATATTTCGGGTTTTTCTTCAGCAGAACAAGCTGCCCGTGCTGCTGCCGCATCGAATCGTCGGGCGCCTTCATGGTATATCCCATTGAGCTGACCGCGACCCATTTCCCGTCCGGACTGATATCCATTCCTTCCGGAAGAACGCCGGTGTAGATGGTATCTGCCACCGTCATTTTTTCGCCAGTGAGATCCAGAATTGAGATGGTGGCGCCGTTGACATTGGCAACCACCGCCGTCTGTCCATCCGGCGCAATTTCCGCGGCATAGGGACCGGTTCCGACAGTGACCTTCCCGATGACACGAACCGGCTCCCCATTCTCAAGCTGAATTTTAATCACGGAATTATCCAAGTTCAGCGTGGCCAGCACATACGTACCGTCCGGAGAAAAGACGGTGTGCGACAGGCTGTCTTCAGGCTCTGCCACCTTCAGCGTTTTTGAAACGGTGACGTCTTTTCCGTGAATGCGAAGTGCGGTCAGACTGCCATCATCCCGATTGCAGACCAGCGCAGTTTTTCCGTCGGGCGCAATCGACATTCCGGAAGCTTTCTTTCCGACTGACAGGGTCTGGATGATTTGCTTTGTATCGAGATCGATCACTGTTACCCGGTTATCCGACACCTGCGCGGACGAATCCGCCGGATCAATTTTTGTCGAGGAAGTAACCAAGGCAATCTGATTGCCCGGGGCAACTGCAATCCCCAGCGGCGGACCGCTTACGCTGCAGGGCACGTTCGGAATATCCGTTCGCCGCGGAGGAAAAACGGAAAAATCCAGAACCGTGGCACTCCCCACTTCGGGATTTTCCATGATCCTGTTGATGCTGTCCGTCAGGACAAACTGCATCTCATTGGCTGACAGCATATAGTGCGACCCGGGCGATATCGACATCGATTCAGCAAACGCCGCCAGTCCCAGCACAGCGGTCCAACTGTAAAGCAATTTTTGTTTCATGATCTAGGTCCGGTTACTGGGCTGCAACATCAATGTAGATCAGGTCCAGCGGATCTCCGCCGACACACCGGATTTCGAGCTGATTGACCCCGTCGGCCAGAATGTCTTTGGGAATCGTATAAGCGCGGTACTGTTCGGGGAAACCGTTCCCAGATTTGTAAGGCGTCGGATAAGGCTCTGATACATCTTTGATGGTTTTGAGATTTACATTATTAAACCGAACGATGAGTTTCTGATCGGACCAGGCGCGGTCTGCCTGGAAACGCATCCGCGCATCCTGAGTCCAGCCGCCGGTCGGCGGCGCCATTGGAATATGAAAGGTGAGATATTCCGGGCCGTTCTCCAGTCTCTGGGAAAGTGGAATATAGGTCCGCCGGGGCTCGTTCCAGATTTTACCGATGAAATAATGCTGCGGCTGTTTCGCCACCCAGCCCTTGTCACCAATATGCTTGAAAATATGAAACGGCGGTTCATTGAATTCACCCCGGTCGCCGACTCCGTGTTTTCTGTAATACTGAAAATTGAAAGTGCTGACTCCATCGAAGCCGGCCTGATACGCCAGATGCGCAGTGGTGTAAAACTGTTCGTCGGTCGTCCGGCGAAAATCAAAGTTGTCAATCCCGTTGGCAACAATCTGCCCGATGGCTGCGCAATGAGTCAGTTCCTGATATTTGGCGCTGTCGGGAATCAGCTCCGCAATCTGACGAATATCCCCCTGCTGACTCGTAAAATAATAGCCAGAGATATTAAAAATATCGACACCCGCCGCCTCGAAGCCTTTATAATCCACGCCGAGGATGCCGCAGGATTCAAGATATTGCGGAACCCTCACGCTCAGCCAACGGTGTTTTCCGTTCCGAGCGGTATTGTCGAGAAGAACCCGTACCCGCCGAACAAAGTCCGTCATGATCTGCTTGCGTTCGTTTTCCGATGTCTCATAGAGCCTGAAAAAACTAGGATGCCGAAGAAAATCCAGCTCCAACCCGGCAATATCATAGTTTTCGCAGATTTCCTTAATGAACTGATATTTGTATTCGCGAACTTCCGGAATGGCCCAGTTATGAACCCGCTGGTATGTATCGTTTTTATCGTCTCCGATCCGGTAATCCAAATGATCAATATAATATTTGGAAATATGCACCGATCGACCGGTACTCTTCGGATCGAAGATTTCATTCAGGAGATGTTTGTCATTCAGGCGAATCGAAACAAACGGAACCAATCCGTCCTGATTACATCGTGCAACAAACTGTCGAACGAAATCATGCCCATCCAGAACCATCTGAAGATACCCGCTGACTCCTCCAACGTCAGGATAGGTTTTATTCCACCACTCGGCATGCTTTTCAACGGGCAGTATTTTACTTTGCCAAAACGGCACCCAGGTAAATCCCGGCTGAAGCATGTGCACATCAATGCCAGTCCCCGCTGTTTCATCAACAACTGCATCCAGCATATTCATACTGATCGACTGGCCATCCTGATGAAAGGGGCTTTCGCAGGTCAGAATATTCGTCGTATCATCACTGTACAGAACCTTGAAGGGAGGCTTTACTTTTCCTTTTACCGAGACTGCAAACAGAGTCAGACACAGCGCAACAACAACGTGGCTTCTGAAACCCCGTCTATCCTTATTAAGCCCCATAATATTCCCTTTCAATGCGTTAACTATCTCGCTTTAAACGTCCCTATATTGAAAACAGGAAACTGCAAAACCGTCCATTCAGATTCCTTTCCATATTTTAAACTATTCTTTTCCTTTCGAGTTTGAAGAGATATGATGCACATAATATTTGCTTGGGGGGCACCCCACAATTTCCGCGAATTTCCGGCTGAAATAATAAATGTTATTAAACCCGCACTCCTCGGCAATGCCGGACACCGAAGAGGTCGAGTTGGTCAGAAGCCATTTGGCGTGATCCATCCTTACATTCAATAATTCCGCGAACGGTGATATGCCGAAAAACTCTTTATACAGCACTGAAAACCTGGAACTGCTGACACAGGCCTGATCAGCCAGCTTTCCAATATCCCAGTCCTCCTTAAACGATTCGATCATGCGCATCCTGATTTCCCTGAACCTTTCCAGGCGTTCCTTCTTGGTTTTGCTCAGCCTGATTCCGTGTTCATAATAAACCTGCCTGGAAAGCAGCGCGCAGAGCATTTCAAACAGGATTTCGACCAGGTTATCCTGGTATGGAATATTGATTTCCCGCGTTTCCGTCTCTATTTTCTCGAGAATTTCTCGGGCAAAAGCCGTGTTTCGAGTCGGGATAATCGCATCCAGAGATAACTTATATTTTTGGAGCAGCTTCTTCGCACCCATTCCATTGAAATGAATCCAGTCATTCTTCAGCCCCGCCTTATGGCCCGTAATCGTATAAGGAAGATACGGCGATAAAAAAACAAAGTTCCCCGACTGAGCAACATGCACTTCATTCTGAAATATCAGTTCCGCGGAATCCAAAAACCGAATGAAAACATAATCTCCCGCCCCTCTTGGGCGAGTCAGCACGAACCCGGGATCATGACAGTATTTGACACCGATTCGTTTGACTTCAAATGAGTAGAGTTCCTGTTTCATTTAAATAGCCATTTTTATAAAGCTTCCATCTTTCCTCTTACAAAACCGCATATCGATCATTTTTACACAAGCAAAAATAAAATAATAACACAAATACTCAGAATGATCCTGCATTGTACCTTTTTAAAAACATCACGAATATACTTCACACTTCAGCTCACTTCGGAGTCTGATCCTGAAAACAAGAAAAGGGAAATACATGAATAAGAAAATGACAGCAACACTGATTGCACTCACCGGAATTTTGTCAGCCCTGCAAGCTGATCTGGTTGTTACAGCAACGAGTATTACGGACGACTTTGAACGAACAGCTGCAGCGAGCGCTGACGGAACCCTGGGAACAACCGGCGCGTGGACAAACGAATTTGCCGATTCAACATGGGGAACCACCAGCGGAGTGGTAATTGGAAATTTGGCAGCAAACCACCGGGCTCTTGTCAACAAAGCCCTGCAGATCGGAACTGGCTTTACACTGAAAGCTGATGTCCAAGTCAATTACGTCAATGGATGGGCCGGCATTTCATTCAACTATCAGGATTCAAACAATTATTATGCCTTTCGATTCAAATCGAATACGGGACTGTATACTGTGTCTAAAATTGTCAATGGCGCAGCTCCGATAAATATTGAAAGCGAAACAAACGTTGGTACGTTTTCGAGTTCTTCGGCCTATACACTGACGGTTACAACGGAAAATGGCATTGACTACACATTTGACATTCTGGATTCAACAACCCAAACCAGCGTGCTTGCCAGTACTCTGACTATGTCAGACACAACATTTTCCGGGGGGTATGCTGGATTATTCCAAACCACATCCGGTCCAAGCCGGGCGAAATTTGATAATTTCAGCCTGGTAATTCCAGAACCGGCATCTCTCAGTCTGATGGTAATCGGATCCGTTCTGGCCTTTAGTGCACGGGGCGTCGTTGATTAAACCTGATTTATTCTCAATCGGAACTCCCCTTTGCCAATTAGGCAAAGGGGAGTTTTTTGTATCTATTGCATTCCCAGAGAAAAACGGCTCTTCCCAGTTAAATCAAACAGATGCCATCTGTACTGTTACTTCCCTAAAAAGCATCCAAGACAATCGATCAATCAGCGTTTCTTTCTACGGATGCAACCCGCAACTGAATGCGTCGGATTCGTTCCATATCGAACTTTTCCGTTCGATCGAAATGATAGATTCCGTTTTTTTCCTGATAGACATCGGTTAGCTGTGTATAGCAGTAGCCGAACATATTTGCATCATCCAGAAGAACATTGCAGAGACCCTCGAACCGGTCATAAAACTCTTGCAGTGTTTGGGGCCCATTGCCATACCCCCAGGACGATTTATTACAGTTTGTGTGCATCTCATCAGGACACCATTTGATTCCGCCGAACTCGCTGCAAAAATACGGCTGGCCGTTGTAATCCACGGACCAGGCGCTTTCAACCGAGCCGA
>JBFWJN010000104.1:0-10634 GCA_050253185.1 Kiritimatiellales bacterium | reverse complement strand
AGTTTCCACCCATTTTTCCCGGCTTTTCTCTCCTTCATGACATTCCACCTTTTTGTTTCCAGAGTTTCAGTATGCGGTTAAAGATTACTGTTTTTGCTTCGGCTTCATAAACTTGTATTTCCCATATAAGGGATGGGAATCCGGCACAACCTGAGGAATCATCTGCGCATACCACTCATCGTATGATTTCTTCATCGACTCGACCCGTTCCGGATAATCGGCCGCCAGATCCGTCCACTCACCGGCATCCCGGCTCAAATCATACAGCTCCGGCGGATTATTTCCCTCGATGACAAGCTTCCAGTTCCCTTCCCGAACCGCGCGAAGCGGCCGGGCCAAATTGGTGTCCCGACCGGGAATCCGCCACTCCCAGTGATCATTATACCGCCAGAAAAGACGCTCATGTGGAGCGCCGTTCGCCTGCCCCAGTACAAACGGCAGCAGGTCCACACCATCGACATTTTCCGGGCGCTCCACGCCGGCCGCAGCCAATGACGTCGTAAAAATATCAAAGACATGCACCATCGGATTGTACACGGTTCCGGGAGGAATTACGCCCGTCCAGCGCATGGCAAAAGGCACCCGAATTCCGCCCTCGACGACATCAAATTTTTTTCCGCGGTGCGGACCGTTCGAGGTTCCCAGAATCGGCGGCTCGCCGCCGTTGTCGCTCATGAAAAAGATCAGTGTTTTTTCAGAGAGGCCTGTGCTGTCGAGCGTGTCCAGCAGCCTGCCGATGTTGTCATCGAGATTGCTGATTAACGCCGCCGCATACTTCCGACGTTCCATGAGATAGTGAAACCGCTTCAGCTTTTCCGGCTTGGCGACCTGAGGCAAGTGCGCGGTCATATAAGCGAGATGAAGGAAAAACGGCTTTTCGTGAGTCTGTTTCAAAAATGAACAGGCTTCGTCGGTCAGGATGTCTGTAATATATCCTGAACGCTCTTTTTCCTCTCCGTTGCGTGACAGCACCGGGTTGACATAACGACCGGCCGCACCGAAGTAGCCGTAAAATTCATCAAAGCCCCGGTTGCGCGGCGCAAATTCAAAGTGTTCGCCTTTGCCCAAATGCCATTTGCCAATCAGACGGGTATGATAACCGGCATCATGCAGTTTATCCGCCAGCGTGACTTCTTTGACATCCATTCCATCCATCGGACCATCGAGCAGCCGGTTGTCTTCGATCCCGAACCGCTGGGGATAACGGCCGGTCAGAAGCGCCGCCCGGGTCGGCGAACAGGACGGCAGCGCATACCCGTTGCTGAAGACAACGCCGCCCCTGGCCAGCCGATCAATATTCGGTGTTGGAATTTCCAGCCCTCCGGAAAAACCGAAATCTCCCACCCCAATATCATCGACCAGAACAGCTATGATATTCGGCTGAGTTCCAGCATCTGTATGCAGGCAAACAGTCGCAAGGGAAAATCCCGCCAGTACAATCTGATGTCCGTGTCCCATTCCATGTCCTTCTCTGTTTTTTTCCGACAGTCCGAATAATAACTCAGTTCCTTCAAATAACGGCCGTCTCTTTGAAGATATTTACGTCGGTTTCTTCTGTTTTGAACAGGTCCTTATGAAGTTCCTGCAGCTGCTGCGGACTCATCTTCATGACCTTCCGGTCGTACGTCAGCAATCCGTTGATTTCGCCCTCCACATCCGTGGTCTGGGTATACACCGCGGCTTGAAGGCATTTTTCATGGATCCCAAACAGAATGCGATCGAGGCGTTTTTTATACTGCGTCGACAGTTCCGCGACGCTGTCATAACTCTGATATCCCCAGTTCCGGTCCCACCACAGATGGTGTTCCACCGCATAGCCCAGCCCGCCGAACTCTCCGATCACCACCGCCCGGTCCCGTCGCGGCTCGGGAATCAGTGTTTCTTCAGAATAATCGTGAACATCCAACAGGTCTCCGCATCCGCGATCCTCCCACCCGCTGGTACTGTTCACCAGGCGCGTCGCATCCAGCGAGCGGATCAGCTGCGTTTTATGGTGGGTTTCGTGCTGTCCCCACCCTTCATTCAGCGGAACCCAGACCACAATACAGGGATAATTGTAAAGAACCGCAATAGTTGCCCGCAGCTCGCAGTCGAACTGAATCGCAGAACTGGATCGCATGACCACATCATGCACACCATTTTTCGGGATGTGCTGGATTGTGCAGCGGTCGGGTTCCTGAACACTGGAATCCTGAATAAACCCACTGGGGATATCCTGCCACACCAGCATGCCGATCCGGTCGCAATGCGCGTAAAACTGCTGCGGTTCAATCTTGATATGCTTCCGGATCATATTGAATCCGGACGATTTCAGGAAATCGACATCAAATCTCAACGCTTCTTCCGAGGGAGGGGTCAGCAATCCGTCCGGCCACCAGCCCTGGTCCAGCGTGCCGTACTGGAAAAGAGGTTTATCATTCAGCAGAATCTGCACCCCATCCGCACCGGGGTGTAAACTGACTTTCCGCATCGCAAAATAAGAGGAAACGGTATCCAGAAGGATTCCGTCCGAAGAATCTCCGTCAAACAGTTCAACGGTCAGGCCGTATAAAAACGGATGGTCCGGGCTCCACAGATTCAGGGACTTCATCTGCATCTGCACGCCGACGGCCTCGTCCACATAGCCTTCCGTTGAGGCGATCGTTTCACCGTTATCCAGAACGATTATCCGAACCTGATTCCTGCGTATTGTGGTCGGCACACGCCCTGCGACCTGAACCTCGACCCGGGCAGAATCCACATCGGGTGTGATTCGAAGTTCCTCAATGGAGTTCATCCGAGATACGGGCTCCAGCCAAACCGTCTGCCAAATACCCGTTACGGGCGTATACCAGATTCCATCAGGATGAAGATCCTGCTTGCCGCGAGGCTGGTCCTGCGTGTTCGTCGGGTCCCATACCGCAACGATCAGCTCCTGACCTCCATCGCCCAGATAATCGGTGATATCAAAAAAGAACGGCGTGTTGCCGCCGCGATGATGCCCCACCAGGCCGCCGTTTACCCAGACCGTGCACTCGAAATCCACTGCACCGAAATGCAGCAGCACGGTTTCGTTTTTCCAATCATTGGAAACGACAAACTCCCGGCGATACCAGAGCCGTTCCTCCGGGAGTACCCTCCGGCCAACGCCTGACAATGCAGACTCGATGCAGAACGGGACAAGAATTTCCCCATCGTACCGGTCGGGAGACCTTGCCGGCTTGGGGCGGACCGCATAATCCCACAGTCCATTTAAATTCTGCCAGCGTTCGCGCACCTGCTGTGGACGCGGATACTCCTGCCAGACCTGATCGGGATTCAAATCAAGTCCCCAGTCGGTCAGCAACGGCACGTCCGCCGGGCTCCATTTCTGTGATGCTGTATTCATGAGTTCTCCGCTTTGGGAAACAATTATCCGGGTCATGCTCCAATAAAGTCTAAAACCAAAAATACGGGAATGTTCAGTTGTTCAAAAAACATGTCCTTAAAGCACACTTTTTTCACTAGATGACTCTCCGAACAAGGCTTATTCCTTCAGGCCGGACAGAGCAAAACCTTTGACAATATGTTTCTGGAAAATCATGAAAACAGCCAGTACCGGAAGTGTACAAATCACGCAGGCCGCAAAGATCAGATCATATTCAGTCGCGTACGAGGATTGAAACAGAGCAATCCCGACCGGAAGCGTATAACGCTCGAGAGATTCGAGGAAAATCAACGGCCCCATGAAATCATTCCATGCCCCGGTAAATGTAAAAATCGCAAGCGCCGCCAGGGCGGAGCGGGCTGTCGGAAGTGCCACATGCCAGTATATTTTCAGCTTTGAGCATCCATCAATGGCGGCGGCATCTTCAAGATCCCGCGGAATTCCCTTGAAGAACTGGTACAGCAGAAACACACCGAAGGCGCCGGCTCCAGCGGGAATAATCAGTGCCCTGGGACTGTCCAGCCATCCGAATGCATTCAAAATCAGATACACCGGGACCAGAAGAATCTGTCCGGGAATCATCATCGTTGCGACAATCACCGTGATCACTGACTTGCGGCCCGGGAGATTCAGCCGACACAGCCCGTACGCGCATAAAGAGGATACTGTCAGCACCAGCAACGTCACGCATGTAGAAATAAACAGGCTGTTGAAAAGCCATCTCATGACGGGAATTTCCCCTGAACTTGCGGTCAATTCCCGATAATTGTCCAGTGTCCATATTTTAGGAAATATCCCCTGGAAACGAAGAATTTCTGCATCCGGCTTGAAGGACGTGAGAAAGATAAGAATCACCGGCATGACGAAAACAAAGGCCGCCGCAAAAAGAATAATTTCGAGCAGAATCAGTTTATATTTTTTGGATGCGATCATGCCTGATCCTTTTTTCTTCCGACAAGAAGCTGCACGCACGAAATCATCGCGATAACCAGAAAAAGAAGCCAGCTCATGGCGGCGCCATATCCCATGCGGTAATTATGAAATGATGTTTCGTAAATGTACTGAACCAGAACGCGTGTCGAGAGCTCGGGACCACCGCCGGTGATCACATAGGTCTGGCCGAAAACCTGAAACGATCCGATTACACTCATGATGGCCACAAAAAAAAGCGAGGGCCTGAGAAGCGGCAGCGTAATATAGGCAAACCGCCAAAAACCGATCGCCCCATCAATGGCCGCCGCTTCATAACAGCTTCTGGGAATCTGGCTCAAACCCGCCATCAGAATCAGAAAAGCCCCGCCGGCAGTCCACCAAATGGTCATCAGGACAATGGCGGGGAGCGCCAGCTGCGAACTGGACAGCCAGGGAATTTTGATATTCCATCCCGCGAGCAAGGCATTAAACAATCCGAACTCATTGTTATAAAACCAGCGCCACAGCAACCCCGCGACAGCAATGTTTATCATTGTCGGCAGTACGAATGTCGCGCGATACAGCCCCTGTCGACGCGGAAGACTGTTGACCCCCAGTGCAAGCAGAAGTGCCGTACCTAGCGTCAGCGGAACAGCCATAACCACGAAGAGACACGTGGCTTTCAGCGCTTTCCAGAAATACGGATCGTGCAAAGCTTCACGATAATTATTCAACCCGGCGAATTTCGGAGGAGCCAATGAAAGCATTTCCCAATTGAAAAAACTCAGAGCCAGTCCGAAAACAAGCGGAGCAATCAGAAACAGCAGAAAAAGCAGCAGGTACGGCATCGTAAATGCATAACCGAAAAGAACATGGCGTTTCCGACTATTCATCGTTCTTTTCACTCCCGGAGTTGCGATCGGCATAAACCCGTTCGATGATGTCATTCACATTTTTCTCGGCAACCCGTAACGCCTCTTCCGGCGTGGCGGTCTGCCGAAGAACTTTTTCGAATGCCAATTCCAGCTCAGAATCCAGTTCCAGTTTATATGGAACAGCCGGCGTGAAATATGCGTATGGAATCAGGCGGGCAAATGCATTCTGGACACTCATTTCACGGAATTCTTCTGTTTCTCGAAGGCTCTTGCGAACCGGGACCTGACCGGTTTTCGCCCACTCCAAACTGTGGTCAGAAAGATATTTTATGAGCCGCCAGCCGGCCTCTTTCTGTTTTCCCTCGGCCTTATTCGAAATGCACATCACATGTGAATCCGCCCAAACTCCCGGACGGGTTCCGATCTGCGGAAACGAAGCCCCTACATAATCGAGATCCGATTTCTCCAGTTCACTCAGCATCCAAATTCCTTCGAAAACAATTCCGACCTTACCCTGCCGGAATCCAACCCATGAATCAAAGCCGTCGGGCTTGGGACAGACAGCATCCCGGTAAACCAGATCATAAAAAAACTGCATCGTCTCGCAGTTTTCCGGTGAATTCAGCAAACAGGTTCGTCCATCCTCAGAGACCGGGGTGGCGCCATATTGAGCCATCACAGATTGAAAGATCATGCGTCTTGTCGTCAGAACAAAACCCCACTGGTCCATCTTCCCGTCGCCATCCACATCGCGGGTCAGCTTACGAAAAGCGTCCAGCAACTCCTGACGGGTCTGAGGAATCAGAATTTCACCAGCAGAATTTGTCAGACCCGCCTGCCGGAACAGCGTCCGGTTGCAGTACATGCCAAACGGATGAATGTCCAGAGGCACACCCCATTGCCGGGAATGGACCCGGGTTGCCGCCAGAACCCGCGCGTCAAAATCTGAAACCAGAAGCCCGTCCGGTCCGTTAATTAAATTATCCAGGGGATCAAGAAGGCCGGCATTGATAAATCGCGGAAGAATCGAGGCATGCACCACAAAAACATCCGGAGCTCTTCCTCCCAGGCCGGCAACAAACACTTTATTATAATAGGTATTCCAGTCAATTCGCTGGACCTGCACATGGACATCCGGATGTTCCTCATTGAAACGCCGAATCAGCTTCACAATCTGTCGCCCGTCCGGCCCGGTGAATCCATTCCAGAAACGAACCACAATCCGGCCGTCCGACATAGACGTCCGGCCCGGATCGGTATATATCCAAAACCACACAAGAAACAGACCAATCCCCAAAGCAGCAACTGTCTTTTTCCAGTCCAAATTCAGTGTCTTCCGTTATTTATCGCAATTTTTGATTTTTTAATCATAACCTATCGTGACTTCAAGTCTATGTCCACTTCCACGAAAAGCATATCCGAAAACCGCGATTTATTCCGCATCAACCTTGCCCTTTTCTATAATTGCTCTACCATCATGCTTTGAACAGTCTGGTTATTCTATGAGCAAGTCACGAATCATTAAAACAAATGTGGAAACCATCATTATTCCCGGTTCCTCCCAGGAATGGATTCTCACGCAACCGGCTCCGAATATCCACTGTATGGATGATTACAAGATTCTGATTGCGGGCATCAGCCATCTCACAAAAGGGTACCTCGCCGAACGGTTTCCTTCTTACTATAACCTGATTCTGTATTGCCATCAGGGGACCGGATGCATCGAAGAAAACGGCCGGACAATTGACATTCATGAAAACGAAGTGCTTATTGCACCGACAGGAATCACCTTCTCCTATCATCCTAAAACACCCAAATGGAATATATCCTGGATTCACTTAATTGATTCCCCCGAATGGAATTCATTGGTCAGCCCTTCTCTTCTGGTTCATAAAGCACAGTGGGGCCGACAGGTCACCAAGCTGATGGAAAGCTATATTGAAGAAGCCTGCACCCGCCGGACTGATTCGCAGCACATATTGAAACTGTACACGGAAACCCTTGTTTTCTACCTGAAACGGGAACTTGGAACCGAGAACCCGGCGGTTATCGAAGCCAGAGAGATGCTGCAGAAACTCTGGGTACGCGTACATGGGAGTCTTCAGCATAAATGGAGCGTTGAAGAAATGGCATCCTCAACGGGACTCTGCAAAACAAAACTCAACCGACTGTGCGTCAAAATACACAAAACAACCCCCATGAACATGGTAACTGCCATGCGGATGGAACGGGCCGCCGAAATGCTGTCCTTCACCAACTATTCATTAACCATGATTGCCGATGAAACCGGCTATGAAAACTCGTTTGCTTTTTCAAAAGCATTTAAACGCTACGCAGGGATCTGCCCCAAAGAATATCGGAACAGGCAGATCAGCACTCACCTAAAAAATTCTGACGGAGCGATCCGCCCCCTGAAAAAAAACTGAACATTCCTCCTGAAAACAAAAAGCAGTTGCCGGGAAGTGGCCGATGGGCAAGAAACCATCCAGAATCATCAAAACAGATACCGAATACATCAACATCCCCGCAGGATGCAGAGAACGATTTCTGACGCCCCCTTCTCCGCAAATCCAGTATCTCTCCAAACAGAACATTGTCATGGCCGGCATCAGCAATTTGGTGAAAGGATATCATCTGGATCGATTGAACACGTGGCATCACCTTGTTCTTTTCACTATTGCAGGCAGCGGAATGCTCAAGATCGAAGATGGCCCAACCCGCACATTGAAAGCCGGCGATGTCTTCATCGCGCCGGTGGGCAGCAGCTATTCCTACTGGACTGATACGAAATGGGATATCGTATGGCTGCATATGGCGGCGAACTCCAAATGGGATAAATTCATCTGGGGAGTATCGCAGGCACGAAAGGCCTCCTGGCTGCAGGAACTCCAGCGGGAAATGGAAGGATACATTGGGGAAACAAACCGCCGAAGGGTGGATTCCGCCGTAGCGCTGCACTGCTATGTCGACCTGATTATTTTCTATCTTCAGCGGGAACTGGGTGAAACCAGTCCTGATATTGCGGAGATACGCCGCAAACTGGAATGGGTCTGGAATGAAATCCAGAAAAACATTAAACACAACTGGAAAGTTTCGGAAATTTCCGCATTGGCGGGCATGTCCAGATCCTGCTTCCATCGGAATGTCATGATGACATCCGGCATGAGCCCCAAGCAAATGCTCGACACCATGAGAATGGAACGGGCCAGCCAGATGCTGCTCTACACGACATACACGTTAACCATGATTGCCGATGAAGTCGGATATGAAAATCAGTTTTCCTTTTCAAAGGCATTTAAACGTCATATCGGCATCAGCCCTGCAGAGTTCCGTATGGAACAAAGTAATAAACAGGATTGACCGACACCGGGAACATCTCTCGCTTAAAACGAAGCGTGGCATCCAAAAATAAAAACCCACCTGGAACCAGGCGGGTTTTTCATTGAAGCGATTAAGTCGATTACTTCACATCAAACTTTGCGCGCACAGCCGCCTCGGCTTCCAGCCAGTAATCAACGGAACTCTTCTTGTTACCGTCATTCTGAGCTGAGAAATACGCCGCCTCGCTGACCATTGCGAAGAATGTTTCCTGAGACACAGCTGACTTTCCGGCAGCCGCCTTTTTCGCCGGAGCTTTCTTCGCCGCCGTTTTTTTAGCAGGCGCCTTTTTCACTGTTTTTTTCGCCGGAGCTTTCGCTTCGGCACCTGTCTTCGCAATCGCTTTTTTCACTGTCTTTTTTGCAGCCATTTTCCTCCCCTTCCAAAAACGAACAACTCTTAACAACGTTTCGTAGGGCACTGTAGTACTCCCCACTCTGAATGCAAGCTCTATTCGGAATGAAAAGGCGCTTTAACTGAATTCTAAAATATGGTTCCATCCGGCCTGCTTTTAGACGGAATAAAATGATGAAAAAACAGACTCTCTCCCTCGAAACCCAGCTCTCTGTATGGTGCACCGAAACGTTTGCGGCCTGCTTCCCGGACACGGACTTTTCTTCGATCCAGATCGGCGTCATCCCAAGCCGCAATGAACAGTTCGGCGACTGCCAGTGCGAAGCCGCCATGAAACTGGCGAAAGAACTGAAATCCAACCCACGCGCCATCGCCCAACAGTTCGCAGAAAAAGCCGTTCTGCCTGACTTTGTTGAAAAAATTGAAATCGCCGGCCCCGGCTTCATCAACATCCACCTCAAAAACAGCGGCATTGCCGGTCAACTCGCTGCCATGCAGGCGGACCCGGCGCTTGGAATTCCAGACATTGGAAACAATCAGACAGTAATCATCGACTATTCCAGCCCGAACGTGGCCAAGCCGATGCATATCGGCCACATCCGTTCCACCGTCATCGGCAACGCGCTCGACCGACTCTACCGCGCCATCGGCTACAACGTCATCGCCGACAACCACCTCGGCGACTGGGGCACCCAGTTCGGCCTGATCATCCTCGGCTACCGCGAATTCGCAGACCGCGAAGCACTCCAAACCGCTCCCGTCGAAGAACTCGAGCGCATCTACGTCAAAAGCTACAACCTCTCCAAAGAAGACGAAACCTGGCGCGACCGTGCCAAGGCCGAACTCGTCAAGCTCCAGCAGGGCGATGCAGAGAACCGCGCGCTCTGGTCAACATTCATCGAGCTGACCCTCGGAGAATTCAATAAAATCTACAAACGCCTCGATGTCACCTTCGACCTCTACCGCGGCGAAAGCTATTACAACGACCGGCTCCCGAACGTCATCGACCGACTCAGCACAGCAGGACTTGCATCCGAAAGCGAAGGTGCGCTGATCTGCAATCTGGAAGATGACGGACTCAACGTGGCCATCGTCCGCAAAAGCGACGGCGGCTATAACTACACCTCGACCGACATCGCCACCGTGCTCTCACGCACCGAAGAATTCAAACCGGCGGAAATCATCTACGTCACCGACGAACGCCAGCAGCTGCACTTCAGGCAGTTCTTCAAAATCTGCGAAAAACTCGGCGTGCCGACCAAACTCACGCATGTCTGGTTCGGCCTCATGCGCCTGCCCGAAGCCACCTTTTCCACCCGCGAAGGCAACGTCATCAAACTCGAGGCACTTCTCGACGAGGCCGAAAAACGGGCCCTGGACGTCGTCAAACAGTCCAGTCCGGACATGGATGCGGCACAGCAGAAAGACGTCGCCCGCGCGGTCGGCATCGGAGCCATCAAATACACCGACCTCAGCCAGAACCCGCAGAGCCTCGTCACCTTCACATGGGAAAAGGCGCTCGCGATGGACGGCAACTCGGCTCCGTACCTGCAATACGCCTACGCCCGCATCGCCAGCGTGCGCGACAAATACGCCGCAACGTTTCCCGGGAAAAACCCGGACGAATTCCCCATCGTGATCCGCGAAGACATTGAACGCCGGCTCGCGCTCAAACTGACGCGCTTCCCCTCCGCCGTCATCACCGCCGC
>JBFWJN010000103.1:0-10717 GCA_050253185.1 Kiritimatiellales bacterium | reverse complement strand
ATTCAAATTTAAGCGGATTGGTATTGCAATGCAATGAATTATTTCTATATTTTCAATCTATCGACTGCGTATTTCCCAATTAAAGCTGGAATTTTAAACGCTCCGTAAAAATACGGATAATAAAGAAGAGAAAAAGATGGGTAACACGATTTTAAATTGTTGGCTTGGGTCGTTATTGTTTTGTGCCGCAGTTTTACAGGCGGCGGGGTCTGAATCTCTTCCGGTTTGCGCTGCGACGGAAAATCTTGTTACAGAGTGCATGAATGCACATGCCAGCGAAAAATTTTACGGGTGGAAATTTTCGCCCGAAGAAGCCTGGGAGTGTGTTCCGAGTGACCCGAAAGATCCTGGTACGGCGGTATTTTCAGTTCATGCCGGACTTCCCCTGATAAAAACTTCATGGATTTATGCGGGGCTTCCCCTTTCCAAAACGGTGTCCGGGCCCGGAGCTTTTCGATTTGGCGGCTGGATTCAGATTGATAATGGTGATGACTATTCCCGGAATCATTTGGCAACCATCCGGCTGCTGTCTGACCGGGGCTGTTTAAGTGAACTTCAGTCGTATGTTCAGGACGGCCGGTGGAGCTACTTCGAGGGACGGCTGTTTATCCCTGCGAATGCCGGTACGTTTTCGCTGCAACTGGGCGCGGCCAAGCGATACTTCAAAGATGCTCTGATTTCCTTCAAAGGAGTTTATATTATCCCGGATAATGTCGAGGCTCCTGTCTGGCGGGCTGACGCCTTGCCAAATCATTCAGCCGGTGTCTGGCAGCGCGCGGATTGCCAGTTCCGTATTTCCGGGGACGTCAGCGATCCAAAAGGCGGGCAACCGCTGTGGGCGGATTTTGATCTTGCCCGGTTGATGCTGAAAGCAGGGTGTCGGACGCCGATTGATCCGGCCAGCCTTCAGGTCATGGCGGTTTCTCCCGATGGTAAAGGGATTGAAATTCCGTCTGCGCTGGATCACTCACGAGGGAATTTATCTGAACTCTATTTGCGAAATTCCACGCTCAAGTGGCGCACAGTGGAGGGCGTGAAGCGATATGAAATTTACTTTAATGCTGCCGGTGCGGAAGGGCCTAAGCCTTGTAAATCAGAGGCTCCGCTGGGTGTTGGAGAACTGCTGCGTTATCCTGCAGGACTGACCAGTCCGCTGTGGGTCGGCTGGCCGGGCCTGGATCTGGATGTGCAGGACGTCGATGGCGACGGAGATCTGGATGTTTATGCAAACAATACTGATGCCGGTATCTGGTTGCTTCGAAACATTGGTTCAAATGATAATCCCTTGTTTCTCCCGCGTCAGAAACCTTTGCCGAGTGATGCTCTTCCGGTAATGCCCATGAGGGATCTTGTCATTGACTGGGATAAAGACGGTGTGCCGGACACCATTCTCGGCAAGCGCACCCCGCTGGGTGCGGGCAGATATATTGACGGGATCGCGATCTCGCTGAAATCCCGTCTTTCCGGTACGCCCGGGGGTATGGTTGATGTTGTAACAGAGGATGGATCGGGCGTTGTATACAGCAATGCGGCATGGTTTTCGATGCGCTCCGGTGATTTTGACGGAGACGGCCTGGCGGACATTGCCGTCGGTTCCGCAGAGTGTGATCTTCAGCTGTTGCTGAATCGCGGGGTACAGGACGGGAAGCCGGTGGTCGAGCGAGTGATTGTGCCGTGGAATCTCTATGAAGATCCGAATGATTCAGGGGATATGTCGCTGAAGCCCTGTGCAGTCGATTGGAACGGTGACGGACGTGATGATATCGTTTGGACAGGATGGGGCGGATATGTGCATCTGCTGATTAACCGTAATCTGAAAGGCAAGGCCGAGTTTGAAAATCGTGGATTGTTCCTGGAACAGTCCGGAATTGTCAATGTGATCGAATCGCCTATGCCGGATGCTGCCGACTGGGACGGCGACGGGGATTTGGATTTCATTTGCGGAAATGCAGATGGCTTTTTTATGTGGGTGGAAAACACGGGAACGGCAACGCAGCCGAAGTTTGCTGCCGCAAAACCGCTTGCAGATGAATACGGACGACCCTTCCGGATTACTTCGGTGAAGGCTGGCGGCACTATCCAGGGGCCGGCCGAGAAGGGCTGGGGCTATACCTCCTGCACGGCCGCCGATCTCGACCGGGATGGAGATTTTGATCTGATTATCAACGACGCTCTGGGCCGGTTGCGCTGGATTGAGAATCTGGGCTCGCGGACGCAAATGAAGCTGTCGCGTGATATCAGAAACTTTATTTACAAGGACAAGCCGCTGATTATTCCCTGGCGCAATAAGCCGACCGTCGCGGATTGGAACGGCGATGGTGTTCTGGAGATTACGGTTTTAGACGAGCGCGGACAATTGGTGGCCTATCCCGTTGATAAGGCGGATCCGGATCATCTGGGCAAGCGCACGCTGTTCCGGGATTTTGAGGGCCGGGGCGTGGCGGTCAATGCCGAGTTGATTAAGAGCGCCAGCAGCGGGCGGACCCAGCTGTGTGCTGCCGACTGGGATGGTGATGGAGATATTGATTTAATGGCTGGACGTCCGCGCAACGCGGGTGAGGGGAATCTGGTCTACTATGAAAATATCGGAACATCGACGAATCCGTTGTTTACGTCTCGTCGCAGTATGAAAGCGCGAGGGGCGCAGTTCGCCGAGTGGTCAAGCGGGAGCGGGCATGATCAGTGGCATTCCACGGGACCGTGCATGGCGGACTTGAACGGCGATGGCACGATGGATCTGATCTTCGGAGTCGAGATGGGTCAGCTGGCTTTTTATACCCATGACTATTTTGAAGGCGACAGCTTCCCTGTGTTTTGTGCCGAATCTTTCCAATCCTTGGAAGAGGGAAATATCCGAACCGTTTTCAACTTTAATGGGGAACCCAATGAGTTTACGGATAGCCTGAATATTCTGAACTATCCTCCTCAGCTTCTGCCTGAGGATGCGGTTAAGATTTCTGGAGAGCGTTCGGTCAAAATTATTTCTCCGCACCCCGGGATCACGTTGTCCGGTCCGGTGGGTTTTGAAGCGGAAGCCACGGGCGGACGATCCCTTCGACAGGTTGACTTTTTTGTGGACGGCGAGTTTCTCGCAGTCGAGCGGGTTGCGCCTTACGTGGCATTCGGTGATAACAGTACATGGGATACAAGCAAGGTGAAAAATGGAGAGCACACCTTATCGGTCACGGCCACCTACTCTGACGGAGAAAAATTGACCACTGATCAGATGAATCGATTTAAAAACTAATAGAATCAAAGCGAGCTTTGTTTTTAAAAACCGGATTTTTGGAATACAGAACGAGATGGGCGCAGACAATCAAAAAGGAAAGATATCGATGCCGGAAAACGCAGCAAAGAAAAAGGTGCCGCTGACCCGGATTTTTGGCTATGCGCTGGGCGAAGGCGCCACTTCCATCACGATGAACGGCATAGCCAATTTTGCCATGCTTTTCTATACACAGGTGCTCGGGCTGAGTGCGGCCTATGCGGGGATTGCGCTAAGCGTCACGATGCTTTGGGATGCCGTGACCGATCCTGTCATGGGACACATTTCCGACAATACGCGCAGCCGGTTCGGGCGGCGCCTTCCTTATATCCTTCTTGGGGGCTTCGCTTTGGCCGTCACCTTTTTCATGCTATGGAGCGTCCCGTCGCGGTTTTCCTCCCCTACCGCAATTTTCTGGTGCGTCCTGGTGATCAACCTGCTGGTACGGACCGCCGTAACCATCTTCGTGGTGCCCTACACCGCCCTTGGGTTTGAAATCTGTCCGGACTATGTCGATCGCTCCCGTCTGCAAGGCGTTCGCTCTTTTATAAACCAAACCGTGAATCTTATTTTCGGAGCCTTTGCCTGGGTTCTATTTTTTCGCGACGGCGTTGCTGCGGATGGAAGCCGGATTGACGGCACCCTGATCCACGGCAACTACCTGACCATGGGGGCGGTGTTGTCGGTAGTCTCTTTTGTGATGATTCTTTTGTGCATCCTTTCGACCCGCAGCTACGCGGTGGACAGTCGAGATCTTCCGATGGAAGGAACGGGGGTCGGGGCCTTTTTCCATGCCATTGGCGCAATTTTTAAGGATCGGAATACATGGTATGTGTTCGGATTCTTCGTACTGGTGCAGCTTGCCATGCTGCTGACCTCGCAGATCCAAATGTTTACCTACGTCCATTATATGCAGCTCATGGACACGGAGAAAACCTTTGTGCATGGGGTGGGAATGATTTCCTTTGCACTGTGCGCGCTCGGCCAGGCCAGACTGGTTCGCCGGTTCGATAAAAAAATTGCCGGGTATTTCGGGATGGCACTCAGTATGACCGGCAGTTTCTCTCTGCTAGTACTTTTCAGCGGGGGGATCATTGAACCCCGCCAGACGCTGATGCTCGCCGGGAAAACAATCCCGCTGGCAACCATTCTTTTTGCAATAGGGCAAGGCATGTGGTGGGGAGGGGGCGGCATTCTGGCTCCGGTTGCGATTTCAATGATCGCGGATATTTCGGCAATCAACCATCATCGCACCGGTCTGTTGAAAAACGGGAGCTACTCTTCCGTCTTCAGCTTCTGTATGAAAGCCGCCAGCTCTTTTGGTCTGCTGCTTACTGGCTGGCTTGTAACTAAAGCCGGCATCGTTCCCGGCGCGGAAGCGCAGACCGCAGAGGCCGCTCATAACGTTTCGGTTATGACCTTCCTGTGCGGACCGGTTCTCATGATTTTTTCATATTTAATTCTGCGAAAATATCCGATAGATCGTGCCTTTATGGAAAATATTCAAAGTGACCTGAACGAGAGAAGTGCGGGGTAAGAAAGATCAATGATCTGTTTAATATTACTTTTTTGATGCCTTCAGGCAGATTCCACTGGATTTCGGTGAATTAAGGAACTGCCCGGACAATGGCTCAATCCGCAGATCCTGATCACGTAAGGAATGAAGGATTCGGCGTACATGACGGGTAGGAAATTTTTGGTCAACCAGACTAACGAGGTTGAAAACAAATAACAGAACTTAAGGATGGGGAGGGTGCATGACGGGAGGGTTTCATTGGCTGGACGGCGTTGTGATTGCGCTGTATCTGATCGGTATGCTGGCAATCGGGGCGTGGTTTTCCAGAAAAAATACCACTACCGAGGAATATTTTGTCGGAGGGCGCTCCTATGCCGGCTGGGTGATTGGGTTGAGTCTGGTCGGAACGTCGATCAGCTCCGTATCGTTTCTGGCCTATCCCGGAGACGCATTTAAGACTGCATGGATACGCTTTGTTCCAAACCTGATGCTGCCGCTGGGAGTGCTGCTGGCATCCAAACTGTTCCTGCCGTATTACCGCAGCCGCAACATCACCTCGGCCTATGAATATCTGGAAGACCGTTTTGGTCCGTCGGTCCGACTGTATGCCGCGCTGATGAACATTCTCGGGCAGCTGCTGCGCAACAGCATCATCCTGTTTCTTGTTTCCTTCATTATGGAGGAGCTGACCGGTATGGCGCCGTGGCTTTGCATTCTGCTTTCCGGGCTCTGCATCGCTGTGTATACCGTCATCGGTGGAATCAATGCGGTGATCTGGACCGATGTTGTTCAGGTAGTGGTTCTGCTTGGCGGCGCACTGTTCTGTCTGTTGACGGTTCTGCATCATCTGCCCGGCGGACTGGAGCAGGTGCTCGAAGTCGGGATGGCCGATGGAAAATTTTCATTTTGCGATTTCGTGAACGGGATACCGGAGCCGGTATCGTGGGAGCTGACTCTCCAGCATAAAACCATTTCCATGATGCTTCTGCTGGGTCTTTTGGGATTCCTGGGAGCGTACAGCAGTGATCAGACCACCATCCAGCGCTATTGCGCCTCCAAAGATACCCGCGAAGCAAAAAAAGCCATGTGGTTCTGCGTCGGGTCGAGTCTGCCGATCTGGGCCTTCTTCATGTTTCTCGGCACGGCGCTCTATGTGTTTTTTAAAATATTTCCGACTCCGGAATCCATGCAGATGCTCGACGGTGTCCGGCCGGCCGAAGGAATCCTGCCGTACTTTGTGGTGCGCTATCTCCCGCCGGGCGGAACCGGTCTGGTTCTGGCGGCCATTCTCGCCGCCTCGATGTCTTCGCTCGACTCCGGCATCAACGCCGTCGCAACTATCGGAGTGGTGGATATTTATCGGCGGCACATGGTCAAGAACCGCCCGGACCGCCATTACCTGCACGTCGCATGGGGCATTTCTGTTGTGGCCGCTGCCGTCATGATCGGCGGTGCCATTGTGCTGGTCACCGTGAAAATGCGCACGCTGATGGATATGGCCAATATTCTGATGTCATTTCTGGGCGGCGGAATGCTGGGACTGTATCTGCTCGGGTTCCTGACCAAACGCGGAAACCATAAGGCCGTTTGGTGCGGCGTCGTGCTGACCTGGTGTTTTTCGTTCTGGACGGTATTGGCCAGCCGCGGACTGCTGCCCGAATCAATGACGGTTCCGTTTGATCTCTACTACACCAGTCTGATCGGAAACATCATTATGTTTGTTGTCGGCTATCTGGCCGGAACCTGTTTCCCGTGGGGTCGCCGGACGAAAGCGCTTCCGGCCCAGCCGACCGCAAACCTGTTCCATGATAAATAGGTCCAATTTCAAATTTGAGAAACCACAGTGCCGTTTTTTAAACCCGCTTCCATTTCAAATCCAGGTCAACCCAAAGGAAACTGTATGAAAAAACACATGCTTCTGAAAACCGCCGGACTGGCGATCCCGCTGGCGGCAGCCGCACAGACGGAGCGGCCGAATATTGTTTGGATTTTTTCCGATGACCATGCTGTTCAGGCAATCGGTGCTTACGGAGGACGGTTCGAACCGTACAATCTCACGCCGAACATTGACCGGATCGGACGAGAAGGCATGGTCTTCGACCGGGCTTATGTGGCTAATTCAATTTGTGCTCCGAGCCGTGCCACGCTGCTGACCGGCAAGCACAGCCACATGAACGGGAAGTATACCAATTTGGAACCGTTTGATCACAACCAGCAGCAGTTCCAGAAAATCCTGCAGAAGTCCGGCTATCAGACTGCAATGATCGGTAAAATTCATCTCAGCGGAAGGCTGCAGGGCTTTGATTACTGGGAAGTCCTTCCCGATCAGGGCGTTTATGAAAATCCGACCTTCGTTACCGAGGCCGGTGAAACGCAGTATCAGGGACACTCAACGGACATCATCACAGACCGCGCGCTCAACTGGCTCAATGCCCGTGATGAGAAGAAAGAACCGTTTATGCTGATGGTGCATTACAAAGCACCGCACCGCAGATGGATTCCTGCGGAGCGTTTTCGCAAACAGTTCGAAGGCAAAACCTTTCCGGAACCGGAAAATTTGCTGGATGACTATAGCGGACGCGGCACAGCCGCCCACCGGCAGGAAATGACAATCCGTGACGTCATGGGATTGGACTACGATCTGAAAATTTCCAAACGTCCGGACCGCGCGGCATGGCTGAAAGAACACAATCCTCAGGGTGACGATCTGGTGCGCTGGAAATACCAGGCCTATCTGCAGGACTACTTTGCCTGTGTCGCCGGAGTGGATGAAAACGTCGGTCGCATTCTGGATTACCTGAAGGCGGCAGGTCTGGAAACAAACACGGTGGTGATGTATTCGTCAGATCAGGGCTTTTATTTGGGCGAACACGGATGGTTCGATAAACGTTTCATGTATGAAGAGTCATTCAGAACCCCCCTGTTGGCGCGCTGGCCGGGCGTTATAAAGCCGGGATCGCGGAATGATGATCTGGTGCAGAATATCGATTTTGCAGAAACCTTCCTCGATATAGCGGGTGCGCCGATTCCTGCTGACATGCAGGGCAAAAGTCTGGTTCCTCTGCTGGAGGGCCATACCCCGCCGGACTGGCGAACCTCACTGTATTATCACTATTATGAATATCCCGCCTATCACAGTGTCCGTCGCCATGAAGGGGTCAGTAACAAGCGTTACAAACTGATTCGCTTTTACGGTCCGGATGTTCCCAACGGAGAGGAATGGGAGTTCTACGACCGTGAGACCGATCCGCATGAAATGCACAGCCTTTACAATGACCCGGAGCAGGCGGCCGTCATTCAAAAAATGAAGGACGAACTGGCGCGACTTCGCAAATTATATAAAGTGCCGCCGGATCCGGTGGAACAGGAAACGACGAATCCTGAGAGCGCCGGGAAATCCGCCAAGGAAAAACTTTAATTTCCGCAAGATACCTGTTTGGCTAGACCCGTCCATACGTCGGGTTTCGGAAACGGCAGGTCGTACGGTTGGTTTTTGATTTGCTCCAGGGGCTACCCGCTGCAGAATATAACGAACCGTTTTCTCAAAAGTGTCACAAAACACCCCGCGACTTGTCGCGGGGTGTTTTGTGCAGAGCCGCAGTGAGCCGTCCTTTCTTTTAGCTGGACAAACATGCATATATATCAGTCAATAACAAATATTTGACGAAAATTGCAGACTGTGAGGAATGAATGGCTCGAAAAGTGAAATACATGGAAATTTACCACCAGATCAAGGAACAGATTCTGGCCGGTGAATATCGCGTGGGGGACCGTCTGCCGACCGAAAAAGAATTTGCCGATCAGCATGATGTCAGCGTGCATACCGTTCGGCAGGCCATGTCACTTTTCAGTTCAGAAGGCGTTGTTCAAAAAATTGCTGGAAACGGGACGTTTGTTCAGGCGCTGCCGGGAGAAACCAGCGGAAAAAAGGCTTCGGCAAAAAATATCGGCATTATTGTCTGGGCGCAGACGCAGCACATGTTTCCACGACTTCTTTATGCTGTCGAAGACGAGATATTCTCTCATGGCTATCATAATGTGGTTTGCAATACCGGCAAAGATCCGCAGCGCGAGCGGGAGATTATCGAGCGGTTGATTGATCAGGGAATTCGCGGTTTTATTATTTCTCCAATCAACTGGGGTGAATACTGTTTGGAGAGCTATCGTCGTATATTGGAGCAGAATATTCCGTTGGTAATGATCAACCGGCAATCCCGGGAAATCCGAACCACCAGTATTCTTGTGAACAATGAGGAGGTTGGGTACATGGCTACCCGCCGGCTGCTTGAAATGGGCCATCGCAAAATCGGGCATTTAACGTCCGCATCAATGTGGCCTGAGTTTACCGCGGGCCGGATCGCAGGGTACCGCCGTGCACTGGAAGAATTTGGTGTTCCGTTTGATGAAAGCTTGGTTGTTTTCAGTAAAATAGATGATCCCGTGGAAGGGTATGACGGAGCCAGAGAGCTGCTGTCCAGGGCCGATGAGATAACGGGGGTTTTTTGTGTAAATGACCGGCATGTTCTTGGATTGTTTGAAGCTGCCTGTCAGCTAAACATCTCTATTCCCAAAGAACTGTCTGTTGTCGGCTTTGACAGGAATCTGGAAGTGCACTCCCGGCTTCCATTCCGGTTGGATACCTTTGAGTATGCGGCGGAACAGGTGGGGGTTTGTGCTGCGAAAGAGTTGCTGGGGCAAATCGGGCATTCATCTGATTATGTGATCAAGACCATTGAATTGGATCCTGTTCCGGTTGTTGGGAATTCGTGTATTAAACCTTCCTGCTAAACCGTAAATGTATTCTTTTTTATAAAGGGATGAAATTTACGATTTAAAACATACATATTTTTATAAAAAACATACGAATAAATGTTGACGGTCTGCCGTTTCCTGAATATAAAAATTCATGTTTAAGCGCTCTGCTTTTCGTGTGGCCCGAAAGAATGAGGAGGTCGGTGAATGAAATTTTTCAGTCTAGTTTTTGTAAGCATATTGTCGTTTGCAACATCATGCTTTACGGATGATGCCACATTGCTTGGTTGTTGGCCCTTGAACTCTTCGCTGGCAAATGAAGTCCCGTCGCGGTTACAAATAGTTCCTTATGGCGCATCGGGCCGGTTAACGCCGACCAGCGAATGGTTTGAAGGCGGCAGTCTTCGCATGGCGGGCATGGCTTTGACTACCATTCCAGATTTAAATACCGCAACGGGCGTCACTATAACGGGGTGGTTTGTCTTAAACGAGATTGAAATGGGGTTCAGCAAAACCGCTCCGGCGACTCTTGTTTTTTTACTGAACAGTTCAAATCCGAATGAGATGTTTGTTTTCCGGATATTAGACGGCAAGTTTAGTGCTTTTAGTAAGATGGAAAATAAAAACCTGAGAACGGATTTTCTGATTCAGGAAGAAGAGTGGACTTTCTTTGCACTTGTTTTTACCGGCAATTCAGTCGTCATACATCAAAATGGTTATACGCCGACAACGATTCCGCTTAGAAACTCTGAGCAGTATGATCGGTTGTATTTCGGAGCAACCAGTGGTTCAGGAGATCGTGCTCTTAATGGGAAGATGAGAGACCTTCGATTATACTCAGGGGTCTTGGATGCCGGAGCAATCAAAGGCATTTATGAAAATGGACTCTCTGCTGCCGGACCTGCCATGTAAACGCATCTTTTCTGCGGTTACCGTTTATTCTGCTCATCTTTAAGAAGCTCAATATATTCATCATGCGCGGATGCTGCCTTACTTCATAAGCTGTTGTTTATGATGGTTTGGAAAGCCGGAAGCGCCTGAACCCTAGTCCAGGGAGAAGTTCGCTGCCGGGTTGGATTCCATTCGCGAAAAGAGCAATAAGCCATGCGGGTAAAATGAAAAAATTCCTTTGCAGGAAGACCGGGGATTTTTGTGCCATCATTTTTGTGATATTGAGCCCGGTT
>JBFWJN010000102.1:0-10727 GCA_050253185.1 Kiritimatiellales bacterium | reverse complement strand
TCGTGACTATCTGCAGAACACCCCAGACGCCGACGGAAATTTCGGAAACTACGGCGGATCCTTCATCCCGCCCGAACTCGTCGGTCCCATGCAGGAAATCCACGAAGCCTACCTGAAGATCAGCCGCTCGCACCGCTTCATTGAAGAACTCCGCTCCATCCAAAAGCACTATCAGGGCCGCCCCACCCCCGTCTACCACGCCGCGCGTCTCTCGGAACAATGCGGCGGCGCGCAGATTTACCTCAAGCGCGAAGACCTTAACCACACCGGCGCACACAAACTCAACCACTGCATGGGCGAAGGCCTGCTCGCCAAATACATGGGCAAGAAAAAGCTCATCGCCGAGACCGGTGCCGGCCAGCATGGCGTCGCCCTCGCCACCGCCGCGGCCTACTTCGGCCTCGAATGCGAAATCCATATGGGCGAAGTCGACATCGCCAAAGAGCACCCGAACGTCATCCGCATGAAACTGCTCGGTGCGAATGTCGTTCCCGTCACGCACGGGCTCAAAACCCTCAAGGAAGCTGTCGACTCCGCATTCCAGGCCTACCTTGCCGATCCCGTCAACTCCATCTACTGCATCGGCTCCGTCGTTGGCCCTCACCCCTTCCCAATGCTCGTGCGCGACTTCCAGAGCGTCGTCGGCAAAGAAGCCCGCGAACAGTTCCTTGAAATGACCGGCAACCTGCCCGACCTCGTCACCGCCTGCGTCGGCGGCGGCAGCAACGCCATGGGCATTTTCTCCGGCTTCCTCAACGATCCGTGCGAAATCTGGGGCGTCGAGCCGCTCGGCCGCGGACCCGAAACCGGCAACCACGCCGCGTCCATCACCTACGGCATGCCCGGCATCATCCACGGCTTCAAGTGCTACCTGCTGCAGGACGAAAAAGGCGAACCGTCACCGGTCTACTCCATCGCCAGCGGCCTCGACTATCCCGGCGTCGGCCCCGAGCACAGCCACCTTAAAGATGAAGGCCGCGTGCAGTACACCTCCGCCGACGACAAGGACTGTCTCAACGCCTTCTTCACGCTCAGCCGCCTCGAAGGGATCATCCCCGCACTCGAAAGCGCGCACGCCGTCGCCTTTGCGATGAAAAAAGCCAAAGAGATGAAATTCGGAACCATCCTCGTCAACCTTTCCGGCCGCGGCGACAAGGACCTCGACTTCGTCGTCGACAACTACGGCTACGGCGACTGATTTTCCAGACTTTGGAAAACAAGGTAAAAACACCTATACATGACGGGTTCTATCCCTTACTTTAAAAGGGATCAGTCAACGAAAGGAGCCCGTCATGTATCGCATTGTTCTGCTTCTCCTCCTTTTCGGTTTCTCCTGCAGTGCCGCACCGCCGGACATCACTCGCCGAGCCGCGGCATTGCAGTCGATTCTTCAGCAGGCCGACGACGCGTACTATAACCAGAACGAATCGCTGATGGGCGACGAGGCGTATGACGCCCTTCGCGCGCAGTATCAGCGGCTGATTCACGAATGGCCGGAGCTTGCGACACCGGAGCCGGTCGGTGCATCCGTTGCCTCAGCAAACCGGGTGGAACATCCAGTTCCGGTGCTGAGTCTGGAAAAAGTCTATTCCGACAACGAGCTGAACCACTTCATTCAGAAAACCGGAACCAACCTGTTCTACTGCGTTGAACCGAAACTCGACGGCCTGACCGTCGTTCTGCATTACCGCAACGGGCTGCTGACCCAGGCCGCCACCCGGGGCAATGGAAAAACCGGCAAGGATGTCACTGCCGCAGTCCTTGCGTCCGGCGCCGTTCCGTCAGCACTTTCGAACGCACCGGACCGCCTCGACATACGCGGCGAAGCGCTGCTGACCCGCCCCGCATTTGATGCACTCAATCTGCGCCGCGCTGCGGAAAACCTGGAGCCGCTCAAAAACCCGCGCAATGCGGCGGCCGGAACCCTTATGCTCACGGATTACACCGAAGTCGCCCGGCGGCATCTTTCCATTCAGGTTTTTGATCTGCTCAGCACCGATGCAATGCCCGCATCGCACGCCGACGCACTGGATTTTCTTGAGCAGCTCGGCCTGCCGGTTGTTGAAAACCTCCGCGTTCCGGCCGGACAGGTTGTGGAAACCGTTCAACAGATGAACCATCGCAGAAGCGATTTCCCCTTTGCGACGGATGGCATCGTGATCAAAGTCGACGATCTCGCCATCGCAGAAAGCCTCGGGGCAACAGCCCACCATCCGCGCAGTGCGATTGCCCGCAAGTATCATCAGACGCCGGTACAGACCTGCCTGCGAAGCATTGAGTGGACGCGCGGACAGACCGGAAAGCTGACGCCCGTCGCCTGTTTCGATCCGGTTGAAATCGACGGCGCCGTCGTTCAGCGCGCCTCGCTGTACAACCTCGACCACCTGCGCGCGATGGATTTGAAAATCGGCGATCGCATTTCCGTTATCCGCTCCGGCGGCTCGGTTCCGGAGATTGTCGGCGTGCTGGCGGACCTTCGGACCGGCGGGGAAACGGACATTCCCGATCCGGACCGCTGACGTTCCAGATATTGGAAACCTCTGCGTTGCGGCTTGCTGTTTTTTCCAATGTTTGGAAACGTTGTTTCCAGGGTTTGGAAAAAATGATGGGTGAACCGTACAAATATCTTTTCGGGCCGGTGCCCTCGCGGCGCCTCGGCCGGTCGCTCGGCATCGATGTGACGCCGGGTAACGTCTGCTCGTTCGACTGCCTGTTCTGCCAGTGCGGGTGCACGTTGAAGCTTGTGACCGAGCGTGGGGAATGGGTTCCGTTCACGGAGGTCTGCGCCGAGCTGGAGCGCTGGCTGGCGGAGGACGGCGGTGCAGATGTGATTACTTTTGCGGGATCCGGCGAGCCGACGCTTTATTCCCGGCTCGGGGAGCTGATTGCTTTTATTAAGGAGAGGTCGTCGATTCCTGTGGTTTTGCTGTCGAACGGAACGCTGATGGACCGTGCCGATGTCCGCTCCGAAGCCGCGAAGGCGGATATTGTGAAAGTGAGCCTCAGCGCATGGGATGAAGCTTCCTTTCAGAAGGTCAACCGGCCCGCATCGGACCTGACGTTTGCGCGCCTGCTTGCGGGCGAGCAGGCCTTCCGCGAGGAGTTTTTCGGCGAATTGTGGATGGAAGTCTTTCTGCTCGAAGGGATTAACTCGGAGCCGGATCAGGTCCGTCAGATCGCGACGGCCGTAAAACGAATCCGGCCGGATAGGATACATCTGAATACGTCGGTCCGCCCGCCTGCCGATTCGGTTGCGCAGCCGGTTTCCAAAGAAAGGCTGGCGGCGTTTTGCGAGCTGTTTGTTCCGCCGGCAGAGGTGATTGCGTCGTTCCCGCCGGCGGCTCCGAAGTCGGTTCAGATTAATACGGAGACGCTGGTGGATCTGATTCACCGCCATCCCGCGACCTCGTCTCAGCTGGCGGCGGTCGCGGGCAGCTCTATTGCCGAAATCGAGGTGGCGCTGGCCCCGCTGGTAACGGCCGGGAAGCTCCGAACCGAGGAGCACGGCGGAGAGGTCTATTATAAGTAATGGAAAAAAGGGCTTGCGCCCGCCTGCGGGTTATGATTAAAAGGCCCGCTCTTTTAGCAAGGACTGTAGAAAAATGAAAAAAACGATCCATCCTGAATATGATGATGCGGAAATTTCGTGCGCCTGCGGGCATGTGGTGAAAACCCGTTCGACCGTGAAGAAAATGCACGTGAACCTCTGCTCCGCCTGCCACCCGTTCTTTACCGGTTCGGCCAAGTTAGTGGATACCGAAGGCCGCGTGGACCGCTTCCGTAAGCGTTACGGCAGCAAGTAAATAACCGTCTTGCCGGCCGGACTCTGTTTTCAGGGCCCGGCCTTTTTGTGTCCGGCCATGATCAATAAAGCCTATCTTGAGAATCTGCGGCGGCGCATTTCATCGCTGGAAACGGAGATGTCCGCTCCGGGCGTTGCCGCCAATCCGCAGAAGATGCAGGCCCTGATGAGGGACTATTCCCATCAGAAGAAGATCGCGGACGCCGCGAAAATTTTCCTGAAGATGCAGGACAGCGTCGCGGAGAGCCGGGCCATTCTGGAGGACCCGGTTTCTGATGCGGAGCTGCGTGAAATGGCGGAGATGGAGCTGGCCGAGACGGAGGAAAAACTGCCGGGCGCTGAAAAAGAAGTGATGATTGCCCTGCTCCCGCCGGATCCATCGGATGCTAAAAACGTCATCATGGAAATCCGTGCCGGAACCGGCGGCGACGAGGCCGCGATTTTTGCGGGTGACCTTTATCGGATGTACAGCCGTTACGCAGAAACCACTGGATTGAAGATTTCGCTGCTCGATGTCAGTCCTGCGGAGATCGGCGGCTATAAGGAAATCGTTTTTTCGGTTGAGGGTGCTGGGGTCTATAAAAAACTGAAGTACGAAAGCGGAACCCATCGCGTGCAACGGGTTCCGGCAACCGAGACACAGGGACGCATTCATACCTCCGCCGCAACGGTGGCCGTGCTTGCTGAAGCTGAAGAGGTGGACGTTGACATCAAAACGGAGGATCTCAAGATCGACACCTACCGTGCCAGCGGCGCCGGCGGTCAGCATGTGAACACTACCGACTCCGCTATCCGGATCACACATATCCCAACCGGCGTCGTGGTTCAGTGTCAGGACGAACGTTCCCAGCACAAGAACAAGGCCAAAGCCCTGCGCGTTCTGCGCGCCAAACTGTTTGAGGTTCAGCAGCAGCAGATTGATGATGAACAGGCGGCCGCCCGACGGTCACAGGTTGGGACCGGCGACCGAAGCGAAAAAATCCGCACCTACAATTATCCGCAGAACCGCCTGACCGATCACCGGATCAACCTCACGCTCTATAAGCTGGATCGCGTGATGGATGGCGATTTGGATGAAATTTTTGATGCGCTTTACGAACACGACGTGGAGCTGAAAATCAAGGCTCAGACCGATAAGGCCGCACAGAGTTGATCTAAAAACTGATACTTATCTGCGATTTTAAGCCGTTTTCAATGAAAAAACGGCTTTTTCTTTTCAAATTGCCACAAAAAACAGAATTCCGAAGAAATGGCTTAAGCTGCCGGCAAGCACAAACAGATGCCAGATGGCATGGGCGAACTTCAGGCGCTGCCATACATAAAAAATGACGCCGAGTGTGTAGCAGATTCCACCGATCGCCAGCCACAAAATGGCCATCAGCGGCAGAACCTTTAACAACGGAGCAATCGTCGCCACCACCATCCAGCCCATCGCCAGATAAGTCAGCGTGGATAAAATTTTGAAGCGGCTGATAAAGAGCGCCTGAAAAACAATGCCGACAATTGCCAGCCCCCAGATTATACCGAACAGTGACCAACCCAGTCCTCCGCGCAGCGGTACCAGCAGATACGGCGTATAGGTTCCGGCGATCAGCAGATAAATGGCCGCGTGATCCAGAATGTTCAGCACGTAACGCACCTTCGGCGAATGAATGCTGTGATAGAGAGTGGATGCGAGATACATCGCCACCAGCATCGCGCCGTACACCGAACAGCTGACGATCTCCCAGGCACCTTTGCGCAGGCTGGCAAAGACAACCAGAAGAACCAGGCAGGCGATACTCAGGCCCAGCCCTACCCCATGCGTAATCGCATTGGCAAGATGTTCGGCCGGCGTTTCCCGTCGCTCATCCGTTTTCAGCTTTTTCTGTCCCGTTCTGAGATTTTTTTCTGATTTTTTCATCCTATTTGATCACTTTTCATCCAAATTCATTATTTATAAAAAACTGCCAGCCAAATGGTTCGACGATCGGGATCTGTCCGTTCCACCCGATGGCGGCAGCCGGCGGAAATATGGACGGAATCTCCCGGCCCCAGATTAACCGACCGATCTTCGAACCGGATTTCTGCGGATCCCTCTATCACAAGCACCCATTCATTTTCCGGCTGGTCGTACCAGAACCCTCCCGGCGAATTCTGCCCGAACGACACAATTCGTTCGATCCGCACACCTTCTGTGAAAAACAGTTCCGTGAACAGTTCCTTCGAAGCGTTTGCGGGAATATTTTCAAACAGGTTCATGGGCGAACGATAACAGGACGGCCTGCCGATCAGTAAGAGAAAGTTTCCAAATTGATTTTCCATCCGGAACATGGAGTTTATCCTCTCCGGAACTTTTCCAATGTCTGGAAAATAGAAAGCGATGAATCATGCAGCTGGAGAAATCATACGATGTCATTGTGGTCGGTGGCGGACACGCCGGATGTGAAGCGGCACTGGCCGCTTCACGGCTCGGGGCCCGCACTGCTCTATTAAGTATAGATAAGACTTATATCGGAAGAATGTCCTGCAACCCATCGATCGGCGGGATTGCCAAGTCGCATATTACCTGTGAGCTGGACGCTCTCGGCGGGGAACAGGCTCGAAACACAGACTTTACGGCTATTCAGCTGCGAACCATCAATACGAGAAAAGGTCCGGCGGTTCAGGCTCATCGGGCTCAATGCGACAAAGCCCTCTACCCTGCCCGCATGCAGGCGGTACTTACCGCACAGAAGCATCTGGACATCATTGAAGCCGAGGTCACCGGCATTTGGACTGAAAACGGTAGACTCTGCGGGGTTTTTCTTTTAGGCAATGAAAAGCTGGCCGGCAAGGCGGTTGTTCTCACCGCGGGAACGTTTATGGGCGGACGGGTTCTCATCGGACAGAACGTGATCTATGAAGGTCGATGGGGAGAAAAAGCGGCCAGTGATATTTCAGTGTCACTGAAAGAACTCGGGTTTGAACTGGGGAGGATGAAAACCGGCACCCCGCCGCGCCTGCATAAAGATTCCATTGATTATTCCAAAATGAAGATTCAGCCCGGAGATGAACCTCCACCATTTTTTTCCAGCGCCGCGCGAAAACTTCAGGAGCTGTTCCACGTGGAACAGAGCTCCTCCGTAATTGATCCTGTTCTACGTGGAACACTCGAGCATGCGCCGGAATCCTCTTCGGTCAGTCCAATGGGATCGGAACATAAAGATCCGGCGCGCTGTTCCACGTGGAACAGCTGGGCGCAAAACCTGTTTACAGGAGGCGTAGAGGCTTTTGACCGGAGCACGCTTCTGTCTGCACAGCTTCCACAGATCCCATGCTGGCTGACGCACACCAATGAACGGACACACCAGATTATCAGCGAAAACCTGAACCAGAGTTCGCTGTATGGCGGAATGGTGGAGGGAACGGGAGTCCGCTACTGTCCGTCGATTGAAGATAAGATCGTCAAATTCCCGCAGCGAACCGCACATCACGTTTTCATCGAGCCGGAAGGCCGGCATAACGTTCGGATTTACCCGAACGGAACCTCCAACAGCCTGCCGGAAGAGATTCAGATCGAAATGGTTCATTCCATTGAGGGACTTGAAAAGGCAGTCTTTATTCGCCCTGGATATGCCATCGAATATGATTACGCGCCGCCGGTTCAGCTTTTCCATACATTGGAAACTAAGCGGATCGAGCATCTTTACTTTGCCGGACAGATTAACGGAACCACCGGTTATGAAGAGGCCGCGGGTCAAGGTTTTGTGGCAGGAGTGAATGCAGCACGCAAGATATTGGGGTTTCCTGAATTTATTCTGGGCCGGGATGAGGCATATATCGGCGTATTGATTGATGACCTTGTCCTGAAAGGAACTGACGAACCCTACCGGATGTTTACTTCGCGGGCAGAACATCGCCTGACACTCCGTCAGGACAATGTTCGCTTCCGACTCCACCAGCGCGCCAAAGAGCTCGGAATCGTCTCACCCGATGAGCTGGCGGAAACCGCCCGAATGCAGGAACAAATCGACGGGGAAATCGAGCGTCTGCGACGGAAATTTCATGACGGCGCATCGCTGGCCCAGCTTCTCTGCCGGCCTGGAAACAGCTATGAGGGACTCCCCGGCGATAAACCGGACCTTCCACAGGAAGTTATTCAGCAGGTCGAAACCGCTATTAAGTATGAGGGCTACATTAAGCGGGAGCAGGGGCGTATTGCCGATTTCCAGACCTTGGAAAAACAAAAACTGCCGGACGATTTAAACTACGATGCCATTACGGCCCTGCGGTTTGAATCACGGGAGAAACTGAAAAATATTCGTCCGGAAAATCTCGGTCAGGCGTCGCGGATTTCCGGCGTCAACCCGGCCGACATTTCTATTCTGTCTGTGTGGCTGAAAGCACACTGATCTACAGTTTATATAAGTATTAAATTTCTTTTTATTTCAGTTGTTGAATCTCTTTCCCCGGAAGGAATTTCGGGGTATGCTTTCGGCTCAACTTTGCGGGAAGGACACAAATATGAAATTCAGGACCCGGAGTTATGGAATTCTTGCATTTCTGGCCTTGGCCGGTTGCCGCGCTTTATCGGAACCGTCACACGAACAGCTGAATGGTATTCTATGGATGCAGACTTCAGCAGAATACCGAGTCGCTTCGATTCAGACGTTTCGCGCCGCAGAGCACAGCGCTCAGGAAGCACTTGAAAACAGAAACTGGACTGCAGTATTCGAGCAAACCAATGACTATCAATCTCTTCCGCCGGCAGTGATCACCGATGTGGACGAGACCGTTCTCGATAATACGCCGTTTCAGGCGCAGCTGGTTTTAGAAAATGCTGCATTTGACGCGAAAAAATGGACGGCATGGGTTCGTGAATGCCGAGCGGAAGCGGTCCCGGGAGCAAAAGAGTTTATCGCATTCCTGAAATCGAAAAATATCCGGGTTTTTTACGTCACAAACCGAACTCAAAAAGAGCCGACCCTTTTGAACCTGCGGCGAGTGCTCGATCCGGAAGTCACTGAAGAACAGGTCCTTTGCAAGAATGAACAGCCGGGGTGGGGTTCTGATAAAACGTCACGCCGAACCTTTCTGGCCCAAAAGTACCGGATTCTTCTTTTGCTCGGCGATGACTACAATGATTTTTCCTTTCTCGGAAACGGCTCTCCCGAAGAACGGACGGCCCGTGCGGAATCCCAAACCGCTTTCTGGGGAAAAAAGTGGTTCCTGATCAGCAATCCGCTGTACGGATCATGGGAACGGGCGCTGTATGATTTTGACTACGGACTGTCCACCGACCAGCAGCTCAACAAAAAAATCCGGCACCTGAAAGCCAGTTACTGAGCGGGTTGTCAGGACCTGCCGTTTTTCCGTTTTTCTTCCAGATCCGGACGGGGGCGGGGTACAAATTTGAGCTCAACCGGCGCGCCTTCCAGGCCGAATGCTTTTCGAATCTCGTTAATTAAGAATCGTTTATACGATGATGTAGCCCGAAGTGTATTGTTGCAGAACAGTTTAACAAAAATCGGCTTTGTGCCGGACTGGGTCGCGTAATACACCTTGAGCGGACGGCCTTTCACAATCGGCGGCGGATTTTTCTGCATGGCATCCTGCAGAACGCGGTTCAGCACGCCGGTGGTCAGCTTCAGATCCACCTGGCCCGCAACATAATCAATCAGCTCAATGCTTCGGCGAATATTAAAACCGGACTGCGCAGACAGAAAGAGCAGGGGAGCAAATTCGAGAAACGGCAGTTCCTTGCGAAGCGCCGGCTCGTATTTGGTCTGGGTGACTTCAGTTCCATCCGTCAGGTCCCATTTGTTGACAGCCAGAATACAGCCTTTTTTGGCTTCGATAATTTTTGCGGCCAGTTTTTTATCCTGCAGTTTCGGGCCTTCCGTCGAATCCATCAAAAGAACCACGACATCGGCACTGTCGATGCTTTCCTCCGCGCGCAGGTTGCTGTAGTGCTCCACAGCTCCCGACTTGCGGTTGCGGCGGTTGACTCCGGCGGTATCGATCAGCTGATAATGCTTGGCCTGCGGCCCGCTCCCGATCGTAAAAGGAATTTCAATGCTGTCGCGCGTCGTTCCCGGTATATCGGAAACGATCACGCGGTCATTCTTCAGCAACCTGTTGATATAAGATGATTTACCGGAGTTGGGACGCCCGACGACCGCGACGCGCAGCGGTCTGCGCTCTTCCGGCGGCGGCGCGGGCGGCAGCGTTTTAATTACCGCACTCATCAGCGGATCCATGCCGCGGTTATGCAGGGCTGAAACCGGAAAAACCGGAAATCCCAGCCGCTCGAAATCAAGCGAGCCTTCATCCCGATCTGCATTATCCGCCTTGTTGGCGGCCAGAAACACCGGCCGGCCGGAGCGGCGCAGGAGCAGGGCAACCTCTTCGTCCATCGGCACAACCCCGGCGGTGATGTCGACCGCAAAAATAATGGCCGCAGCGTCCTCGATCGCCACAGCCACCTGTGCGTTCGTGCTGTTCACGAAGAGATCCTGAGAAGAGCCGGCGTCCATCGTGCCGAGTCCGCCCGTATCGATCAGCTCAAAATGCTGTTCATTCCAGACGACCTCACAGACAACCCGGTCGCGCGTCACACCGCATTCCTCGTGGACAATCGAAACACGCCGACCGACCACCCGGTTGAACAGAGCGGACTTTCCAATGTTTGGACGCCCGACAATGGCCACGGTTCTTCTCTGCTCTGTACTGCTCATTTTTTAAATCCCTGTTAGAAGCGCACATTGAACGGGATGCGGCTTGCAAAAGCAACCTACTTTGTTTAAATCAATATCAAGACACGATCTCAATAAATATGGAGGTTTTCAATGGCTCAAGTCACATTCCAAGGCACCCCGATCAATACCTGCGGCGAATTGCCGGCAAAAGGCAGCCCTGCACCGGACTTTACTCTCGTAAAACAGGACCTGTCCGAAACGACACG
>JBFWJN010000101.1:0-10832 GCA_050253185.1 Kiritimatiellales bacterium | reverse complement strand
ACAGGTTGGTCCACAGCTCAACCGAGGTGTCATTACGATGCGCCAGGGTTTCAAGCGAATCCCAGGATTTGGTGACATTGGCCTCCGCATAGGATTCATACACGGCGTATTTGCACTTTTCCAGCCCGGCCTGCAGGCCGAGCAGGCATTCATCGCCCGACCGCCAGCGGTCGACCACCGCAAAGCTGTTGCGTGCAGCAAAAAGGAATGAAGTGCCGACCAATGCGCTGATCAGCAGAAGCATCAGCACTGCTGTCAGAATAAATCCGCTGTCTGCTTGCTGCACTTTCATCGTTTATTTCCCTTCATTCACCAGATAGGCCTCAATGGTGTGCGGCTGGGTATAGGTTTGGCCGCCGGCGGAAAGGCGCAGAAGATATTCAATGGTCAGGATTTTCCCGTTTCTTTCCGCCGACAGCTCGGGAACCTGTACGTCCGGCGCCGGATATTTCTGGTCCATCCGCAGGGCCCAGCGCCAGGTGACCGACCCGGCGGTCCAGAAGCCCATGGAATTCTGGTCGAACAGGTAGATCTGCGGCGTGCTTAGGTATGTATAGCCATAGATTCCGTAATAATGGAGATCGGTTGCATACACGACGGACGGAATCGATCCGTAAAAGTTTGTGACTACGGCATTGGTCGCCGACAGCAGGCCGCCGGCCGGATTCGCGAATCCGCCGTGCAGGATGCGCTCACGGGAAATGCGCGCATACTGCGCCAGCCGCCAGTTTGCCGTGGCATCTTTCCACAGAGAAAAACAGCGGACCAGGATGATTCCCAGCGCGGCGAAGACCATGACGGAAAGGGAAACCGCCAGCATCATTTCGACCAAGGTAAAGCCCCGTTTTTTCCGGAGACTGCTCATCATCGTTCTCCTCGCGATCTCCAGACCGCGGCCCGCGCCAGCGGATTGGTGCCGACCTGCAGCGGCGTGTTGGTGGGCGGCCAGACGGTTACTACGATCTCCCAGCTGGACACCGGGTTGGGCAGCACCGGCCAGTTGGTTTCGGCCAGAATACTGCACAGGATCCATCCGTTCGTAGACATGATGCTCCACTCCGGAGTCGGAACCGGATCATACTGCTGGGAAATTCTCGGCAGATTGTCCATCGGAGTATTGTAGACCTGCCACAGGTAGTCGAACGCGATACTCTGCGCCTCCAGCCGTGCCCGGGAACGCATGAGGATCCGGTAGGCCATCAGCATTTCGGTGTACACGATGGTTGCAGCGACGCCGATCAGCACCACCGCAATCATCACCTCCACCAGGGTCAGCCCCGCCCTTCTGTCCGTTCTGCGCATCAATCAGTTCTCCAGGATGTAATGATACTGCGTCTCGATTTTCCGGAAACGGCCGGTTGCCAGGTCGTTATCATCCACCAGCCGGTCAAACTCCAGCAGCTGTTTGGCAGAAGCCGTCGGCTTCCAGATCGAGATGGACGCCGGAATGCTGTGATAGCCGACATCCCAGTCCCAGCGGCCGCCCAGTTCGGTTTCCTCCGCCCACCAGTCAATTCCCAGGTCGTCAAAATACGGGTTCATGCCGGACACGGAGAGATCCCCGGGAACATTCTGGTCTGGCGGATAAGCGCCGTTTTCCGACCGGTAGAGCTCAAAGGCCGCGATGGCTCGGCGCAGTTGGCTGGCACACCTGGAATTCTGCCTGCTGCGAACGGAATGCTGCACGGCCGGTACGATCATCACCGCCATCAGCCCGATGATGCTGACCGCAATGATGACTTCTACCAGCGTCATCCCCGATTTCCTGCCCACCTGTACTGTCCGCATCCGCTCACTTTCCGACCGACTTCCGTTTCGCCTGCGTCGAAATATGCACCCAAAAGGTGATTCCGCCAATCCAAAGCAGCAGCAGAATGCCGACCATCCGGCCTTTCCACGAGTGCGACCCGACACGTTCAGAAGATATTTGAGCATTTTCCATTCCAGAAGCCGCTGCATTCCGGACGTTCTGCACCCAGGGCGGCCGGGCCAGTCCAGCGCGCACCTGCTGATCCAGGCGAACCATCTGTACTTCGTGCTGTTCGCGGGCCTCTGAATATTCATCCAGCTTGCGCGCGCGATAGGCCAGGACATCGCGCGACCTCACCTCGGCTCCCGGCGGAAGGAAGGCAGAAAGAAGCTGCGGCAGAAAGAGCAGCAGCACGCCGAAGATTCTGCGGGACATCACCATTATTCCAGCTCCCTCCACTGAATCGTCTCAGCCGGTCCCAGATCCATCGGGAGGAAAGGAGAAAAATCATTGTCCAGCGCAACGCGGCAGTCCCAGTTCATATAAATCCGACCGTCTGGGAAAAGTGCTTCATCCCGGCAGATGATTCCGCCGTTGATCATGGAATTGCTGCCCAGCCGGCCGATGGTCAGATGATTGTTGTAGATAAATGCGTCCAGCCGGTCGAGCTCGCGCGACGGGCTGTATGAAGCAAACTCGGCTTCGGACACGCTGGGCTCGTAGAAGTTCCGGGGAACGCTTTCCGACGGGTCTCCCGAAGCACAGCGGTAACCCGAGAAGCCCGTATAGTCGCCATCAAAGTAATTTTTACCGTCTCTAACATAGCTTATATAGCCAATATCCGCATCGGCGGCACTGACTTCGTACTCTCCGGTGAACGGCGGCTTGAAATAGGAGGAGCTCGAACGGAGTGTCCGGTAGTCGCCCAGCACCACTGCCCCTTTGGCGCACAGCCCGAGAAAATCGCGCGCGAGGTTGTCGGGCAGCGTGTTGTCCGTGAAATTATCGACCGTGTCCGGCTGCACCCACTGCGCGTCGTTCAGTGCGATCAGATCGCTGATCACATGAATATTGCGGCCGGCATAGATCGTTCCCTGCCCGGTGTAATAGCCGCCGATCATCACATCCCCGTCCACAACCACAGGCCCATCGATCACGATCGGATCCTCTTCTGTTCCGTACAGATATTTGGTGCCCTGGTCCGGGGCGCCTTCGACGCCGCTCGGTCCGGTGCCGCTGTAGACATTGCTGACGGCAACTTTACCGCCGAGAGAGACGGTGCCGTTCTGTTCCTGGGCATAATACCGGTAATCGCTCAGGTTGCCGATATAGGGCATGTCGAGCTGCGTCACGTAGTTGTAGGTGTCTGAATCGTCGTACCCGAATTCAAAAATACTGGCATCGTTTTTCGTGTTCTGATCCACATTGTAGGTCGGGCGGAAATATTCGCTGTACGAATTGTTCTTATAGGTTCTCCAGCTCCAGGTCTGGTACGGCTTGTTGATATCATTCACCCCCGCCGCATACGAATAACCGTTGAGAATCAGGTCTCTGGATTTCAGCTCCACATCGTAGTTGGAGCGGATATCGCCGTTGACCACGCAGTCCACGCCGTGAAACCAGCCGAAGTTGTTGATGAAATAGGCATGGTCGAACACGCTCGACCGGTTGAGCGTATAGCGAACGACCTCTTCGACGGCGCGCGTCACGCCGTTGTATACCGCGACCGCGGTGTTGGTGACGTAAACCGTTTTTTCCTCCACCGAAATGCCGGTCACTTCGCCGTTGGCAACCGTAACGGTGACCTCGGCGTCGGAATAGCGCAGATCGGCTGAGGTGCCGATGAGGTCACGGATGGTCCCTGAGGTTGAATAGTCCGAGGCATGAGCCTCCACCCATTCCAGGTCGTTCCAGCTGCGGGACAGCGCGTGAGCATCGCGAAACCCCTCGTACAGGTCCGACTTCACCTTTTCCAGCGCGCTCTGGGCGGCCAGCAGGCTGCGATCATAGTTTTCCCACTGCGTTACCGATGGATGGCTCTGCCGTGCCACAAAAACAAAACTGCCCGCGGCCAGCGCCCCGATGAGCAGCATCATCAGCGCAGCCACCATCACGAATCCGTCCTGCGCAGTTTTTTTCTGTTCGAACATGTTCATTCCTGATTCACCAGATAGGTCTGAATAATCTGAGACATCTCATGCGTCTTTCCGCCGACGTCGAACTGCAGCAGATAACGGGTCGTCAGCACCTGATTTGAGCGGGATATATCGCAGGTCGAGGCCATGATATCCGGAATATCGTGCGATCCCCGCTTCGCGCCGACCATCATCAGCCAGGTCTGCCCGCCGCCCTTGCTGCTCTTGATGAAAATCGACTTGTCCGCAGGCGCATCGTCGTCCACCGAACCCTGGATCCAGTATTTTTCATCTCTCGCCGCCGCCTGATACTCCAGCGTGCACCACTGCGTGTTGGTCTTGATCGACTTGATTTCGCCGATGGACATAAGGCCGGTCCCCGCGCCCAGCCCGCCGCTCAGCAGCCGGGCCCGGGCCGCCCGCGCCTGGTTCGCCAGATAAAATGACCCCGCCCCGTCCGTCCACATCTGCAGAATCTTAACCAGCAGGATGCCCATGGCACAGAACACGCCCACTGAAATGGTCATTGCCAGCATGACCTCGATCAGCGTAAATCCGGCTTTCTGCCTGCTGCGCGTCGTCATGTTATCTCTCTCCCCGATAGCGAAGAACCGTATAGTCTGCCAGCGGATGCTGGAAAGCCGCCCGGACCGATCCGTCGTCGTTCATCACATTAAACAGTGCACTGTTGCTGGGAGCCCAGACCTGTACGGTGACCTCCCAGTACTCAATCCAGCTCAGCGGAGCATTGGTTTCCGGAATGACGGCATAGCGAATCAGCCCCCCGTTCGGGAACGCGCCTCCCGCCGGCGTCGCCTCCGTGTGCACCTCGGCGGAGCCCGGCAGGTTTTCGAACGGCATGTTGAACAGCTGCCAGAGCTTATCAAAAGCGATGCCCTGCGCCTCCAGACGCATCCGGGCACGCATCAGGGTCTTATAGGAATAAAATCCGCCCTGATACACCAGCACTGCCGCGATGCTGACAAGCACCACTGCAATCATCACCTCAACGAGGGTCATGCCGGTTCTGCCGCCCCCTCTGATCATGCTCACTCCTCAAGAATATAGTGATATTGAGAATCCACTTTGACAAACCGGCCGCCGGCCAGATTTCCGTCGTCAATCAGCCGGTCGAATTCCTGCATCTGGGCCTCCGAAACCGTCGGCTGACAGATTGAGACCGAGCCGGCGAATCCATGATAGCCGGCATCCCAGTCCCACCGGCCTCCCAATTCCGTTTCATCGCCCCACCAGTCGATTTTAAAATACGGAAAATAATAATTCTCCATCTTCGGAACCGTTTGTTCACCCGGCACATTCTGGTCCGGCGGGTATCCGCCGGTTTCCGTGGCGTACAGCTGGAATGCCTGCACAGCGGTACGCATTTTCGTGGCACAGGCGGCATTGGCGCGACTGCGGAGCGAATGTTCCACCGCCGGAATCATGACCGCTGCCATCAGTGCAATCAGGCCCATCACCAGAAGCATCTCCACCAGCGTCATCGCCGTATTGGATCCCGCAGTCACAGAACCGCCTCCGGAATGACATAGTGATACCGGGGCCCGTAACGCCGAAACAGCCCGGTGTCCAGATTTCCATCGTCCAGCAGTGCGTCCAAACGGCTCATTGTCTGTTCCGGCAGGTGGGTTCCGGCAATCACCACGGAACAGCACCGTCCGTTCCGGTACCACGCCCAGTGCCCGCCCAGGTCGGTCTCCTTCTCCCACCAGTCGATCTGATACAATGCAAAAGCGCCCTTCAGGTCGCCGGGCGTGGCATGCGGATCATCCTGGCTGACCGGATACCCGCCGCGCATCTGCGCATAAAAATCAAACGCCTCGGTTACCCAAAGAATTTTCCGGGCGCACTCCGCGGTGCGCTGCCGCAGAATCGCGCCCTGCACCAGCGGAACCGCCACAGCCATAAAAACCGCCGTCACGCCAAACAGAATTGCGACATCCAGAACGGATAATCGCTTTTTAAGATATTGCCTTGCCGCCATATTCGTTAATGAAAAGCACTTCACATGCCATATCTCAAAATTTTTCTCAAAAATGAAACTGATCGGGTTTACAGTCTCACTAAATCCTGAAGAACAGGCCTTTTCCCGTGCTCAAAGGAAACTTCTCGCCTTGAGGCGGTTTTCGCATTATTTTCCAATTATTGCGAAAGATGTGCTATGAAACTAGGAACTGATCCGTCCATTCCCGCACCGGAAACTCCGTCCGGACTAAAGAAATTCCTGATGGCGGGCCTTTTCATCTCCGCGGCGGCAGGCTTTGCATGCACGGTTCTGCTGACCGGCACGGCGCGGTCAACGTTCCTCTCCCTGATTCCAACACCGACTCAGAAGATCCAGCTGCCGGAAATCAAGCTGTCCGAATGGGCGCAGAGCAGCACATTCATACCGTCCGTATCACAAAAGGAACCGGCTTTTTATCAGGGCCTGCTCACAGGGGCCGGGGGCAAGGCGATGGCGGTCATCGATGGGCAGCCGGTGACAGAAGGCGATCAGGTGAATGGAATCCGGATTCTTCAGCTCAACGGCAGCACCCTGAGCGTGGAAATCAATGGACGAACGGTGACGCTGGAGCCGGGTGATCGCCTGCCGATTCGTTAAGCCAGTTCTTTGCGAATCTGGGCAAGCCGCTGGTCATACTCCTGCGGCGTAACCAGATACGGGTGACAGCGGCGGCCGGACAGCTCTTCGGCAAGGCAAACCAGATCGCGGTCAAACGGATTCAGTACAGCCAGCAGCAACTCTCCGCTGATCTGTGCAAAGGGCATCGCTCCGTGACGGGTAATGAAGTCCAGCGGCAGCAGATCCCGCAGGTCATCACGCTCGTCGTATTGTCCCAGTGCCATGATCGGCACGCCGCTTTTCTGGCAGAGATATGTCATGAGCCGTTCAAACCGGCTGAAGTTCCTGTCGTGCAGAATATGCAGGACGGTCACCGGCACGCTGACAGCCCGAGATGACATCTCCGTTAAGTCGTGCAGAACGTTGGAATATTCCTCCTGAGAAAGGATTTCATCCTGAAAGAGATCCCAGGCGAGCGCCATTTCCGATTCAATCGCGCCGCCCCGCCCCTCCGCCGGTTTGGGCGGAGCGGGAAGATCGGCGGTCAGGCCGCAGACAAGCTGGAGTTCCTGCAGACGATCGATCCGTTTACGAACTTCGGGCAGTTCGTCGACAACCGACTCGTACTGGTTGATCACGAAATCGATCATTTCGGAGTTCTGGGCGGCGCGGGACTGATCGTCCAGGCGCTTAAGGCACTCCATGGCCTTTTCAGGCTCTCCCAGTTTTAACATGGTTTCATAGAGGGCGCGCAGTGTGAACAGGTCATCCGGCATGACTTCCAGAATCTGCTCCAGCATGGAGACGGTCTGCTGTAATTCTTCGCGGCTGTCCAACGATTCACTCATGAGTTCTCCCTCTCAGCGTCATGCGGTTATCAAAGCACGATTCATGCCGGGCCTGCATCACTTTTTTTCATATACTGACCAAAACAGGATGCTTGTGCACCCGTTTCCGAAAGTTTAGCATTCGCTGAACGTATTGGCATCCTTTATGCTTTTATCCGCAGGGCAGAACAATGAGTGAAAAAACATACAGAACTCTTCTGGAGGTTCTTCAGGAGCGGCACCCGGTTGAGGAGGACGCTCTGCTGAGTGCACGCACAGAGGCCGAAAAGAGCGGCACTCCTTTGGAAGACATCCTGGTTTCGCAGGGGCTGGTCCCCGCGCCCGTTATGCTGCTGGCCAAAGCCGAATATCTTGAAATGACGCCGGTCAGCCTGGACGGGTTCCATCCGGACAGTTCGCTGATTGAAATGCTGCCGAAAGCCACCTGGGCCCAGTTGAAGATGCTGCCGCTGTGCAAAACGGGCAAGCTGCTGACGGTAGCCGTCGCGGACCCGTTTAATATTATGGGCATTGAGAACCTCAAGACCCAGACGGACTACCAGATCTTTCCGGTGATTGCAGATGTCAAGGATCTGCTCGGGGCGCTGGAGGGCGCGGCTAAGGACTCCTCGATCGCGCTGGAGGATATCCTGCGGGATATCGAGGACGACAGCGAGCTGGAGGTCGGCCACGACGAGACCAGTGCGGACAACCTGGATGAAATGCTCGAAAGCGCGGAAGACGCGCCGGTTGTGCGCATCGTGAATTCGATTCTGATTGAAGCGCTTCGCAAACATGCGAGTGACATTCACATTGAGCCGATGGAAAAGAAGATCCGGCTGCGCTACCGTGTGGACGGCGTGCTCTATGAAAACCCCAGTCCGCCGAAAAGCGTGCAGTCCGCAATTTCCTCACGAATTAAAATCATGGCGAACCTGGACATTGCTGAACGCCGGATTCCGCAGGACGGGCGTTTTAAAATTAAAGCGCTCGGCAAAGAGGTGGACCTTCGTGTCAGTTACCTGCCCACCGTTCACGGCGAGAAGATCGTGCTCCGTATTCTCGACAAGTCCGCCCTGGCACCGAGCCTTGACGCGCTGGGCCTCGAGCCGAAAGCCGCCGCCGACCTGAAGTTCGCCATTTCCAAGCCGCACGGCATGCTGCTGGTTACCGGGCCGACCGGTTCGGGGAAAACCACTACGCTTTATTCCGCGCTGCAGGAACTGAACAACGAGGACGTCAACATCATCACAGTCGAAGACCCGGTGGAGTATCAGCTGGGCGGCATCAACCAGGTCCAGGCCCGGCCCGAGGTCGGGCTGACGTTCGCCTCCGGGCTGCGTTCGATTCTCCGCCAGGACCCGGACATCGTGATGATCGGGGAAATCCGCGACCACGAAACGGCATCGATCGCGGTACAGGCGGCGCTGACCGGCCATTTGGTGCTCAGTACGCTGCATACGAATGACGCAGCCGGGGCCATTGCCCGTATGGCGTATATGGGGATTGAACCGTTCCTTCTTTCTTCGTCGCTGGTGATGACACAGGCTCAGCGGCTTTTCCGCAAACTCTGCCCCTTCTGCAAGCAGCAGATCGACCTGCCGGAAAAAACACTGCGCACCAACCATCTGGACCCGGATGAATTCAAGGATGTCGCATTCTTCGCGGCCAAAGGCTGTCCAAAATGTGGAGGACTGGGGTATAAGGGTCGCGGCGCGCTGATGGAGATCCTGCTGCTGGATGATGAAATCAGGGCAAAAATTCTCGAAACGGCGGAGGCCGGGGCCCTGCGCGAAGTTGCCGTGCGGAACGGAATGAAAACCCTTCGTGACACCGGACTCGCCAAGGTTCGCGAAGGATTGACCACGATTGACGAAGTGCTGCGTGTAACAACGGAATAACAGGAAATTCATGGCAACGACGGCAAAGAAAAAGACCACGGTAAAGAAAGTCAGCGGATCCCGGACCATCCGGCTCAAGGAGCTTCCTCTCTATACCCGCCAGCTGTCCGCCATGCTGTCGTCCGGCATGCCGCTGGTGCAGTCCATTCTGGCGCTGGAGGAACAGACCACACACAAACATTTCCGGGCGGTGCTGGGCGGAGTCCGCACGGATGTCGAAGGCGGGTCCATGTATTCGGATGCGCTGGAAAAGTATCCGCAGGTTTTTGATGAGCTGTATGTGAACATGATGCGGGCCGGGGAGACCGGCGGCATGCTGGCGGAAACCTGTGATCGGGTTGCGGCGTTCCTGGAAGCCTCCAATAAACTGCGCTCCAAGGTGAAGTCGGCCATGATGTATCCAACGGTGGTTATCTGTGTGGCGCTGATTATTTCAACCGGTCTGATTGTGTTCGTGGTGCCGACCTTCGCACAGATGTTTTCCGGGTTCGGGGCCGATCTCCCGAAACCGACCCAGATCCTGCTCAACGTCAGCAATTTCATCCGGAGCTATTGGTATATCGTAACCGCCGCCGTTGCCGCCGCCATCTACAGCCTGCGCCGGTACATTAAAACGGAAAAAGGCGGTTACGTGCTGGATGCGATCCGCCTGCGGTTTCCCCTGCTGGGCAAGCTCGCGCGCAAAATTGCCATCACCCGGTTTTCCTCAACGTTTGCCCAGCTGATTTCCAGCGGGGTGCCAATCATCCAGGCCATGAGTATCGTCGGAGTGGCCACGGGCAATAAAGTCATCGGAAAAGCCATTCTCGATGCCCGCTCCAACGTGGAACAGGGCAATACGGTGTCCGCCACACTGAAGCACAACAAGGAGTTTCCCCCGATGCTCATCCATATGCTGTCCGCCGGCGAACAGACCGGAAAAATGGAAGACATGCTGAACAAGCTTTCGCAGTTTTACCAGGAAGAAGTCGACTCCATGCTGGAAGGACTGACCTCTATGCTGGAGCCGCTGCTTATGGTGGTGATCGGGGTCATGATCGGAGGAATTGTGCTGGCGATGTTTATGCCGATTTTCAAGATGACCGAAGTGGTGATGTAGAAAGTAAAATTCATGAAAAAGAAAAGCGCGGCAGATGATTCGCGTTCGGTTTCCTGGACCATGATGATGGGTCTGCTGGGAGGGCGGCTGATTACAATCAGCGGATTTCTCATCGTTCTGTCATTTGTGCTGAAAACAGACAGTATTGCTTTCTACGCATTCATTGCGTTTTCATACATCATCACCATTCCCTATTCGCTGTGGATGCGTAATCAGGACCGCATGCGTCAACTGGCACCGCTCCAGTTTCTGGTCGACCTCGTTTTCGTTTCCGGCCTGGTCTATTTCGCCGACGGGATCGGCAACGATTTCCTGATTCTGCTCTATCCGCTGATTATCCTGTCCGCCGGAATTATCCTGCCGCTGAAACAGACCATCCAAATCACCATTCTGGCCATTATTTCCTATACACTGGTCATCCTGCTGATGTCTCAGCAGATTCTGATTCAGTATCCTTCTCTTGGAGTCACCCAGACGCTGATTGATACGTCCGGAGCCATGGCTCTGCGTATCTGCATCTTCATCTTCTTCGGCATCGC
>JBFWJN010000100.1:0-11153 GCA_050253185.1 Kiritimatiellales bacterium | reverse complement strand
GGCAGCGGAAAAACCATGCTGCTCAATGTGCTGACATCGCGTTTAAGAAAGGACCTCTACACCACAATTAAACTGCACACCGCCCACCTGCCTTTCGAACATATTGTCGCGGAAATCAACCAGCAGCTCCGGGGCAAGGGCGAGGCTGCCGTCAATGATGACAAGTACTATCTGCTGAAAGAATTTGAACAGCTGCTGCACAACAAAATCGGATCCATTGGAAAGCACCTGATTGTCATTCTCGACGAAGCGCAGTTTCTCAGCGAAGAGTGTCTGGATGAACTGAAATGCCTGACCAATTACAATCAGCAGGATTCGGTTCTCACCATTATTCTGTCCGGACAGCCGGAGCTGAAAGCCAAGCTGAGTGCTCTGCCGCAGATCTATCAGCGGCTCGGCATGTTCTGTTATCTGAAAAACCTGCGCTATGAAGAAATGGAGCCCTATCTCCAGCACCGCCTCAAAACCGCCGGGGCTGAAAAAACGGACATCTTCCACCCCAACAGTATCGATCCGCTGTTCTCTTTTTCCGGCGGATGCCCCCGCCAGATCAACCGCGTCTGCAAACTGGCGGTAGACCGCGCCTGCCTGATGAAAAAGGAACAGGTCGATGCAGATATGATCCGGATGATTGTACGGGACATCGAAAAACATTTTGGCTGATCGGAGCCCGCACATGAAAAAGACGTGTACAGCTGTGCTGACAGCCGTCCTTCTTTTCGCGGCGGTGTTTTCTGTTGATTTTTATTTTTTTCACTCCGACCTCACCAACCGGCTGAGAGCCTGTCATTTGTGGCGCAGGGAACTGTGGTCCATCGGCATCACCCGCTCACAGAATCCGTTTCGACTGCCGGTCCCGGACAAACCGATTCTGCGAGCACGCGACCTCACAGACACCGCCGCGCGGATGGTGGCCGATCCGTTTGCCGTCCAGACAAATGGGAAATGGTATCTGTTCTTTGAAATCGACAGCGTTTCCACGCATCAGGGAGAAATCGGACTGTCAACCAGCCTGGACACTGTGCACTGGGATTATCAGGGCATCGTCCTCGACGAACCGTTTCATCTATCCTATCCGTGCGTTGTTCAATGGCAGGGAGAATGGTACATGATTCCGGAAAGCCGCAAGATGAATTCCGTACGCCTCTACAAGGCAGACCCGTTTCCATCGCACTGGACCTTCGTTCAAACGATCGTCGAAGGCCCGCATACCGATTCGACACCGGTTTTTTACAACGGCCGCTGGTGGCTTTTCACCTGCACCGGACAGAATGAAGAGATGAATATTTTTTATGCCGACGATTTGACCGGCCCGTGGACTGCGCATCCCGGCAATCCGGTCATTTCCGGGGACCGGACCCGCGCGCGATGCGGCGGGCGGATTCAGCTCATCGACGGCAGGCTGATCCGTTTTGCGCAGGACTGTCTCGACCGCTACGGCCACCGGGTTCTCGGATTCGAAATCACCGAACTGACCCCGGAGGCATTCTCAGAAAAACCGCTGGCGGAAAACCCTCTGTTGGAACCGGACGGATCCGGCTGGAACGCCGCGCGAATGCATCAGCTGGATCTCCACCGGACCGGGACCGACAGCTGGATCGGATTCATCGACGGAAATGCTCATTAATACCCTATTTACTGGACGCCCCCATCAACAGACCACAGAATGCGCCACGGAAAACAATATGGCCAGTAAACCGAACAATATCGTCACAGTAATCGCCGACAGCCAGTTTGTGCTTCCTGTGTACATTCTGATTCTTTCCCTTAAAGCCCAGCAGCCCGCCCAGCGAATTCACGTTCTCGGCATTTCGCTCAGCAAAGAGGAAAAGAAACTCTTCACACAGTTTGAAAACGTCTTTGTGTTCGACTCCTCGATTCCCTTCAGCCGCCGACCGGGAGCCATGCGGATTATCGCGGATATTCTCAAAGGCGAAGCGCTGATGACCGCAAAGGACTGCGAAGAGGAATGGGTTGCCCTGCTCGACGGCGACTGCATCGCCGTCGGCGACATCACCCCCTACCTTGAACCGGGCGAACCGGCGCTCTATGCCCGTACACGGCCCCACGAAGAAGACGACCGGATTTTCCGCTACTACCGCCGGCCCGGCGACAGCCTGCACGGCGTGCCGGACCATTTCATCCAGCGCTGGCAGCAGGACGTTGGGCAGCGCACAAAACCGGCACGCACCGGCACCGTGCTCTCCGGGAACCTGGTCCTGCATCGCGATTTTCTGGATTTTTCCAAGGTCTGGAAAACCTTCATGCTGAAGGTTCTGAGGTATGATGATCCGGCCGAAACGGATGTCGCCTATTATATGCCGGCGGAATTTGCATTAAGTGCGTGGATGATGTTTGCGGAACATCGTCCGCCGCTCCGTGAAGTGCTGCTCAACAGTAATCCGAATGCCTTTCTGGCACACTTGGGTCCAGCACCGAAATACTGGAAACAGTGGACCCTCCGCAACCTCCGCCACTTTGATTCCGTCGTGCAGTTGATCCAATGGGCCGGGAAGCAAGGCTATGCAATCCCTGAGTTGCCATACACCCTTAAAAAGCGTAATAAACCGATCATTCTTGTGATTGCGACGGCCTATGACACGGCCAACACTCTGAAAAGAATGATAAAGCGGACATACCGCAGACTGGCCGGCAACAACCCTGAGCGGCAGGCCCGACGGTACAATCAGCAATAATTTCGGATTTTAAAAACAAAACGGCAGAGATAAGACTATGAGAGATAAACCGCATGACGACCTTCGCTTCGGGAAACCTGCTGAAGAGCCGGAGAAACCCGTCCTGCCCGAAGAGGAAATTCCGGAGGAATCCGCCCCTGACGAAGGCATCCTCCCTGAAATTCCGGAGATGCCCGAACCGGAAGAATCCTGCCCGGAGAGCCCCGACGCAGAAGGAACCGCTCTCTCGGAGGAAACCGCAGAACCGGAAGAAACCGACCCGTCCAACGATTTGGAACCGGAGACACCCAAAAAGGAAGACGCTGCACCAGGTGAAAGCGGACAGACCTCTTTCCGGATCAAGGATCAGTTCAGCGATCTGAACACCATTTCTCCCCTGATGGCCCACGAACCGATTCGCCCGTCAAAAGCTCCCGTTCCCGGCAGCGGGCTGTCCGAAAGCGCCCGGCCGGGCCGAAGCATCCGGCACAAAATCACCTTCCAGGATTTTTTTCGGAAGCTGGACATCATTAAAATCATGCGCGGAATCTACCGGCGCTTCTGGATTGCGCTGCTCGCCGCTTTCGGTTTGATGATTCTGCTGATCCCCGCAGCCCGCAGTCTGGAGAGCGGATCGTCCTACTCCTCGGAATCTGTCATCATTTACACCAAGCCGACCCAGAAACAGATCGATGTTCAGGGCTCGGCGTTCCTGCTCCGTCCGCTCTCGCAGGATACGCTGGTCGATATGTTCCTGTCGCCGAAAAATATTCAGGAGCTCGAGGAGGAAACCGGCTTCAAACCGCTGCTGAAAAATGTATCGTTTGATTCACAGAGCAAGTCCGACATCGTTACCCTGCAGGTTAAAGACATGCCGTCCAGTCAGGCGGCCATCGATGCCGTAAACAAACTGGCCGGGATTATCGTCCGAAATAATGCGGACTACTACCGCCAGTTGGCCTCTGCAGCATATGACCAGTTTAAGGTGCAGCGGGAAGTCGCCGAAAAAAACTACGAAACCATCGTCAAAAGTGTGGAAGATTTTCAGCTTAAAAACCATCTGCTGGAACTCAACACGCAGTATCAGAATTATTTCTCGTCGGTCAACGCCGCGTCCGAACGCTTCAGTATCGCGCAGGTCGCCCACGAAGGACTACTGGTTCGTATTAAAAATTACGAAAAAATAATTGCGGACCTTCCAGATGAGGTGCTCGACGAATCCCAGGAGGACAATCCTCTGAAACGCCGAATTTCCAACGCCGAAGCCGCATTGCTCCAGGCCCGAATTCAGTACGCTGCGGACAACCCGAAAATTCTTCGGCAGGAACGCGAAATCGAAGAACTGCGTAAAATGCTGCAGAGCGGCAACTTCAATGAAACGCGCGAACGCACCTATCTCAAGAATCCGCTCAAAGGGGAAATGGCCGGAGAACTGCTGAAGCTCCGCTCCGAAGAAAAAGTCGCCGCACAGCAGGTGGATACTCTGAAAAAGGAGCTCGACACCCTGCAGCAGCGGTTCAAGGAACTGCCACGCCTCGAAAAAGAATATGCAGCGCTGCTGGAAAAACGGACTCAGGCTGATACCGCCCTCAAAGCATCCCAGGCCGGTGAAGAATCCGCCCGCCTCACCATGGAATCCAGCCTGTCGGACTTCAAACTGCTCAGTCCGGCAACTGAAGCCGTTTCGACGGCTGCATCACTGATCGGAAAAATCATCCCCTTCGTCGGACTCGTCCTTGGATTCTTCGGTGGTTTGGCCGTGATTCTGCTCATCGAACTGCTCGATGCAAAAATTCGAACACAGCAGCAGTTGGAAACCGCCTACGACGCCCCCTGTCTTGCGTCCATCATTGAAATCCCGCATTTGGATGATTATGACCATTATTCCCTGCTTCTGCCGTCCCTTCGCGAAATTTCCGAACGACTCAACGTTGTGCTTCAGGGCCACCGCACCAAGGTGCTTGGATTCTTCAGTTCGCAGGACGGGGAAGGCAAAAGCGTACTTTCCTTTAACCTTGCGCGCTACTACCGTTCACTGAACATCAATGTGCTGTTTGTCAGTTTCGATCCTCACCCAAATCCCTGCCTGCCGGGATCCGGCGAAGTCGGCTGGCCGCAGATGGGAATTGAAGACTACCTGGAAGGGCGCGCCGGGCTCGAAGACATGCTGTCTACGGTGAACGGCGTCGACATTATTCGTGTGCAGGAGCCGCGAGCCGACCTGCTCGACCTCGCCAAGGGATCCGCCATGCCGCGATTGTGGGACCTGCTGCGCCAGAACTACGACCTGATCATCACCGAAGCACCGGCGGTTCTGGACCATCCGATTTCCGGAACCATCGCCGGATTCCTTGATGACATCATCTACGTGCTGGCCTCGCCGGTCAGCGACCGGCGTCTCGTTGATGCGGGGCTCGAATTCCTTGAAGACCGCTGCATGGTGCCGAGAGCACTGATCTTCAACCGGGTTGACCCGTACTACCTGGAGGATGTTCGACAGCAGCGAATCATCCGAAACCTTTCGGAACGGCGCAATCCGCTGGTTGATTTCGTCACCGGACTGCAGGCCCATTTTATGAAACTGATGGAAAAATCTCCGTCTTCCCAGCCCATGGCAGAAGCTGAAGAACAGGCCATCTCTCCGGAAGAGGATCTCTCTCCAAAGGATGAAATCCCCGAAGTTGAACCATTTGACGATGAAGATGAACTTCCGGAACTGATCGGCGAGGAAGAAGGCTCCGAACCGTCCCCCGAAACCACTGAAGACAAAGAAAACGAAGAGCTTCCCGAACAGATCGAAGAAGAAGCCGAACCGACGGGAGAAAAAGATCTGTCCTTCCGCGATTGGCTTGGAGACACGGAAGAGGATTCCGATGACCATGAAAAATAAACTGCTGTTCATATTCATTTTGATGCTGACCGCCCGGGGATCGGCTGTGGAAACAATTAACGATGTTCCGGATCATCTGACCTCCGCCCAAAAACGGTCAAAATTCCCCCCGGAATATTTCATTCCGCATGGCATTGAAGACCGAAGGCTTCAGGTCGGCGATGAAGTTGAAGTCGGTGTGTTCGGTCAGCGTGATACCTTTGCGGAAAACGTACCGATCGCTCCGGATGGAAAACTCTACTATATGTTTCTCTCCGGAATTCCGGCGGAAAACCGTACTGCGGGGGAAGTTGCCGATGAAATTTCCTCAAAACTGACCAACCTATTTAATAACCCGGAAGTATCCGTTATTCCGACGCGCTTCATCTCCAATAGTTTTGCCATCTTCGGCAAGGTAGAAAACAGCGGAGTTTATCCGCTCAACACACCGACCACTGTCCGGCAGGCCATTGCCAAAGCCCAAGGAATCCAGCTCGGTAAATATCACGATAGCTGGATCCAGATCCATAATTACAAAGACAGCTGGCTTATGCGTGACAATGAAAAAATTCCTGTCAATTTTGCCGCTCTCATGAATGACGATGACTTCTCGGAAGACATCTATCTTCGCGCCGGCGATGTAATCTATATCGCATCATCACTGGGCCGCGAAATCTACCTGATGGGTGAAGTCAATCAGCAGCAGTCACAACCCTTCACGGCCGGCATGACACTGGTTCAACTGATCACGGGACTGGATACGGGAGCCGGCGGTTACAATGAAGAAACTGCCGACATCAAACGGGTCGTCATCCTCCGCAATGCCATGAACGACCCAAAGGTTTTCAAGGTCAACTTGGAAGGTATACTGCGGGGCAGGGAACACGATGTCTTTCTGGAGGCTGGGGACATCGTCTACGTACCGGAAAAATCTTTCCTCTTCACCCGAACACTGGTGAAAGCCATGATCAGCACGTTTGTGAACACATTTGCCGGAGAATTCGCCAGTGACCTTAATCGCAAATATCTTTTCCCCGGCGGATATCTGGAAACCCGAACAATAGTACCATGAAAAATACAGCCCTTTTTCTTTATATTCTGCTGACGGCATTTCTGCTTTTGGGATGCACCGTTCTGCGTGATAAACCGAGAATCGAAAACAATGATCGACTGCTTCCGGCCAATGTCATGGAACTTCCCAATGCCGGCGATATTCCGCTCGAAGAACTGGAAACGGGAACCTGGCTGCAGATGTCACCGGAACAGACGGTCAATAATGAACTGCTTGCAAAGCCGCAAGACGACGGCCCGTACCGCCTTGGAGTCGGCGACATCATTGAAATTACACTCTACGGCGAAGGAGATGCAGAAACCCGCAGAAACCTTCCGATTGATCCGTCCGGAAACATCACCTACATGCTGCTGGGCAACATCCCGGCGGCCGGCCGCACCATCAATGAACTGACGGCCGACATGCGCAGCCGACTGAAAGAAAAGCTCAACTATGCCATTCTAAACGTCGTACCTGTCAGCTTCGGCAGCTAGACCTTTACCGTACTGGGACAGATGAACAAACCCCAGGTCTATCCGCTGCAGGGCCGTGTCCGTCTGCTTGACGCCATCGCCGCCGCCGGGGGACCGAAGGTCGGAGTCATCCGCAACGTCAGTGCCGACATTCACGACTACACCCATGCAACCGTCGTCCGAGCTGGCGCCGTGCTGCCGGTTGATTTTGAAAAACTGGTATATAAGGCTGACGCGGCACAGAATATTGAAATTCGCGCCGGAGACATTATCACCATCCCGTCTGCCCTCGAACGAAAAATCTACGCACTGGGCTCGTTCAACAGTCCGCAGGGTGTGCAGTTTGCCTCATCCCAGACCACACTGATCAACGTGGTCGTACAGGCCGGAGGCATCAACAGAGACCTGTCGGACGGGCACGTCCTGATCATTCGTGGCAACACGGTGAACCCGAAGGTCATGCTCATGGATATGTCGCAGTTCAACTCCAAGAAAGCGCGCGTATTCAAAATCCTGGGCGGGCGAGCCATGGATGTTGTGCTACAGCCGGGAGACATCGTCTATGCCGTACCGAAAAAATTCCGCTTCTTCCGCGATGTAATCAAGGAAGCTATCAACAATTTCGGTACGACACTCTCCGGCAATGCTGCCACCGATATCTGGCAGGAAAAAATTGACCCGTTCAACTTCGGTGAAGACCGACCTCTGTAATATGACACCGTGCCTCATTCTGCTCGTCGGCCTGCCGCGCAGCGGCAAAAGCACATGGGCCGCCGGGCAGAATCATCCGGTGGTCAGCCGCGATGCGATTCGCCTTCAACTGCACGGCAAACCGTTTTTTCCGGAACATGAAGAGGAAGTGTCCCGAATCGAAGAACAAACGGTTCGGGACCTCATCGCGGCGGGACACCGAACCGTCATTATCGATGCCACCCATTTCCGGCAGGAATATATCGACCGCTGGAAGACCGGCGAATGGACGGTGGAAACCCGGATCTTTGACACCCCGCGAACACTTTGCATCCAGCGGGCTATCCAAAGCGACCGGCCGGATCTCGTCAAAGTGATTCACTGGATGTGCAGTGAAACAGATATTCCGGAACTCAATGCGGCTGCGGCCGGTTGATTAAACCGGATCAGCGATCAAATCATAATCCGACGAACCGGTCACCGTCACATCAAACCGGTCGCCGGCAACCGCCTCAAATTCTGGAAGAAAACAGACCCCGTCGACTTCCGGCGCTTCGTGCTGAGAACGGGCCACCAGCCCCTCTTCGCTCAGGCCGTCAATCATTACTTCAACCGTTTGACCGATCTGCGCCGCACAGCGAGCCGCAGAAACTTCGCGCTGCGCCTCCATCAGCTGTGCCCGACGATCCTCTTTCACCGCATCCGGAACACTGTCCTCCATTTTTGCAGACAGCGTGCCCGGCTCGGCGGAATACGCAAACACACCGGCATGCGTAAAACGTCCTTCCTTCACGAAATCCAGCAGTTCAGTGAAGTCCTCTTCCGTTTCGCCCGGATGGCCGACGATAAAGGCTGTGCGGATTGCGCAGTCCGGCAGAACCGTACGGATCAGATCAAGCTTTTCCAATGTCTGGGACTTTATCATCTGACGTCCCATCGCAGTAAGCATCCGATCGGAAATATGCTGCAGCGGCATGTCGATGTACCGGCAAAAACGGTCATCGGAGGCCAGCACCTCCAGCACGCCGCGCGTCAGATGCTGCGGGCAGACATACATCAGCCGGAACCAGACATCGTCTTCGATTTCATCGCGCAGGCGCTTCAGCAGGTCATGCAGGTGCAGCTCTCCGTCCCAGTCTTTGCCGTACGCCGTCGTGTCCTGAGCAATGAGATTGATCTCCACCGCTCCGGCATCGATCAGCGAACGGGCTTCCGCCACGATGTCGTCCATCGGCCGGCTGATTTGCTTTCCCCGGATTTTCGGAATCGAACAGAAGGTGCAGGGATTCGAACAGCCTTCAGAAATTTTCAGGTAGGCGGTATGCGGCGACCCGACCCGCAGACGCGGACGGATCAGGAAATCGGTATAGCTTTCCGGATCAGGTTCCTCCGTCGATTCCCCAAGCAGTTTCGAACAGATCTCCGGCAGACGGCTGTAGTCGTGGAACGACGCGCGGGCATCGGCCGCCTCCAGAAACGGCTCCAGCTCCGGACTGTCCGCCACACGCTTCACCAGACAGCCGAGCGCAACGACGGCTTTCGGACCGCCGGCACCCTTCAGCCTGCGCAGCTCGTGCAGCACTTCAGACGCCTCTTCGCGCGCATCCTGAATGAATCCGCAGGTGTTCACCAGACAGATGTCGGCATCTGCCGGGTCTTCAGCAATCATCCATCCGCTCTCGACAAACCGGCCGAGAATCAGTTCGGAATCCACCGTATTTTTTGCACAGCCGAGGCTGATCAGTGAAACCACCGGAGAACTGGAAGACTGGAAGTTTGGACCATTGGAAGAATTCTTATCCATCGTATTTTTTTCTGTTTTCATGATTCCGTTCTCTCATGTGTCCATTCTTTCAGGCTTCCACCCTTCCATTCATCCATCGTCTTACCGTTTCCAGAAAGTGGGAAGGAACAGGATCAGCACCGTATACAGTTCGAGACGACCGAGCAGCATGCAAAGCGTCAGAACAATCTGCCCGCCGGCAGGAATCGCGGCATAGTTTTGCGTCGCACCGACTGCGGACAAGCCGGGCCCGATATTACCGAGCGTTGCGATCACCGACGTCACAGCACTTGCCAGGTCCGGGGCATAAAACGTCATCAGAAAAGAGGCCATCGCAAAAACCACTACAAAAATCGTAAAGAATGCCGCGATATTGGCCACCACCTCATCCTCGACCGGCTTGCCGCCGAGTTTCAGCTGAATCACCGCCTGCGGCCGCATAAACTGCCGGACTTCCTTCAGCATTTTCTTCCACATCACGAAAATGCGAACCACCTTAATGCCGCCGGCAGTCGATCCGGCACAGCCGCCAACAAACATCATCAGCACCAGCAGCAGGCGCGAAGCATCCGGCCATCGGTCAAAGTCCGCCGTGATAAACCCGGTCGTTGTCAGAACCGATGTGCATTGAAAAAATGCATCGCGCAGCGCATGCGTCACACCATCATACATCGGCAGAATATTCACGGTCAGAAACAGGCCGCAGAGAAGCCAGAAGAAAAAATAAAACCGGAATTCGGGATCCTTGAAATACCGGCCCGGATGGCCGGTCAGTGCGTAATAGTGCAATGAAAAATTCACGCCGGCCGCAAACATAAAGAAAATGATGATTCCGTCCACCATGCCGCTGTGATAGGCCCCGACACTTTCCGTCCGCGTCGAAAAACCGCCCGTCGCCATCGTTGCAAAGGTGTGACAGAACGAATCGAACCAGTTCATCCCGCCGGCAAACTTCAGCAGCAGCACTTCCGCCAGCGTCAGCAGCGCATAAACACCCCACAGCAGCTTGGCCGTCGTCGTGATGCGCGGCGTCAGCCGGTCCTTCGACGGCCCCGGCATTTCGGCCCGGTAAAGCTGCATCCCGCCGACACCGAGAAACGGGAGAATCGCCACGCAGAGCACCAGCACCCCCATGCCGCCGAACCAGTGCGTCAAAGCGCGCCAGAAAAGAATGCCGCGCGGCACGCTTTCCAATGTCTGGAAAGCTCCCGCCGGCAGTACCGACGCGCCGGTTGTCGTGAAGCCCGACATCGTTTCGAACACCGCCGCCACCGGATGAGGAATCACGCCGGACAGGATATAGGGCAGCGCCCCGAACAGCGTTGCGAAGATCCAGCCGAACGTCACCACACCGAACCCATCGCGCCGTGACAGGTTAATGTCTCCTCGCGTCAGCAGCAGAAGCAGCCCGGCGCAACCGACCGTCACCCCGGCGGAAACCAGCAGGCTGAACTGGGTAGTCGCCGGATCATCCCAATAAAACGACAGCACGGCGCACAGCCCCATCGCCGCACCGATCACGAGCGTCATAAAAGCCACCAGATGAAATACCGCGCGCTTGTTCATAACCGGCTACTTGAGGAACATCGACTGAATTTTACGAACAGCATCC
>JBFWJN010000099.1:0-11183 GCA_050253185.1 Kiritimatiellales bacterium | reverse complement strand
GGACAGTCGTTTCGATATCCAGTTCCGGACTGCCTTTCCGCATCGTCACCGTGCTTTCAATCAGAACATCCGTCAGCTCTCCGGAGCGTTCCGCTGTTCTGAAATCGAAACATCGCGGAGCCTGCAGATGAACCCGGATTCTGAATGCCGTCAGGAACGGTCCGTTGTGCACCAGCATGACCTCACTGCGGCTGCCGACCGACGTGTAGGTGTAACTGTTGAGCGGCCGACAGAAGTCCCAGCCGTCTCCGATATCCGCGACGTCTTCGAAGAGCATCTGATCCCTGTACACCATTCCGGTGCGCTTATCGGTGAGGGTAAATGTTCCGTTGGATTCCACCTCGACATGCAGGTATTCATTTTCCATGGCGTGGAGTCCACAAGCCATTCCCGGCCCGGTTTCGCCGCGTACAAAGGTGTTTTCCCCGCAGGATTTGATCCGGAGGGTTGTGTATCCCATGGCGGGGATTCCCACCGGCAGCGCCAGCTTCATCCTGTACACCGGAACCTTTTCAGGAATTTTCGTTTTGCGCAGCCGAACATCGGTCCGGCCCGGATCAACCGACAGGCGCTGATAGGGAATCTCTTCTCCGTCCGAGCCATATATACGAAACGATGGAAGCGGCTGGAATTTTTTGCTTTCCATAAAACAGAGCCAGTCCTTCGGCAGGTCCGCAAAGAATTCGGAAATTCCTTTCTGCGGTTTCGCCTGAGGATTGAACAGCGTCACATTCAGCTCGTCCTGCGGGGGGACAGACTCGATGGATCCCGCAATGGTCCGGAACGCATCCTGCGTCACTTCTTTTGCGATATCCCGGCTCTGGGCGAACCGGAATTTCATGTCTTCGTGAACCCGATCCACGCTGCAGCCGCAGATCGAATCGTGTGCATGGTTCTGAAGAAGCCATTTCCACGACACATCAAGGAATCCGTTTGGATACGGTCGGCCGGTCCATATGCGGGAAGCCGCGGCATACGGTTCCGCCCAGTCGCACAGCATCGTTTGGCATTCATGATTGGCCAGCTTCAGCGGAACCCAGCTGGACAGCACGTCCGAAAGAAGCCAGCGACCGGTCTCTTCCGGAACCCAGCCCGGTATTCTCAGTTCGCCGCGGATTTCATCCTGAAAACATTCTTTCTGCCGGCAGACGTCCGACATGAACTCATCGAGAGATGTATGAACGGTTTCGTTCCCCTCAAAACCTTCTTTAAACAGGCGGGAAATCACGCCATAGGCTTCCCGGTCCCAGAACTGGTGGTCGCAACCGTCAAAGACCATCGCCGCATCGGACGGGGTCTCTGCCAGTTCTTTGCGGATGTATTCATCCAGATCGCCGCTGAATTCCCCTTTGTCGAACCGGTGCATCGCATCCTGCACCCGCCGCACGAGCACAGCGAAACTTCCGTATCCGTACGAGCTGAACACATAGGTCGGGAGCACCGTTCCGTCTGCTCCGCGCCAGTTGGCCAGCCGGTTGTCCTTGATGGTTACACCGCGCCAGATTACGGCACTGGTGATCCCGCAATGCCGGAAGATCTGCGGGAGCTGGCTGCAATGGCCGAAAATATCGCAGACAAAGCCGACTTCCGACGGACGCCCCCCGAGCGAGGCGGCGATGCCGCATCCCAGCTCCAGGTTGCGAATCAGCGATTCGCCGGAAACCAGGAATTCATCGGGCATGGTGTACCAGGGGCCGACAACCAGTTTGCCTTCCCGGCACAGTGTTTTGATCCGCTCCGTTTTTTCCGGACGGATCTCCAGATAGTCTTCGAGAAGAATGGCCTGACCGTCCGTCTGGAACGGCCCCTTCAGGCTGTCGTTTTCAAACCCCTGAAGGATCTCGTCCATCAGTTCAACCAACCTGTATCTGAAGCCCTGAAATGTCTGGTGCCACTCCCTGTCCCAGTGAGTGCTTAAGACATAATGTATCCTGCGCATAAAAACTCCTTATGTTCTATCAAATGATTTTACTGACCGGACTGGATTCCGTAACGAAACCGAAATTCCTGAGGGCTCATGCCCTTTTCCCGTTTAAAGTAGCGTGAAACGTGCTCCACCCCGTCGAATCCCATTTCATCGGCAATCTCTGAGACCAGCAGAGAGGTTTCACACAGCAGCCGGGCCATCGTTTCCACCCGGCTGCTCTGGATTTTTTTATGGATGGAGCTGTTGAGGTGTTTTTCGAACCGCCGTTCCAGAGCCCGGCGGCTGATATGGGTATACTGGAGAACATCCTGCACCTTGATGTTGGTTTTTACATTGTTCCGGATGTAATACAGCGCCTTGGAAACGTAAGGGTCCTCCACGGCCACAATATCAGTTGACTGGCGGGTTACCACCCGAACCGGACTGACCCGCAGCTGCTGGTCACTGACGTTTTGTCCGGCCATCATCTTGTCCAGCAGGGCCGCGGCCTCGAACCCGGCGTGCTGGCCGTTCAGGGCGATGCTGGATAGAGGCGGATTACAAAAATCACAGAGCATGTCGTCATTGGAGACGCCGATAATCGCCAGATCCTCCGGCACATGAATATCCATCATGTTGCATAATGTGATGATATAACGTCCGGCTTCATCATCCACAGCCATCATGCCCACCGGAGCCGGCAATGATTTCAGCCACTGGCAAACCCGTTTTCTTTCCTTTTGACGGTCACTCCTCGTAACTGCGGGACTAAAGACAAACACATCGGTAGAAAACCCCGCTTCCGCCAGGAAGCTGTGAAAACCTTCCAGGCGGGATTCAGACCAATATGTGTTTTTATAACCGCAATAGGCAAAGTTACGAACTCCCCGGCTGATCAGATGCTCGGCAGCCATCTGCCCGATGGCCCGATGATCCAGAATAATATGCGGGACCTTGTATCGTATTTTCGGAGGCTGGACGGCCATGATGGTCGGAATGCCTTTCCGAATAAACTTTCCGGCCCGTTCGATGTCCCGGGAAATAACCCCGTCAATATCGCTTTCACTGAATTCGAGCAGCGGATCCAGTTTCATTCTGGAATCGTTGCTGTTCGAATCCCCGATAAACTCGGTGTGGACCGACCAGGTTCCGTGCAGCCGGACATAGCGGACAATGCCCCGGAGCAGTTCGCGCGGATACCCGCGGGTCAGCTCCGAAATAAACATCACTTTCCGCATGTCTGCCATTTTTCCCTCCGGGGCCCCGTTCACTTTTTGCGACGAAACGATAACGTTATCCTCATTTATTCTCAATGCTTCGCCGCACAGATCAATAACCAGTTTGCGACACACACATATTGCAACTGTGCACCATCTATTCGTTTAAAAATACGTCAGTCGGCAATTCCGATAACCGATTGCATCGATAACATCAGCAACCGCAGTGTGCGCTCGGAGACGAACCGGTCCTGTGACGAGAGAGCTGTATTGCTGATTCGTATTTTATCAATGCTCCCCGTATACGGGTTGTGATACTGGTCTCCATCGGTACGCGTCAAGCCCACGCAAAGTGACCGCGTAACGAGGGCCGTCGTGGGAACAGACTGGATAGAGAAATGCTGCGCCCGTCCGTCCACCTGCAGTGTCAGAGTCCGGGATGCCGCATCACAGACCGCGGCGACATAGGCCCACGCGCCCGTCGCCAGTGCCGTATGTTCCATCAGATGCAGTTCCTGGTTCCCGTCATCATCCGTAAACATTAATCCCAGACAAAGTCCGTTGACTGTCTGCTGAAGGCGCAGCTCATAGGTTACACGAGCCGGGTTTGTAGAAGGCAGCGCCTCTGCCACACGAATCAGCGTGGCATAGTCGGTTGTCGGAACGGCTGCCGGTTTAATATAGGCTTCGAGAGTGAACGTGGACAGCTCGATCGTGGAAACCGGCGTCGAGGAACCGTTGTATCCCAGCGCCCCGCCATTCACCAGAGTGGTGAAATACAGGGCCGTTCCGCCGTCGTATCCGTCCACAAACTGAAAGTCCCGATATCCCGAACCGGACGTTCCGTTGACAATGGCAACGGACCCGACCTCGCCGGTCACAGTCTGAACACTTGAACTGACCGCATAGGAGTCAAAGGTCCAGTACGCTGCGGTTTCTCCAAAAACCGGCACACAGCCCAGCGCCGCAGACAGAAAAACAGTTGTCAGAATACGCTTCACTTCAGGATCTCCGGCAGGCTGTCTTTGGAATCCAGAACGGCATCGCTGATCCGTACTTCGTCAAGATTCCCGCTATACGGGTTTTTAAACACATTGCCGGCAGAACGGCTGCATCCGAGCGTGAAGGATCGATTCTTCAGTCTGCGGGGAGGAGCAAACGGACACTCGAAGGTTTTCACATCTCCATTCACCCTCAATGTCATCAGTTTTTCCGCTGAATCAAAAGACGCTGCCACGTAGGTCCATTCGCCCAGCGGAATGGTCGCATCCTGAAACAGGTTGAGCTCCTGCTTCCTGCCCAATGGATCTGTGAACATCATTCCGAAAACCAGTCCGGCGTCAGTCTCCTGCAGCCGCAGCTCATACATCACCAGCTCCGGCTCACCGTCGCCAATCTCACTGAGACGAACCAGCGTGGAATACTTATCGGACGGAGTTTTTTCAGGACAGACAAACGCTTCCACAGTAAAACTTCTCAGTTCAATGGTGGATAGCGGGGTGGCTGACCCGCAGAATGCAACCTGCTTCCCTGCGAAATACAATCCGGATGTTTTATGATAACCGGCAGAAACGGAGCAATCCATATAGGTGGATGTCGATGGCCCCCGCAAAAGGGATACGACTCCCGTGTCCGGCTCCAGAGCCTGTTCAACATAACCGATCGAATAGGCATTAAAACTCCAGTAGGATACGGTTCGCCCTAATGCGGCAGATCCGGACAGGAATAACAAAGCCAACAGAGGGATTATATTTTTCATTTGCAAACCTTTTTTCAATTACAACACATCATGTTCAACAGGAGCGGCGTGCCTCCTGTCTGATCAGAAAATCCCCGACCCAATCTGTTGGATCGGGAATTTCCTTTCGTATCGGAATTCTACCTGTGAACACGGCGGAGAACAGCCAGTCCGCAGCTCCCCATAAGAAGAAGCCCCATGGAGGCCGGCTCGGGAATGGCAGCGCTGTCGATTACAATATTATCTATGCTTCCCTGATAGGGATTCGAATAAATATTACTATACGTCCGCAGACTTCCCAACGAAAACGTCCTTACGATCAGATCGGTTGTTGGATCAAACGGAGTAGAAAAGGATTCCCGGTTCCCGTTGACGTCCAGATACAGCATATTGCTGTCCGCATCATGCGAAACAAGAATTTCGCTCCAGCTTCCCAGGGCAATCGCCGTCGAGTTGGTGAACACAACCTGATTCGCAGACGAATCTGTAAACATTGCAGCAAGATACAACTGCCCGCTGACCTCCTGAAGACGGATTTGATAGGTGTAGAGCTGGGGGTTTGAACTGTATTCATTCAGGCTGATCAACGTCGCATAGTCTCCGGTCGGATTGGCTTCGGGATTGATCATGGCACTGATTGTGAATGTGGACTTTTCAACAGATGCACAGGGCGTTGCAGAACCGCTAAGTGCAATGCATCCGCCATTAACGGCCGTCGTAAAATACAGAGCAGAGCCACTGCCGCCATAACCGGCCACAACCAGAGGATCCTTATATACCGAAGTCCCCATGGATGTTCCCCGACTCAAATCCAAAATCCCTGTATCATCTTCAAGAAGCTGCGTCGTCGTATCCCCAACAGTCAGGGAATCAAAATTAAACGATGTAATCACTGAACCGTAAGTTCCCAGCGCCGATAACACCGCCATCATTATGCTTATGAATGCCTTCTTCATCTGCCTTCCTTTCATTTTACGTCCCGGACAATTCGACTCGAACAAAATACCCTGCTCCTGTCCGGATCTTTATGGAAACAGCGCCCGTTTCGCCTTGTTCGATTGTTGAGAAGATATCACTCTGACAGCAAAAATTGAACGCCACTAAGCGTATAGCGATAACCATTTTGCGACATATACATGTGCATCGACATTCCACGATACAATAGATACACGATAATAACGATTAGGAAACAGAGCAGATAAAGGTCTGTCGAATCAATCGTCTAGCTGGCTTTCGTCATACAGCCCGGTCAGCCGTCCGCGCATGATAGCGATTTCCTTGTCGGGCCGGTGCTGCTGCGGCGGCTTTCCGGTCATGTTCCGAATCTGCCGCGCCAGCGCAGGCGCGCTGGGAAATCCCGTTTGTGCAGCGATGGCAGAAAGCGGCAAGGTTGTATACCGAAGAAGATTCAGCGCCCGTTCCCCGCGTCGCCGCACCAGATATTCATGCGGAGACTGCCCGTAGCGCTCCGAAAATTTTCGACTCAGGTATTCGCGGCTGCACCCGCACTGCGCTGCCAGTTCCTTGATATTCCAGTTATAGAGAGGCGTGCTCACAATCCGATGAATCGCCGCATTCACCGGACTGAAGTTCCCATAGAACCCCTCTTCTCCCTGAGCAAAAAAACCCATGATCAAACGGTGAATCGCTGCAGTCATTACTAAAGGTTCAACCAGCTCCCGCGATGCGGCCATCGCGCACAGACGCCGGATTCCTCGTAACATCGGGTGCTTTTCACCGAGCTTGAAAACCGATCCATAGCGGTCGCGAAGCAGGTCGCAGTGTTCCGCCAGCCCTGCCCCGTCCAGATTCATCCACAGACAGGCATAATCCGTGTCCGGATCTTTCTTCCAATACGACGAAGGCTCCCTGTGCCGGCAGATAATCAGACCTCCCGCCGGAACGGTCCACGACTCCGTTGGTTGACGAAATTCTGTTGTACCGCGAATCGTATAATGGAAAGTAACAAGACTCTTATGCGGAAGCAGCCTGTTGTTGCGCTCATAGGTCTTCCCGACAGGATACTGTTCCTCGCCGAATCCGGAGACCGTCCAGAGAATGTCTGCGCTTTTTTTCATTGTACACCCGTCCAAAATCATTCACCTCGAGTCACTTTTAACCAATATAAATTCATAACCTCGAAAGATAGCCTGTTGAAGATCTGATCATAAACAGACAAAAACTCAATAATATAAGGGTGTTTTACATCAATAGTCTATTCATCATGTTTCAACCCCACCTTCCGCAGCCCGTACGAATGTCACATTTTAATAACACCTGTTCACGCCTTACCGGTATCGGACAATATAGGATCCATGTATCGTGAATGCTGATTTCGACCGTTTATCCGAATCGGATTCGGTCAAACAACGGAGACTGTTTATGAAGAACGGATATAAGAAAATAAAAGGCATTGTCCCACCGATGATCACACCGCTCAAAGGGCAGGACGAACTGGACGTCGCGGGACTTGAACGGCTGGTGGAACATATCCTCGGCGGCGGCGTCCATGGACTGTTCCTTTTAGGAACCACCGGAGAAGGCCCGAGCCTCAGCTATCGCCTCAGAAAAGAGCTTCTCGAGCGCACCTGCAAACTGGTGAACGGCCGCGTTCCGGTACTGGCCTGCGTCACGGATACGTCCTTCACGGAATCCATCAATCTGGCCGCCTACGCCGCCGACTGCGGATGCCACGCGGCCGTGGCGTCCGCGCCGTATTACTTTGCACCGGATCAGCCGGAGCTGATGGAATATGTCGAGCATCTGGCGGCCCAGATGCCGCTTCCGCTGTACCTCTACAACATGCCGGGACTGACCAAGGTGAATTTCAGCGCAGACGTAGTTCGCCGCTCCATGGATGTGCCGGGTATTGTCGGCCTCAAGGATAGCTCCTGCGCCATGCTCTATTTCCACGAGATTCGCGCCCTTATCGGCGACCGGGAAGACTACAACCTGCTGGTTGGCCCGGAGGAAATGCTGGGCGAAACCGTACTGCTCGGCGGCGACGGAGGCGTCAACGGCGGGGCGAATCTCTATCCGTCCCTGTACGTTGACCTTTACAACGCTGCTGCCGCCCACGATGTGGAAAAAATGTGGGAACTGCACTGCAAGGTCATTGAACTTTCGCGCACCGTGTATCACGTCGGGCGGCACCCCTCATCAATCATCAAGGGTCTCAAAGGCGCTCTGAACATTCTCGGTATCTGCGATGACTTCATGGCGGAACCCTACCACCGCTTCCGCGCACCGGAACGCGAACGAATGAAACAGGTGCTAACTGGTCTTGGCTTGTTGTAATCCAAAAGCTGCGGCGTTAAGGCGTTGTGGCTGAAACAACTCGGTATCCCGGCCATCCAGCGCTAATCCGAAAAAATCCCCCGGACAGTTTCTGCCGGAGGATTTTTTATGCCAGCGGTTGAGTATTTTCTGAACAGCAACCAGAGTTTCAGCAGGCGGCTATCTCAACGAAAATTAAACTGAGGATTCGATGATTCTGTTCGAGACGACTGTATCAGCTGATTCAGTTCCTTCACAATTTCCGGATATTGTGCGGCAATATTCTGCGTCTCGCCTGGATCGTTTGAGAGGTCGTACAGCTCCAGAGGGGAATCCGGCTGTTCGTCCACTCCGTAACGAACACCTTTCCAGTGATCTTTCAATACGGCGACCCGACCACCCTGCTCGTGAAATTCCCAATACAGATATTCGTGCTGCCGCTGACCTTCACGACCCAGCCAGGTCGGCAGCATTGAAATTCCATCCGTCGGACTCGTCAATGACTGTCCGGTCAGTTCCGCCATGGTCGGAAGAAAATCCCAGAACGCCGACAGAAGGTCGGAAATTGTTTCTGAGGGTATTCTGCCCGGCCATGACACAATCAGCGGTACATGAATTCCGCCGTCGTACAGATCACGTTTGAACCCGCGGAAAACACCGTTGGAGTCGAAGTAGTCCGGATCATGACCGCCCTCCTGATGAGGCCCGTTATCGGACGAAAAGATCACAACCGTGTTCTCGGCAATCCCCAGCCCCTTCAGCTCCGCCATGATCTCGCCGACGTAATCGTCGAGCACATGAACCATGGCGGCAAACGCGGCATGGGCCTCGGGCTGGCCCATGTAGTAGCCTTCGGGATAAGAACTCTCGGGCAGAAACTTCCCGCGGAATTTCTCCATGTATTTTTCGGGAGCCACCATATCGGCGTGGGGCTGGACCGCGGCATAGTAGCAAAAGAAGGGCCTGTCTTTGTTTTCCCGAATAAAGTCCAGGGCCGCCCGATGAATAAAGTCCGGTGCATAGTCGCGATGAAAGGATCCAACGTTGCCCCAGAGGAATTCGCGCTGATCATTATTCCACAACCACGCGGGATAATAGCTGTGAGCCAGTCGCTGACAGTTGTAGCCATAGAAATGGTCGAATCCCATCTTCAGCGGATCGCTGGCGCTGCCGGGATAGCCGAGGCCCCATTTTCCAAAAACGCCTGTGGTATAGCCAGCAGCTTTCATCAGGTCAGCTGCGGTGAAGGTATCAGCCGGCATGGGAACCTGACCTTCCGGCGGATGTTCGGCATTGCCGCGGACTGCGGCATGCCCGGTATGCAGACCGGTCAGCAGAGAGCAGCGTGACGGCGCACAAACGGAGCTTCCGGAATAATGGCGTGTAAACGTCATCCCCTGCCGTGCAAGCCGGTCAATATTCGGTGTTTTAAAATGCGCCTGTCCAGTGCAGCTTAAATCTCTATAGCCGAGATCATCCGCTAAAATAAAAATGACATTGGGACGTGACGTCTCAGCAGCCCACAGAGCAGAAGCTGCCGAGGCAAAAACCAATGTCGATGAACTCCATTTGGAAAAAATATTCATGCCCATCATTATACCAACGGTGTTTTCTCCTGATCCCATACGGTCAGGTTTGTAAAATCCCGGTTATGCGGCTTGAAGACCATGCTGGCCAGCCAGGCAATCGCCAGAGTCAGAAGATTACCGACGGTGGCACTGTAGTAGAGGTTGATCGGGAGAACCAAATGCTTCGGCAGGACTCCTCGTGCGCCCAGGATCATCCAGGAAACCACCGCCGCATTGACACCCAACGCCAGCCAGATGGCCCGGACGTCTCCGCGCCGCGAAAAAACACCGAACAGAAAAACCGCCAGCATGCCGCCACCGCAGATGCTCCCAAGAATCACCGCCAGATCATTCAGGGTTTTGACCTCGGAGACATAAAACATCCAGGCCCCGCCCATCATCAGCAGGGATACCACCGCCGAGGCAACAAACCCGACCGTCAGATAGTGTTTGTCGCTTCTGGACTTCGCAAACAGCGGCTTGTAGATGTCCCGCACCCACACCATGCCCGCGGCATTGATGCTTGAACTCAGGGAGGACATCGCGGCGGCCATGGCTCCCGCGATGACCAGGCCGGCCCAGCCGGCAGGGACATAATGAGTGATGAAATACGGAACGATTTCTTCGGCCTTTCGCGCGCCCGTCAGCATTTCAGAGACAATCGGATCGGGGTGCAGATGGAAATAGGCCCACAGCATGGTTCCCACCAGCATGAATCCGGCCCAAACCGGCACGGAACTGAGTGCAACGACTGCAATCGCTTTGCGGGCTTCTTTGGCTGATTTGGCCGAACACCAGCGCTGAATCGATGTCTGATCAAACTGGCCGGTTAAAAACTGAACAATTCCGACGATAAAAAGCATCACAAAGGTTTTGTCTTTCAGGGAAACTCCGCGAGCCAGCGGCTCCAGTTGCCCCGTCGTCATGTTCAGATCGTGAGTAAAAGAAAACTTACCGTTCGCACGGGCCGTATCAATCAGCCCTCCCAGGCCTTCCGGCGCATTGAAAGCAACGATACCGATCATAATCACTGCACCGGCAATCAGCGTCAGAGTCTGTAGAACATCGGTCCAGATAACCGCATCGAACCCACCGCCGACCGTGTAGAGCGCGGTGATTCCTCCGGAGAGCAGCATGCAGACGATAAACGGCAATCCGGTGACCGACTGGATAATCAGTGAAACGAGATAGAGAATGCTGCTGATGCGGATAATCTGCATCAGGAAGAAGATCATTGCGGCATAACTCGAGATCGACCGGCCGTAACGACGCGCCAGGTACTCATAGGGAGACGATATGGTTCCCCGTCGAAACAACGGCAGCAGGACATAAGCGGAAAATGCGGCAATGAACGGAAACATCAGGACCAGTGTCAGACGAACCAGTGTCGTCTTAAATCCATCCGCCGGATAGGCAATGAACGTAACGGAACTCATGCTCGTACCCAGAAGACTCAGGCCCAGCGCCCAGCCGGGGAA
>JBFWJN010000098.1:0-11310 GCA_050253185.1 Kiritimatiellales bacterium | reverse complement strand
GACTTCCGCGCAGCTGTCGCAGATCACGGTCGATGGGCAGGCCGGGGCAAGTCTGGATTCGGACGGGTTCCTTGTGATTCCGGAGCCGACGACACTCAGCCTGTTCGTAATTTCCAGCGCAACACTGTATTGGGTACGCTACAATCGTTGCCGCTAGTTCCGGAAAGTTCACTATTCATTCCCGCGAGTTGTCACGGGAATGAATCTTTTTCTGTTATACGTTCGATAGAGAATATGTTTATCCGGAAAGAGTACCTGTCCTTCACGATGATGCGAAGGTCGATTCAGGACCGTGCTGCGGCCTGCTGTGCGGGTCGTTTGTCAGTCGTAATGGCCGGTATTTCCCGGTTTCCAGCTCATATCTGTGCCAATGACCGCGGCGGGCCGTTCTGTCGGCAGATGCTGCATTTTCAAGGAATAAACATCTGATGAAAAAAATTATAAAAACCATTGGGTTGTTTACCGGGATTGTTCTCACAAGCGGTCTTCATGCCGCACTTCTTAATGAATGGAGCTTTGAAAAAGATAATGAGGGCCTGACCCTGTCTCAGGCGGCCAATTTCGGAACGGAGCAATCCGTGTTCTCTGCCGGTGGAGACGGATTTCTGGAAACGGACGGCAGCCACAGTCTGGTTTGCACCCATTCCGGGACGGTATCCAGCGAAGTCTGGACCTCCGGTTCAATCCTGAATGCCGCAATAACGGATTCCGGATCAGGTATTCAGTATGTACGATGCGATCTGGACTGTCGCCTTGGTTATGCAGGTACCGGTTCCGGCCTGGTCATGGGACTTTACATTACGGATAACAGCGGCGGCCGGGTTGCCGGCATAAGTCTGACTTCATCGGGTGCAGAGTCATCGGCACCGGCCGGCCGTACGCTGACGCCCGTTGCCACCAATCTATCATCGGTGTCTACACTTTCCATTATTGCGCAGGTCGATGTGAAAAGCCAAACCATAGCAGTATGGTATGGTGCAGGTGGATCCGGAACATTTGATGAAAACAATCCGGCGGTCAGCAGCGTCCCCATTCAGTTGAGCTCGATCGATCAGCTGCAGTTTCAGGTGACCGGTGATTTCCGGCCAGATGGAACCGCCGACTATCTTTCTGTGGATAATATTCGAACCGCCTCCACATGGTCGGAAATTACCTCTCCGCTCTCCGTACCTTTAACCGTTCATTCGCTGTTTCAGGACGGCATGGTGCTGCAGCGGGATATGAGCGTTCCGATCTGGGGAACAGCAACTCCCGGGGCTTCTGTCGTCGTTTATCTGGATGGAACAGCAGCCGGGTCGACTGTCGTTAAGAACGACGGAACCTGGATTGTCGAGATGACACCCGCATCGGCAGACGGCGGGCAGCCGCATACGCTGACGGTGGAACCGTCGAATGGGAAAAGAATAGCTTATCTGGATGTCGTGTTCGGAGATGTATTTCTGGCTGCCGGTCAATCCAATATGGCGGGACTGACGGCTGGTATTCTGGGCGGCTACGAGGAGGAGAAAGCGGCGGCCGATTATCCGCTGATCCGGCAGGTTGCCATTAAACAGATAACCTCGGAAACCGTTCAGGACGAACCTCAATACAATTCACAATGGACGGCGTGCAGCCAGGAATCATTCGATCGTTTTTCAGGGACCGGATATTGTTTTGCCAAAAGCCTTTACCGGCAGACCGGCGAACCGGTCGGGCTGCTCTTTTCCGCATGGGGCGGTCAGTTGATTGAATGGTTCCTGAATCCGGTCGGGCTGACTGCTGTGCCGGAACTCGCCGGACTGCAGCAGAACCAGGAGGCCGGCGGCGTTTCGACGCTGTACGGTATTTATAATGCAATGATTGCTCCGTTGATGCCTTATGGAATCCGAGGTGTGATCTGGTATCAGGGGGAAGCGAATGCCAATCAGCAGAATGACGGAGATCTTTATCAGTTTAAAATGAAGGCCCTGATGCGCGGTTGGCGGAAGGAATGGGGACAGGGGGATTTTCCCTTCTATTACGTGCAGCTTCCGAACTGGAGTACGGCCAACAACTGGCCGGGCATTCGGAATGCTCAGCTGCGAGCCCTGACAGAAACCAATTCCGGCATGGCGGTCACTATTGATATCGGGGACGACGGGAACCTGCATCCGGGCAATAAATATGATGTCGGCTCGCGGCTGGCCCGCTGGGTTTCGGCAAAGGATCTTGATCTCGGTGACATTTACAGCGGTCCGCTCTATTACAGCTCAACGGTTGAAGGTTCACAGATCAGGGTGTTCTTTGATTACGCGGACAGCGGCCTGATCGTTGGACAGAAAGACGGAACGAATCCGGTTGTTGTCGTCGACGAACCGCTGCAGAACTTTGAAATTGCCGGATCGAACCGAACCTTTGTTTCCGCCTCTGCTGTCATTGATCGGGACACGATGCTGGTTTCCAGTGCCTCGGTGCCGGAGCCGTTTTACGTGCGCTACTGCTATGCGGGTGCGCCGGCGGGCAGCAATAAGCTGTATAATGCCGCCGGACTGCCGGCTTCTCCATTCTGTACGGACGAGCCGTACTGGGTGAGTGTTGTCTGCTCAACCGGAGCCGTGGCGACTCTTGCCCTGAATCCGGGAGAACAGGGAATTGTTACTGCTCCGGCGGCTCCGGATGGAAAGGTCTTTGACCGCTGGATCGGCGCTGCAGCGGAACTCGCGGACGTGAATGCTTCGTCCGCCACTGTGACGATGCCGGATCATAACCTTTACCTGTTTGCATCTTATCGTGCGTCTGATGTTCCGACATATACACTCACGGTCAACAGCGGCACCGGCGGCGGCACGGCACAGTCCAGATCGATTGTGAATATTGACGCTGCCGCGCCGCCGGCGGGTCAGCTCTTTGATCACTGGGTCGGCGATACGCAGACCGTTGTGAACTCATGGGCCGCTAAGACTACTTTGCGGATGCCGGCAAATAATATCACGGTGACGGCCGTATATCGCTATGCGGACAGCGTTGGCGATGGAATTGCTGACTCATGGAGAGCTTTATATTTCGGAGGCGATGGAACAGCGACGAACAGCCGGTCATCGTCTACTGCTGATCCTGACGGCGACGGGGCGACAAATGTTCAGGAATATCTCGCCGGAACGTCGCCTGTAGATCAGGAATCTGTTTTCCGAATCAATGCGGTGTCGTTTAATAAAGGAGCAGCATTGAGTTTCCTCGGCGTAAACGGTTGCCGATACCGGCTTGATGCGACAGATTCTTTGGTTTCCCCGGTCTGGCAAACCGTTTGCTACAGCATTTTGGGCGACGGGATGGAAAAGCAGATCAAAATCGATACGGCAGAGTCCTCCGTCCGATTTTTCCGATTCCATATCAGGGATTGAACAATTCACCGATGCTTTCCGAAGAAAAACAGAGGTTCGTTTATTAATCAGGAGGGAAATATGAATCGATTAGTAGGGCTGTTGTTCGTCATTACGTTATTCGACATGGCTGTCCGCGCCGGGACGAGTATAAACAATCCTGTTTATAACTCTGATGAGATCGTTCCTAATCCGTATATAGGCTGGGATTATATTTTTCCCGCAGATGCGTATTTCACCGTAGAAAAACCGAACGGAATGCCTCCTGCAGAATTCCGGATGCTGAATATAGAAGTCGGCTGGGATCAGCTGGAGCCGACAAACGGGGTGTACAACTGGGCACTGCTTGACGATGTTCTGGATGACCTGGAGGATGGTTGGCGGATGTTTAATATTCGGCTGAAATGCCAAAGTGCCGGCCGATATCCCGAGATCAAAGGGATTCCTGACTGGCTGTGGAACATGGTTCCGTCCCTTTATGTGAACGGAATCCGTCACCCGTATTATTTTGATACCGTTTACCAGAGTAAACTGGCTGGTTTTTATACAGCATTTGCGGCTCATTTTGCCGGACGGGTCTATATGGCTGATTTCCGCTGTTACGGCAGATATGGAGAATGGGATGCAAATCAGGACTATGCATTTCCATGGGAGGATTTCCCTGCCGTTGATAAGACGACTACATTAACACAGCTGGTTGATATCGGATATGACGCTTTCAATGGAAGTGGAATTGCGCTGAACATCAATTTCCGGGCGAGTATGCCAACAAACTATCAGGATTACCTCGATGAGGCAGCGTTAAGTTATGCGATGGGAAAAGGATTTAACATCCGGATGGATGGATATAATACAGGGTTTCCCGGTACGAATACGCCTGTAACACAGGCGATTGCGGAATATGGAGGTACCAAGCTTATTTATGGAGAGACGTCATACGGATGGGATACCAATAAAATCCCGAATACGTTAGATCCGATGCTCTTGACAGGTATTAACATCGGGCCCAAAGCCAATATCATCTGGGTTGATTCTCTTCTTACTGATCATTTCGACTGGTATGAAAAAATGATGCTTTTTTCGGGTTATCGCTGGGTGCCGACACAGATCCGATATTCTTCGTCTGTTGAGCAGAAGCAGCAAATTACGGTTTCAGTGGACTGGGAGAACAAGGGCGTCGGAAAACTGCCGTTAAGCAATGCCTACCTGGCCGCCGGACTGAAAATGAACGGGATTTTTTACTGGGAGCAGATTGATAATACGAACACGTTCGGCCTTGTCGATGATGGTGGAACTCCTGTGATGTGGAAACTGACCGATGCGGGTGACGGTTATGTTTACATTGGAAACAAACAGTTTGGCGATGAGCGTTTGAAATCAGTGGACGGAGCGACTCAGTTCGATTTGACGGACGCGGATGCTGCTGATGACGGTGCCAGGTGGCAGTTGGTCGATGCACATGACAATGGGTATTATTTTATCCAGAATAAGCAGTTCAGCAATGCATGTTTCAAGGCCGTCGATGGAACCAATGAATTCTGTCTGATCAGCGGCGGTTGCGGCTATCCGGTAATGTGGAAATTTATTGATGCCGGCAACGGATATTATTTCATCGAAAACCGCCAGTTTAATGATGAACGGTTGTCCGTATCCGGAGGATTCAACTTCAAGAATAAAGGTCCCGGCACATGGACGGTTGATCACACCTTTACGCTGAATAATGAGATTCCTCCCTGTGCGCTTAATCTGTGGATTGCGATTGTGGATGATAACGGGACTCCGTTTATCGAGATGCCAATCAGTAACTTTTATACGAATGGCTGGTCATTGGTCGGATCTGTGACCGCGGCATTTGGTGACAGCTATTATTATATTCAAAACAGTCAATATTCAGATGAATGTTTAAAGTCGGTTGACGGCGCGCAAAGCTTTGATTTAACCACAGATACCGGATATCGGGTCATGTGGAAATTCGCCGATGCCGGTAATGGATATTATTATATCCAAAACAGACAGTTCACCAACGAATGTCTGGAGTCCGTTGATGGAATGCAGAGCTTTTGTTTAACAGCAAACCCCGAGTATGCGGGTATGTGGAAGCCGGTCGGTACCGGCACAGAATATTTCTACCTGAAAAACAGACAGTTTACCAACGAGTGTCTGAAGTCTGTGGATGGCGGTCAGAATTTTGATTTAACAACAGACACCGGATATCGGGTCATGTGGAAATTCCAGAAACCGTGAGCCGGTTTTTGAACGCCATCAAATCTTGCCTGAACCTTCCAATAATCAGTTTGTTTTGTCTCTGGACGAGATTTTCCGGAGGAACGTAACGATTTGGTTTCCCAGTGAAAACGGGTTCCGGTATCGCCCGGAAACAGGTTGTTTCCAGCCGTTGCCAGCAACGGGATGCGGAAAATCATCCGCTCTGATATGAGGGGGCATCCTCGCATGGATTCTATCGGTTGCAAGAATGCTGAATTGGACCGTTCGATCCCTGAACGGGGCGTGGGATGCTCCGTTTCAACGGCCGGATGCCTGGGCAGCTTTGATAAGTGAGAGGCGTATGTCGCATTGGTACTGGGGTATATTGGGTGTGCTGTTTGCCGTTCGGGCATCCGGCCCGGAACAGATTGTCTATTCTCCGGTTTATGATCCTGAAATGATTGTTCAGAATCCGTATGTCGGATGGGACTATACCTTTCCGGCGTTTGAATATTTCACTGACGAGAAACCGGCGGGGAATCCGCGGAGTGAATTCCGCATGCTCAATATTGTTGTTGGATGGGATCAGTTGGAGCCGACCAACAATGTGTACAACTGGGCACTGCTGGATAACGTGCTGGACGATTTAGACGACGGCCGGCGAATGTTCAACATCCGGCTGAACTGCATGACCGGCGGCTGGATTACGGAGATCAAAGGCGTTCCGGACTGGCTGTGGGATGACGTGCCCTCAGTCGACGTGAACGGGACTCGGCATCCCTGTTATTTCAACTCAACCTACCAGCAGGAACTGAGCGAATTTTATACTGATTTTGCAGAACACTTTGCCGGTCGGGTCTATATGACGGATTTTCGGTGCTACGCCAAATACGGTGAGTGGAATGCAAACATGGATTACGGATTTCCGTGGGACGATTTCCCGGATGTGGATAAAACGGAAACCTTACGGCAGCTGGTTGATATCGGATACAGTGCATTTACAGGGTCCGGTATTGCGCTGAATATCTGTTTTCGGGCGAACAATCCGGAAGATTATAAAGCTTATCTGGCCGAAGCGGCTCTGGATTACGCCATGGAGAAGGGGTTTCATATTCGATATGACGGGTATAATAACAATCATCCGTCCGGCGACCATTATCTGTTCAATGTCCTCAACGACTATGGATCAAACCGGCTGGTGTATGGTGAGACCTCCTATGGGTGGGATACGAATAAAATTCCTCTGACGCTGGATCCGATGCTGAATACTCAGGTGAACATCGGGCCGAAAGTGAACCGATTCCGTGTCGATGAGCTGCTTGAAACCCACCTTGACTGGTACAGGAAAATGGCGCTGTTCGCGGGATACCGCTGGGTGCCGGACCAAATCCGCTTCCTGAATGAAGTGGATTCCGGCGACCTGCTTGTTTTGTCCATTGACTGGGAGAATAAGGGCGTTGGAAAACTTCCTCTTAGCGGTGCATATGCTGCTGTGAAAATTTCAAAAAACGGGGTGTCTGACTGGGTATTGACGGATACAGGTTTTAATTTCAAAAACAGAGGGTCCGGTGAAATTACCGTGCGGCACGAATTTCCTTTGATCAATGCGCCTGTTGTTGATAACGCCGATCTGTATATTGCGATTGTGGATGATGCCGGAGCTCCGTTTATTGAAATGCCGGTTTCCGGCACCGTTTCAAATGGATGGCTGAGGGTTGGTTCCGTCACGGTCCGGTAGGGTTCAGTTCGATTCCAATGTTCTGCTTATTTCGGATCAGAAAGCTGAATTACCCGAAATACTCTTTCGGGGATTTGCCGGTGGACTTTTTGAAGACATTGTAGAACTGCGAATAACTGCCGAATCCGGCATCTATCGCGCAGGTCATCAGGCTTTTTCGCCCCTTCGGGGAATAATGGAGAAGAACCCGTTCCAGTTTCTGCCGGTTGCGGAATTCGGTGATCGTCATGCCGATTTCCCGTTTGAAAAGCGGATAAATTCGGGATTCGCTGATGTTGCACTGGCGGGCGAGTTCGCCGATGGATATTCCATGGTCATCATTGCAGATCAGGTGGACGGCTTTGGCAACAGCGGGGTGAAGCTCTTCATGTCGCCGCTCATCTTTGGTCGTCCGGAAAATGTACCAGATATGCTGAAGGATATAGTGAAGCCCTGCGTGGAACCGGTCGTTTTCGCCTTGTGTCCCCAGAAGAGGTGCCGCGCACGGTTCTCCGGTATTCAGCAGGTCATTAAATACCGTACTCAAGAATCGAAATTCGCCGGGCCTCAGGTGTCTGTAGAGGATTTCTTCGCGCCGGCTTTTGAGAACGGTATCATGGGGCTCCAAGCAGGTCTGCCGCAGAAAATCCGGAGTAAACGAAATGACCCACATTTTCAGGTCCGGCGTGCGGTGGCAGAGCGTTCGCTGATAGTCGGGGAAACACCAGATTGCTGAAAGCGGCATGAGGTCAATCATCTGGTTGTCAATCATGTAGGTGGCGTTTCCGGACTCAATGACGATCAGCGACAGAACATTATAGGTAAAACGTTCATTTGGTTTTTCCTCGGCGGAACGCGAATCCATGCAGCGGATCAGCCCGGCCCGTCCTTCGGCGATCGGAACCTGTATTTTATAGATCGGGACTTTCGGCTCCTGCACTTTCGCTTTCTCTGCAGTGCTGTGTCTCTGTTTTTTCATAACCATGCATTCGTCGGATCAAGATGCTTTCCGGCCATTATGCGAGCCAGTCGATAGGATACAAGCAGTTTTGTGGAGCGATATTTTTCTTCAATCAACAGGATCTTCTTGGGGTAAAAATATGTAAACAGCTCATAAACAAAAATTAACAATATATTTTTTAATTAATATACATGGGGATTGATAGGAAAAACTTCGCCGGATCGGATTGTATAACAATAGAATACAATAAGAAAACAGCGGGTGAAGAGATGATGTGCCGGCGGGTGTCGACTACACTGTAAAACAATAATTGTGCAAGAGAGCCGACCGAACCGGAGATGCATAACGTGGCCGACCTGCCTGAAAACCAGCCGATCAAAAAAGAACTGCACGACCGGCTGATGAAACTGATTTATGAGAATGCGGATCCGCGCGTGCTGGACGGGGATCGCTGCATCTATGAACAGCCGGACTACCGCAAGGGCATGTGAAAATAAGGGGTCAATAACTGAATAGGCAATAGAATATTGGAAAACATTGATGAGAGGTGAGATGCAGTAAAATGCAGTTTTTGTTTTCATTTTAAACGGATTGGAAAATCCACTGACGAAGAGAACCCAACCAAGGAGATCGAAATGAAAAAATGGATAATGATTACCATGATGGCGTTTGCAGCGGCTGTTCATGCCGAGACAACAAACACGTATTTAAGAGCCGCTGATAACAACTGGAACAATGCCGGTAACTGGGACACTGCACCCGCAAACTGGACAGACTATTCTGCAAACCTGGTGTTTGGCGCCGGAGATGGTTCGCATTACTGGACATTTAACAACGTATCGCCTGCAAATGTTGCCAGCATGACGTTCACCGCAGATGCTGCCGGCGGCTATTCGATCAACAACAATGGGATTACGTTTGCGAAAAGTGACAGCCATAACCTGATTGTCAACGACAGCAACTACGGAGTTGTTTTCAGTTCAGGAGTTGTCGTTAACTGGACTTCTGGTGCCGGTACAAGGTATATCCGGGCAAATAACGGCGACATAAATTTTGGCTCGGTAATCCTCGGAACCGGCAATGACACCAGCCCTGATTTGGTCTTTTCAGCGAAGTCCGGCCGTACCATTACTTTCCGCAGTGCCTATACGTTGAATCCAGGCAGTACCGCTCGCGCAATGACTCTGCAGGGAGATGGTACGGGGGGGAGCTTTGCCCTGGATTCCACGATTGGTGGTTCGGCTTCTTATATCCACAACCTGATTGTCGAAGATGCTGCAGCGGCCAGTTTGAATATGACCGCCGGACAGATCGAAAAGATTACATTGAAATCGGGAACGATCAGTTATGCGAAGGACAACCTTTCGTTCGGCGATGTGATTTTCGGCCAGACCAGCGGCGGAGTGGCGAATACAATTGAGTTCAATGGAAACGATAACGATTTTGGACAGTTGTCCATTACGGATACTTCCGGTAACAATGTACTGGATTTCGGCGATGGGGACAGTGTCATTGTTTTTGATGACAGTTCGTCTTTATCCTGGGCCTCCGGATTGTCCATCATCAATTTTGAAGATGGTGTGGACAGCCTTCGGTTCGGTACGGATGCAAACGGATTAACTGCTGCGCAGCTGGCACAGATTACGGTCGATGGGCAGACGGGGGCCAGTCTGGACTCGAACGGATTCCTTGTGATTCCGGAGCCGACAACGATCAGCCTGTTTGTGATTTCCAGCGCCGCATTGTTTCTGATTCGTCACAACCGCTGTTTCTAGTCATTTCTCTGCGCGCTATAAGGTTCCCCGACAGGAAAAAATCCCGCCGGGGAACCTTTTGGGTCTTTAGGCTGGAAAGACACGGACTGTCGTGCATAACAGCCGTATAGATGTTCGGATATTTACCGGTCCGGAAAGCAAGGAGAGGCTCTTGAAGCGCTCAGGGAAGAAGGCCCGGCCGCGGAAGATGACGATCTGGAATATGAAAAGAAAACGGCAGAAAACGAAATGAAATAATGAACATTTTCGACTACTATACACTTTTGATTTCTCAACGAACCGGACTGGAGAGATTTCCGTATGCGCACAAATGAGCTCAAATCGCCGGAGATAAAGATGAAAAAATGGGTTCCTTTTGCAATGATGGCACTTGCGGCGACTGTTCAAGCGGAGACGACAAACACCTATTTAAGAGCAGTCGATAACAACTGGAACAATGCCAGGAACTGGGACCCTTCCGTTGAAAACTGGACAGACTATTCCGCCAATCTGGTGTTCGGTTACGGAAACGGCACGAATTACTGGACATATAATAATATGCCGAGTGCAAACGTGGCCAGCATAACGTTTGCCGCTGATGCGACCGGTGGCTATTCGATAAACAACCTCGGACTTACCTTTGCGAAAAGTGACAGCCACGACCTGATCGTCAACAACAGTAGTTATAGTGTTGTTTTCAATTCACCGGTGGTTGTTAACTGGACCTCTGGTGCCGGCACAAGGTATGTCCGGGCAAATAACGGCGATATCAATTTTGGTTCGGTGGTTCTCGGGACCGGCAATGACAACAGTCCCGATTTGGTCTTTTCGGCAAAATCCGGTCGCACCATTGCGTTTAGCAATAAGAAGATCAATCTAGGAGGCACAGCTCGTGCAATGACTCTTCAGGGAGATGGCGAGGGTGGCAATTTTGTTTTTAAATCCACGATTACCGGCGGGGCAGATTACCTGCATCATCTGATTGTTGAAGAGGCCGCAACGGTTGATCTGAACCTGACCGCAGGACAGGTCGAAAATCTTACATTGAAATCAGGAACAATTCGTTATTCGAAAGCCAACCTTTCGTTCGGTAACGTTGTTTTCGGTCAGACCGCTGGCGGCACGGCCAACCTGCTGAAGTTCAACGGGAACAATAATGATTTCGGGACATTGTCCATCACAGATACTTTCGGCAATAACGTGCTGGATTTCGGGGATGGCAGCAGTGCCATTGTTTTTGACGACAGCTCGGCTTCATTATGGGCTTCGGGACTGGTCATCACCCATTTTGAAGAGGGGGTGGACAGTCTCCGGTTCGGGACGGATGTAAACGGG
>JBFWJN010000097.1:0-11434 GCA_050253185.1 Kiritimatiellales bacterium | reverse complement strand
TTAATATTGCTTAAAAAGTAGGGAATCCCCCCACAAAAAAGAAGTCTCCAGTATGAAATGACTCAATAAATATGAAAATAAGCGGCCACACAGAAAACAGCGAAGCTCTTAAATGCCCGGCACCAAGAGATAAAAATACCAATTCATGAGACAAACGACCGTTTTTCATTTTAATCGCACCTGTTTTTCTGACTGGTGAATGAATAAATATCTGTTGATCGGACTCAAAGAGGAGGTAAGCTCCCGGCATGACAAAACCAACGCTGGAACAGCGAATTCTCGACTACCTCAACCGCCCGAAATACCAACCGATGACCCGCCCCGACCTGGCCAGGGCCATGCGGATTCACAGCACAGAGCGCAACAAACTGCGGCAGGCCCTCATCGACCTCGAAAAGCAGGGCAAAGTCGTCTGCCTGCGCAAAAACCGCTGGGCTCCGGCCCGCTCCGGCCAGCAGCTGAGCGGGAGCATTCACATCACCGATAAGGGCTTTGGCATTTTCACATCGGATGACGGCAAGCAGGAAGCCTACATCGCCCGCGACGACCTGAAGTGCGCACTCCATGAAGACCGTGTATCGATTGAACTGCTCACCGCCGCCCGCAAAAAGCCGCCGCGCGGCAAAGTATTTGAGCACCAGCTGCCGGAAGGCCGCGTCAGCGAAGTGCTGGAACGCAAAAACACGGAAGTCGTCGGACTGCTGCGACGCAGCCCCTACTATGCCTACGTCATTCCCGACAACCTGCGCCTCGGACAGGACATCCGCGTCAGCGGCTGGGAAAAAGGACTCGAACAGACCGGAGAAGACCACAAGGTCGTTCTCGAGCTCAATGAATGGACCGATCCATTCAAACCGCTGACCGGAACAGTCATCGAAGACATCGGCCATCGTGACGACCCGAACACCGAAATGCAGTGCATCCTGCGCGCCCACGGATTCCGCCAGAACTTCTCGCCGGAAGTCCTCGCCGAAGCGGAGAAGATGCCGCACGAACTGCGGCCGGACGACTACCAGAACCGGCGCGACCTGCGCGAACGGCTGACCTTCACCATCGACCCGGAAACCGCGCGCGACTTCGACGACGCCGTCTCGCTCGAAAAAGTTTCCAACGGTTGGAAACTGTCCGTGCACATTGCAGACGTCGCCCATTTCGTAAAGAAAAATTCAGTCATCGACAAAGAGGCGCTCCACCGCGGCAACAGCATTTACTTAGTCGATCGAGTTGTCATGATGCTCCCGACCGAACTCACCACCCGCATCTGCAGCCTCAACCCGCACGTCGACCGGCTGGCCCACACCGTTGAGATTCTGTTGAACGAAGAAGGCCAAATGACCGGCGCGGAAAGCTTTGGATCGATTATCCATTCCGATGCCCGGCTGAACTATGAGCAGGTGCAGGCACTGTTCGACGGCGACGAACATACCGGCATCCCGTCCGCCGTCACCGAAGCAGTCAAACAGCTCCAGCCGCTCGTCCGAAAAATCCGCGCACAGCGCGTTGCCAACGGGTCGCTCGAAATCAGCACACCGCAGATCAAATGCCTGCTCGGCCCCGACGGCAAGGTCGCATCGATCCAGAAAGGCGAAGCGAAGGAAGCCTATCAGCTGATCGAAGAGTGCATGCTGCTCGCCAACGTCGCCATCGCCCGCAAACTCAAGGAAGCGGGATGGCCCGCCGTGCACCGCATACACGAAGAGCCCGACGAGGATCAGTGGGCGCAGATGGGTGCCGAACTCCAGGCGCTCGGCATCAACGCCCTGCCGCTGACGCGCAGCGACATCAATGCCGTCATGGCCAAAACCGCCGGCACGCCAATGGAATACACGGCCAGCCTGGCGATCCTGCGCAATCTCAAGCGCGCGGGCTACTCGGCCGAACCGGCCGGGCACTTCGGCCTCGCCTTTGAGGACTACGTGCACTTCACTTCGCCGATCCGCCGCTACCCCGACCTCGTGATCCACCGCCTTCTCACCGCGCTGGAGCACGGCGCCAAACAGCCTTACCGGGCCGATGACCTCGAAGCGATCGGCGCCCAGTGCACCCGCACGGAAACCGAAGCGGATGCCGCCGAAAAAGACAGCATCGACCTGCGCCGGTGCGAATACTACAACACGCTGCTTTACAAAGGTGAAACCGGCCCGTACACCGGCGTCATCATCAAAATGCTCGGCAAAGGCTTCATCGTCGAACTGAGCGACACCATCCAGCGCGGACTGGTTCCCTTCGCGTCCATCACCGACGACCGCTACGAACTCAACGCGGCCAAAACCCGAGCGACCGGCCAGCGTCACCGCAAAACCTACACGATCGGCGATGCGGTTGATGTCGAACTCGCCCGCGTCGATATGGCCCGCAAGCTCGTCGACTTCCAGCTCGCCGGGCAGAAGAGCAGTTTCGATCGTCCGGCCGGCCCGAAAAAAGGCAAAGCGCCGCGCACCGGCCGCAAAAAGAAAACGCAGGTCACCCTGACCGGCAGCCGGCCGCATAAAGGCGGTCCGAAAAAACGCCACCGCCGGTGACGGTTTCCAGGGATTGGAAACCGGGTACGGATTTTTTCCAATCCCTGGAAATTCATGACCGTTTTTGATCGTCAGCCGCGCGGCCAGGGCGTACAACGCGCGGCTTATGCATATCATCTTCAGAAATGGACTGACCGCCGCGCGCAGGAACCTCGGACCGGGACTCCTGCTGCAGGGCTTCGCGCTGGCGATGGTTCTGCTGTATTATTTCAACCCGACCGTTCACCAGCAGCTTCTGAAAATCCCGGAGATCCGGCAGCGGCTGGGAATGTTTTTTCCAATCCTTGGAACTGCACTCTTCGGCGGGGTGATTCCTTTTCTGTTTCTCTGTCTTCGCGGCGAAGTTAAACGGGGACGGCGGATTGCGGAACTGCTGTTCCTGATCGGTTTCTGGGCGGTCAACGGACTGATGGTCGATCTCTTCTACCAGATACAGGCTGTCCTGTTCGGCAATCAGCCGGACTTCATGACTGTTCTCAAAAAAGTTCTGATGGACCAGTTCGTTTACAGTGTGTTCTGGGTTCCGCCATTTGTGACCCTGACACTGCACTGGAAAAACTGCGGATACTCATTTTCGCGTGCCATCCAGAAATTCTCTCTCCCGGAGAAAACCATTCAGCTGTTTTCGATCATGATGGCCAACTGGGGCATCTGGCTTCCCACGGTCAGCATTATCTACTGCCTGCCGCTGGCGTTGCAGTTCCCGCTGTTTAACATTGTACTGTGTTTCTGGTCGCTACTGCTGACCGCCCTGAACCAAGGAGAAGCCCGTGATATCGATTACCAACCAACAGCTGTCTGTCCGAATTAAACCCCGCGGCGCGGAACTGTGCAGTCTCCGCAATGCGGAGGGAGTGGAATACCTTTGGCAGGCCGACTCATCCGTCTGGGGCCGCCACGCACCCGTGCTTTTTCCAATCGTTGGAAAACTGAGGGACAACCGTTATGAACTGAACGGTAAACACTACACGCTTTCACAGCACGGCTTTGCGCGCGACATGGATTTTGAGCTGATTGAGCAGACGGGAAGCTCGGCCGTGTTTCAGCTCCTGCCGACTGCCGATACGCGAAGCGTCTATCCGTTTGAATTTGATCTGAAAATCATCTACCGGCTGAACAACAGCACACTGGAGATCGAATATACTGTCGGCAACAACGGGGCTTCCGCAATGCCCTTCTCGATCGGTGCGCATCCCGGGTTTCTGCTCCCCGGTCCAATTGAAAACTGTTTTCTGGATTTTGAAACAACGGAAACGCTGAATGCACGGCTACTGAGTCCGAATGGACTGCTTTCGGAAACAGCGGTTCCGGTACTGAATGAATCGAACCGCCTGCCGCTGAACGGGCATCTGTTTGACCGCGATGCGCTGATTTTCCCGGAATGCCAATCCGAACGCATCACGCTTGGCTCAGCGAAACATCCGCGGCACCTGAGGGTTGAATTCCCCGGTTTTCCAAACCTTGGAATCTGGTCGAAACCCGGCGCGCCGTTTGTGTGTATTGAGCCGTGGTTCGGGTTTGCTGATCCGGAACAGCCGTATGGGGAACTGCCCAAAAAGCCTGGAATTCAGAACCTGCCGGTCGGACAGACTTTTTCGTGCATCCACCGGATTTCAATCGGCTGAGTTTTCCAAGGATTGGAAAATCAGGGTAGTGAAAGGATTTCCGGCTCGGTGACACCGACCGCAACAGAGTGCTCGAAGTGCGCAGACGCACTGCCGTCGCAGGTAATGGCTGTCCAGTTGTCTTCGAGCACTTCCACTTTGGGGCTGCCGATGTTGACCATCGGCTCGATGGCAATCGTCATCCCGGGTTTGAGTTTCGGACCGCGGCCCGGTTTTCCAAAGTTTGGAACCTGCGGATCTTCGTGCATGTCGCGCCCGATGCCGTGACCGACAAATTCGCGGACAATCGAGAATCCGGCGGCTTCCACCACGGTCTGGATGGCATAGGAGACATCGCCGAGGCGGTTGCCGGCGACAGCTTTGGCAATGCCGGCATCAAGCGCCGCTTTGGTGACTTCGAGCAGCCGTTTTTTCTCGTCGCTGATTTCTCCGGCGGCCACGGTAACGGCGGTGTCGCCGACAAAGCCGCCGTAGTTGACGCCGACATCGATGCTGACGACATCGCCTTCGTGAATCACCCGCCGGCCGGGAATCCCGTGGACGACTTCTTCGTTGACGGAAACGCAGATCTGGCCGGGATAGCCGTGGTAGCCGTAGAAGGCACTGACGCCGCCGTGCTCGCGAATGAGTTTCTGTGCGGCATTGCCGAGATCGAGCGTGGTGATTCCGGGACGGACCATTGCGGCGAGTGCATCCCGCACGCGGGCGGTGATCCGGTTAACGCGGCGCATCGCTTCCAGTTCCGAAGCGTTTTTGATGATGATCATGACTGTCCAATCTATCCGTTGAGCACGTTCAGAACGAGTGCAACGGTTTGTTCGGGCGATCCACCGGCATCGATTTTGCGGATCAGCCCTTTTTTGAGGTAATAAGCGATAAGCGGCGCCGTCTGTTTCTCATAAACCTCGAGCCGGTTGAGAATGGTGGCTTCCCTGTCGTCATCGCGCTGATAGAGTTCGCCGCCGTCCACATCGCAGATTCCGTCTTTCAGCGGCGGTTTGTTGGGGATGTGATACACCGCGCCGCAGCTTCGGCAGACGCGACGGCCGGTGAGACGACGGATGAGTGCGGACGATTCAACGTCCAGCTGGAAAACATTGGAAATGGTTCCGCCGAAGCGGTTGAAAATCCGGTCGAGGCCTTCGGCCTGTTCGAGCGTGCGCGGAAAGCCGTCGAACATGAAATGGACACCGGCGGATTCGTTGGAAACTCGTTCTTCGATGATGCCAAGAATGACTTCGTCCGGAACGAGCTGTCCGGCGTCCATGAACTTTTTGGCTTCGAGGCCGATGGGGCTTCCGCAATAAACGGCGGAGCGGAGCATGTCACCGGTTGAGACGTGGTGATATTCGGTTTTCTGTTTGAGTACTTCTGCCAGCGTCCCTTTGCCTGCGCCGGGACCGCCAAGGAGAATAATAGCTTCCATCGCCTTTACCTTCTTCCGGACTTCAATTTTCCTTTTTTCAAAAATCCGTCGTAGTGGCGCATCAGCAGATGGGATTCGACCTGTCGCATGGTGTCGAGCATGACTCCAACCATAATCAGAAGGCTGGTGCCGCCGAAGAAGGAGGCGACAAGGCCCGGAATACCGAACTCATTGCCCATAATCGTCGGAAGAACCGCAATGACGGTCAGGAACAGTGCACCGGCAAGCGTGATGCGGGTCATGGTGCGATCGAGGAATTCCGCCGTCGGCGTGCCGGGACGGATTCCGGGAATATAGCCGCCGTGCCGCTTCAAGTCATCAGCGATCTGAACCGGGTTGAACTGCGTAGCGACCCAGAAATAGGAGAAAAAGAGGATCATGAGACCGAAGATTGTCATGTACAGGCCGGTTCCATAACTGAGCAATGCGCCGATGCGTTTTGCCGCCGCCCAGGGAAGCATGTTGAACAGCTTGGAGGGGAACATCAGGATGGCCTGGGCAAAGATGATGGGCATCACTCCGGCATAGTTGACGCGCAGCGGCATAAAGGTGTGCTGTCCGCCGTAGACTTTGTGGCCGACCACGCGCTTGGCGTACTGCACCGGGATTTTCTGCTGGGCCTGAGTCACAGCGACAACACCGGCGATCACAACCAGAATCATTATGAGCATGGCAACCGCCATGAACGGGGAGTGGCGAATCACACCGTCCACCGGCTTGAACATGCTGATCATCGCCGAAACAGCCATCGGCAGGCGGCTGATGATATTGACGGTGATGATCATGGAAATCCCGTTGCCGATTCCCCGTTCGGTGATCTGTTCGCCGAGCCACATCAGCAGCAGTGTGCCGGTGACGAGCGACATGACCGTGAGCAGTTCAAACCCAAGACCGGGGATTTGCACGACGGAAGCCGGGAAATAGAGGTTTCCGCTTTCGAGTGCACGGGCGATCAGGAACCCCTGAAAGGCGCAGAGCAGTACGGTGAGATAGCGAGTGTACTGGGTGATTTTCGCCCGGCCGGACTCGCCTTCGCGGGCCAGTTTCTCAAGAGCCGGGACCACCGCGGTCATCAGCTGAATAATAATCGAGGCGCTGATGTAGGGCATGATGCCGAGCGCGCCGACGGCGCAGTTCTGCACGGCACCGCCGCTGAACAGGTTGAACATGTCGAGGAACCCGACGCCGCCGCCCGCGCTGGTTTCCTGGATGTACGCACTGATCATTCCAAAGTCCACCCCGGCAATCGGGATGGAGGAGATCAGGCGACAGAGGAAAATGACGCCGAACGTAAACAGGATCCGCTGGCGCAGTTCCTGAATCTTAAAGCTGTTAACTAAGGCGGAAAGCATGGGTTACCCCGCAAGGTTGTCTGTGATCAGATGGTTTCGCAGCTGCCACCGGCAGCTTCGATTTTCTCTTTGGCGGTCGCGCTGAATGCATTGGCTTTGACCGACAGTTTTCTGTCCAGCCCGCCGTTGCCCAGGATTTTGACACCGTCCCAGACTCCCTTGACCATACCGGCCTGGCGGAGCAGGTCGATGGTCACTTCCGTACCTTCTTCGAAAGCAGCAAGCGCTGCGACGTTCACCGGAGCATAGACTTTGCGGTTGACGTTGCTGAAGCCGCGCTTGGGAATACGGCGGGCCATCGGCATCTGGCCCCCTTCGAACAGCGGCTTATGCTTGTGGCCGGAACGGGCGTAGGCGCCTTTGTGACCGCGTCCGGATGTTTTACCTTTGCCGGAAGCCCGGCCGCGACCGACGCGCATTTTCCGGTGCGTTGAACCTTTTGCAGGCTGTAGAGAATGCAGTTCCATTTGAAAAACCTCTTACTTTATTTTCCACGGGCCGCGAACGCCTCTTCGCGAGAGCGCAGCGAATCCAGAGCAGCCAGAGTGGCTTTGGTTACGTTCAGTTTGTTGCTGCTGCCGAGCGATTTGGCGAGCACATCGCGCACACCGGCCAGTTCGAGCACCGCGCGGCAGGAGCCGCCGGCGATCACGCCGGTACCTTCGGAGGCGGGGCGCAGCAGCACTTCCGCACCGCCGAAACGACCGATGACCTCATGCGGAATGGTGGTGCCTTTCATGGTGACCGGTTTCATGGCGCGTTTGGCGACATCCCCGGCTTTGCGGATGGCATCCGCCACTTCGTTGGCTTTTCCGAGACCGTAGCCGACACGTCCAGCGCCGTCACCGACGACGACCAGCGCGCCGAAGCTGAAACGACGTCCGCCCTTGACCACTTTTGAATTGCGGTTGATGTGGACGACGCGTTCTTCGAGATCCGGTTTCCTGTTTTCTTTTTCTGCCGATTTATTCGTCACTGCGGGCAACTCCTAAGTTAAAACTAAAATTCGATTCCGGCTTCGCGGGCGCTGTCGGCCAGAGCGCGCAGACGCGCACCGTAGGCAAATCCGCCGCGGTCGAAAACGACCCGGCTGATGTTTTTGCCTTTGGCGGATTCGGCGACTTTGGCGCCGAGCGCTTTGGCGATCTCGACCGTGCATTTGTCGCCCAGGGAGGAGACGGAGCAGAGTGTTTTCTGCGCGTCGTCGTCGATGAGCTGCACATACATGTAGCGGTTGGAGACGTAGACCGCCATACGGGGGCGTTCCGCGGTTCCCTGAACCTTGTTCCGCAGACGGAAATGTCTGCGCTTGCGATAATCTGCTTTGCTTTTGACCTTCATGATTAAGCCACTGCCTTACCTTCTTTACGACGGATCTGTTCGCCTTTATAGCGCACGCCTTTGCCCTTGTAGGGTTCAGCGGGAGCGAACGCACGGATGCGCGCGGCGACCTGTCCGACCAGGGGCTTGTCGTGCCCCGATACTTTTACTTCGGTACTCCCGTTCACTTCCACTGTGATTCCTTCGGGAATGTCGTACTTGATATCGTGGGAGAACCCGAGCGAGAGAACGAGCGTTTTGCCCTGGAGGACGGCTTTGTAGCCGACGCCCTGGATTTCGAGTTCTTTGACGTAACCGGTCTGCACACCGATGACCATGTTTTTGATCACGTTGCGGATGGTTCCGTGCAGCGCGCGGGATTCCTTGTTGTCGTCCTGACGGGTGACGAGCACCTGACCGTCTTCGACAGCAACACTGATTTTCGCGGGAACGTCCCAGGAGCTCTGCCCTTTCGGGCCTTTCACGGTGACGGTTCCGCCGCTGACGGAGACGTCCACGCCGGCCGGGACTGTTACGGGTAATCTTCCTATTCTAGACATTGTTAAACCTCAATTTGAAATTACCAGACATAGCAGAGGACTTCGCCGCCGATGTGCGCCTTACGGGCCTCGGCATCGCTGAGGATACCGGTCGATGTGCTCAGAACCGCGGTTCCGATTCCGCCGAGCACTTTCGGAATGCTGTCGGAGGTGACGTAGTGGCGACGGCTCGGACGGCTGACACGGCGCAGGCCCTGAATGACCGGCTTCTGTTCTTCCGTGAATTTCAGGAAGAGAACCAGTGACGGCTTGCCGCCGACATTTTCAGTCGTGAAGTCCTTGATGTAGCCTTCCTGCTTCAGGATGCGGGCCAGTTCGCTCTTCATTTTGGAATGCGGCATCTGCACCTTGGCATGCCCTGCCATATTGGCGTTGCGGATGCGGGTGAGCATATCGGAAATGGGATCGCTCAATATCATTGCTGTTCACCTTTGTTTTTGGCGTTTTCAAACGGCATTCCCAGAAGGCTGAGCAGTTCGTAGGCCTCGGGATTGGTTTTGGCCGTTGTGACAAATGTCACATCCATGCCGTGCACCTTGCGGACATGGTCCGGATTGATTTCCGGAAAAATGGTCTGCTCTTTAATGCCGAGCGTGTAGTTGCCGCGCCCGTCAAAGGATTTTGCCGGAATCCCGCGGAAGTCGCGGATACGCGGCAGGGCCACGTTGATCAGGCGATCGAGAAACTCATACATGCGGTTACCGCGCAGCGTGACCTTGCCGGCCAGCGAAACGCCTTCGCGCAGTTTGAAGTTCGAGACGCTCTTGCGGGCCTTGATCATGCCCGGGCGCTGACCGGTGATTTTGGCCAGATCCTCGAGAACCGCCTGAAGGGCATCGCGGTCATACTGCATGCCGACCGACACATTGAGGGTGATCTTGGAAAGCGAGGGGACCTGCATGCGGTTTGCATAATTGAACTTCTTCTGAAGTCCCGGCGCCACCTGCTCGCGGTATTTTTGTTTCATTGTCGGTATCATGGATACCCGCTCCTGGTAAATGGGTTACTGTTGACTATGCTTTTTTAAGATTCGAGCTGTGAATCGACGCTTCTTTTTCAAACACACCGCCCTGCGGGTTATCCTGCGTTTTGCGCATGTGTTTCTTCACCAGATTCAAACCTTCCACCACAACGCGTTCGCCGCCGGAAAGAATCTGGAGGACCTTGCCGGTCTTGCCTTTGTCATCACCGGCGATGGCCTGAACCGTGTCGCCTTTTTTAATACGTGCTGCCATAAATCGAATCCTCTCCTTAAAGCACTTCCGGCGCGAGGGAGACAACCTTCATGAAATTGCCGTCGCGCAGTTCACGGGCAACCGGTCCGAAAATACGGGTGCCGCGCGGGTTTTTGTTGTTATCGATGATCACTGCCGCATTGTGGTCGAACCGCAGCACGGAACCGTCTTTGCGACGAATCGGAGCGGTGGTGCGCACGATCACGGCTTCGCAGACATCGCCTTTTTTGACAACGCCGCCGGGCTGGGCTTCCTTAACAGCCACTTTAATGATCTCGCCGACCTTTGCATATCTGCGTTTGGTCTTCATGACCCGGATGCACATAACGCTGCGGGCGCCTGTGTTATCCGCTACATTCAATCTGCTCTGTACCTGAATCATGGCGTTTCAACCTTTTATTTCGAAAGAATTTCAACCAGACGCCAGCGTTTCAGCTTGCTGACCGGGCGGGTTTCCATTACCCGAACGACATCGCCGATTTTGGCTTCGTTATTTTCGTCGTGCGCATGGATTTTCTTCGATACGCGCAGTTCCTTGCCCAGCAAGGGATGACGCACCCGGCGTTCGATGAGCACGGCAATGGATTTGTTACCCATCGCGCTGCACACACGACCTTCACGCACTTTCCGATGACCTCTTGACTCCATCTTTTACCCCTCGGCTTTCACAGCCTGATTCATAATTGTGTTGATGCGTGCGATCGACCGCCGCAGGGTCCGGATACGCACCGGATTTTCCAGCTGCCCGGAAACCTGCTGAAGGCGCAGCGTAAAGAGCTCCTTCTTCGCATCGTCAAGCTGCTGCTGCAGCTCGGCTGTTGTCTGTTCTCTAAGTTCTTGTGTCTTTTTCATTCTGCTGCTCTCAATTTAAATCAGCCGGCGGCATGACGGGTGACAAACCGAACCCGGATGGGCAGTTTGGTGGCGGCCAGGCGCATCGCAATACGGGCCTGAGCTTCCGTGACGCCGTCCAGTTCGAAAAGCATCCGTCCGGGACGAACCACAGACACCCAGCCTTCGACGCCGCCTTTCCCTTTACCCATGCGGACTTCCAGCGGCTTTTTGGTGTACGGTTTATCGGGAAAAATACGAATCCAGAGTTTTCCTTTGCGCTTCAGGTTGCGGTTGATCGCAACACGACAGGCTTCGATCTGGATGTTTGTGATCCACGCGCGTTCCAGCGCCTGAAGACCGTACTCGCCGAAGGCCAGCGTGGTGCCGGCTTTGGACATACCTCCGCGGGAGCCCTTCTGGACTTTGCGGAACTTCACTCGTTTAGGCATTAAAGGCATTGTTCAATACTCCTAGGCTTCCACCTTGTCGGCCTTGCAAATCCACACTTTGATTCCGATCTTACCGGCAACGGTATTGGCTTCGGCGGTGCCGTAGTCAAT
>JBFWJN010000096.1:0-11516 GCA_050253185.1 Kiritimatiellales bacterium | reverse complement strand
GCCAAAAACGGCGCCAGGCTATCGAACTACACCATGTTCGCCACACCGAACGGCGCGGCACTGGAATACATTGAACCGGGCCTGCTCAACAATCCGTCCATCTATCCCGATGCCGAAACCGAGAAGAAACTCGAATTCATTCTGGATGCCGGATCCAACACTGCGCTCTACGGTGAAGTGTGGAAAATGGTGAAAACCCGGTAAACCTGTCCCGCCTGCCGGGCGGCGTGCGCCGCCCGGCAGCATCCTCAACAACCAAGAAATTGTATGAATGCTGCAAAACAGATTCCTGGAACCCCTATGTACATCCCGGTTCGCACACCGGTCTCCGATGGACTTCATATGCCCGCTGAATGGGAACCGCACGCCGCCTGCTGGCTCGCATGGCCCTGCCGTTCCGATGTGCTTTATGATATTTCCGCTTTAAAACGCGCCACCGCCGAAGTCGCCGCCTCCATTGCGCGGTTCGAACCGGTCAGAATGCTCGCCGGCCCCGAACTCGCCTCCGAAGCCGCCGCCATGTGCGGCCCGGCCGTCGAAGTCGTTGTGCAGAAATCCACCGACTCCTGGGTGCGCGATTCCGGCCCGACCTACGTCATCGACGGCAAAGGCGGGATCGCCGGCATCGACTGGATGTTCAACGACTGGGGCCACCATCCCGTTGACGACTCGATTCTGGAGAAAAAACCCGTTCCGACCGGCGCCTATGACCTCGACATGACCGTCACTTGGCTGCACCGCCAGAAAGTCCGCCGCTACGTCGCGCCCTTCATCCTCGAAGGCGGCGCATTTCACGTCGACGGCGAAGGCACCATGCTCGTCACCGAACAGTGCCAGCTCGACCCGGCGCGCAACGCCGGCATGTCCAAAGAACATCTCGAAGAACTCTACAAAGCCTACCTTGGCGTCGAAAAAATCATCTGGCTCGGCAACGGTCTTGAAGATGATTGCACCCGCGGCCACGTCGACATTCTCGCCTGTTTCGTTGCGCCGGGCAAAGTCATGCTCCACAACTGCACCGACCCGGACGACGCCAACTATGCCGTCAGCCGGGACGCCATCCGCCGGCTCGGCGAGGCGACCGATGCAAAAGGCCGCCCGATCGAAGTGATTCTGATGCCGCAGCCCGAGGAAAAATGCATCGGCAACTGGCGCCTGGACCTCAGCTACATCAACTTCTACATCGCCAACGGCGGAATCGTCATGTCGTCCTTCGACGACGATGCCGACGATGACGCATACGAGATCATGTGCGCCGCCTTCCCCGGGCGGGAAGTTGTGCAGGTTCCAAGCCTTGGAATTTTTCAGGGCGGCGGTGGAATTCATTGCATCACCCAGCAGCAGCCCGTCGGCGCCCCGTTGCCGGTTTTTTAAAGGAAACAGCGAAAATGAGCAGGAAAACAAAAGTGGCCGTCACCCAGATGGCGTGCAGCGAAAAGACAGAAGAAAATGTCGACCGGGCCGAAGCGCTCGTCCGCCGCGCCGCCGCCGAGGGAGCCTGCATCATCCTGCTCCAGGAGCTCTTTGAAAACGTGTACTTCTGCAAGCTGCAGAAGTACGACTATTTTTCAGCCGCGCACGAAGCGGCGCTCAGCGATCCGCTGCTCGGCCGCTTCGCCGCGCTCGCCAGAGAGCTCTCCGTCGTCCTGCCGCTCAGTTTCTTTGAGCGCGCCGGACGCGCGCACTACAACTCGCTCGCCATGCTCGACGCCGACGGATCCATGCTCGGCATCTACCGCAAAATCCACATCCCGCAGGGCGCCGGCTACGAAGAAAAATACTACTTCAATCCCGGCGATCTCGGCTTCAAGGTTTTTGAAACGGCATACGGCCGCGTCGGCGCGGGCATCTGCTGGGACCAGTGGTATCCCGAAACGGCGCGCAGCCTCGCACTGCTCGATGCCGATGTGCTGCTCTTCCCGACCGCCATCGGCTCCGAGCCGCGCATGCCCGGCTACGACTCCGCCGCGCACTGGCGCCGCACCCAGCAGGGGCACGCCGCGGCCAACCTCACGCCCGTCTGTGCCTCCAACCGCATCGGCACCGAGCGCGACGAGGACTGCGAAATGACCTTTTACGGCAGTTCCTTCATTGCCGACGAAACCGGCGCACTCGTCGCCGATGCCGACCGCGTCACCGAAGGCGTCTGGACGGCGGAATTCGATTTTGAATCCCTGCGGGACTTTCGGTCCGGCTGGGGATTCTTCAGGGACCGGCGGCCCCAGCATTACGGGCCGCTCTTAACGCACGACGGCGTGCACCGGGTGGCAGGCATTTAACCGGCGGAGGAAAACGATGAAACTGAATGTATTTTCAATTTGTAAAAACTACGGCGAGGTGACCGCACTCAACCACGTCGACGTCCGGGTCGAGAAAGGTGAGTTCTTTACGCTCCTCGGTCCGTCCGGCTGCGGCAAGACGACGCTGCTGCGTATCATCGCCGGACTCGAAATGCCCGACAGCGGTATGGTCATGCTCGGCGGCGAATCCATCACCTGGAAACCCGCCAATGAGCGGCCGGTCAACACCGTCTTCCAGAGCTATGCGCTTTTCCCGCACCTTACCGTCCTCGAGAACATCTGCTTTGGCCTGATCTCCCGCAAAATTCCGAAAGGCGAAGCCATTGCCAAAGCCAACGCCACGCTCGACCTCGTTCAGCTGCAGGGTTTCGGCGACCGCAAGCCCGACCAGATGTCCGGCGGCCAGCGCCAGCGCGTTGCGCTCGCCCGCGCACTCGCCAACGAACCCGAGCTGCTGCTGCTCGACGAGCCGATGTCCGCGCTTGACGCCAAGCTCCGCGTGCAGGTGCAGGTCGAACTCCGCCAGCTCCAGCAGCGCCTCGAAAAAACCTTTATCATGGTCACGCACGACCAGCAGGAGGCGCTCACCGTTTCCGACCGCATGGCCGTCATGAATGTCGGCGAAGTCGCCCAGATCGGCGATGTCCGCTCCGTCTACGACAAACCGAAAAACCGCTTCGTCGCCGACTTCCTGCGCACGCAGAACTTCATCGATGCCGAGCGCATCGGCGACCGGCGCGTCCGAACAAAATTTGGCGAATGGGATGTTTCCGACGACGTGCAGTGGGAAAAAGGTACCGTCACCATTCGTCCTGAAAACCTCAACGTCACCTTTGATCCGGCCGACTGTTCGCTGAAAGGGAACGTCGAAACCGCCCTCTATCGCGGCTGCTATCAGGAACTCTTCCTCGATAACGGGCTGCAGGTCGAAACCGAATCGGTCCGGCCCTTCGCGATCGGCGAAGAAGTCATGGTCAATGTTCCCCAGGAAACGGTGGTGGTGCTCAATGACTGATACAGAAAAAACTGAAATGGAAACGCCGGAAAAAGGCTACACCATCTTTCACGGCGCACTCGTCCGGCGCAGCCGGCTGATGACGCGCGGTTTCGGGTTTATCGCGCCCGGTCTTTTCTGGAGCATGATTTTCCTGATTCTTCCGTGCCTGTCGCTCATCGCCGTCAGCTTCGCGACGCGCGGCGACTACGGACAGGTCGAATGGCACTTTTCCATCGACAACATGAAACGCCTCGCTGGCTTCGGCTTTTTCGGCTGGTCGGCCGACAACCTGTGGATTCTCTGGCGCAGCATCGTCGTGGCGGTGCTCACCACCTTCTTCTGCGTTCTGCTGTCCTATCCGCTGGCTTTTTTTCTCGCTTCGCGGCCCGACAGAACCCGGACGACGTGGCTCACCATGCTGCTCGTGCCGTTCTGGACCAACCTCGTCATTCGGACCTATGCCTGGTTCCTCGTGCTCGCGCCGAACATGCCGCTGGCGCGGCTGCTCGCCAACGTCGGCGCGATTGAACCGGGCTCGGCACTTTATCCGAGCACCTTCGCCGTCTACCTCGGCATGGTCTCCATGTTCCTGCCGTTCGTGGCGCTGCCGCTCTACACCGCCGTCGAAAAAATGGACTGGGCGCTGATCGAGGCCGCCAAGGATCTGTACGGCAGCGGCTGGCGGGTGTTCCGCCACGCGGTGCTGCCACAGACGCTGCCAGGACTTTCCGTCGGCATCACGCTCACGCTTGTGCCCGCCATGGGCATGTTCGTTGTGCCCGACATGCTCGGCGGCTCGCGCTACATGCTCATCGGAAACCTCATCCAGCAGCAGTTCGGCACGGCGCGCGACTGGCCGTTCGGCGCGGCCATCAGCCTGGTTCTCATGCTGCTCACACTGTCCGCGCTGATGGCCTCGCGCCGCAGGCAGCAGAAAGGAAGCCGTTAAAATGAATCGCAGCTCCACCGCAATCACCATCAGTTCGGTTCTGGTATTTGTCTTTTTGTACATCCCGCTGCTGTGCGTGGCGATTTTCTCCGTCAACGCCTCCAAATACGGGCTCGACTGGGGCGGCTTCACCCTCAGCTGGTACACAAAGATGTTTCACAACGAAGTCATCCTGCGCGCCGCACTCAATACGCTCATCCTCGGCGTGGTATCGACGGTGGTCTCCACCGTGCTCGGTACGATGCTGGCCCTCGGCATGTACCGTTTCCCCTGGTCGAAGCGGGTGCTCGGCAATCTCGACACCATCCTGCACCTGCCCGTTGTCACGCCCGACATCATCTTCGCCGTTGCGCTCGTTATCGCCTTCAGCGTCATCCGCGCGCTCACCGGCCTGTTCGAGCTTGGCCTCGCGTCGATGATCGTCGGGCACGTCACCTTCCAGATCTCCTTCGTCGCTCTCGTCGTGCGCGGCCGGATGGAACTGATCGGCCACGAAGTGGAAGAGGCGGCCTACGACCTGTACGCCGACCACAAGCGGGTGCTCTTCAAAATCCTGCTGCCGCTGCTCAAGCCCGGGATTCTCGCCGGCGCGATGCTGGCCTTCACGCTGTCGCTCGACGACTTCGTCATCAGCTTCTTCACCGCCGGCCCGAAATCCACCACGCTGCCGCTGTTCATCTACGCGTCTCTCAAGCGCGGCGTGACACCTGAAATTCACGCGCTGTCCACCATCGTCATGCTGCTGACCATTGCGCTGGTCACCGTCATGCAGCGCATCACCGCCAAAACCGGAACGAGTGCCGCGCACTGAGGAGTTTGTCATGAGATCCGTCATCAACAAATGGGGCCGGCTCTACGCGCCGCTGCCCGGTGAACCCTGAGAAAACCGTTTTTTAACCCGTTAACCTTCAATTCAAATCAGAGAGAACAAAATGCCCAGAAATATTGAAAACGCAAAAACCGAAGTCCAGTGGATCAACCGAATTGTCACCGGAGAAACTGAACTCACTCAGTCCGTCAAAGAGGAAATCGCCCGCAAAACCACCGAAAACTTCGCCAGCCATATTAACAAAGGATTCCTCGAGTACCGCAAATCGGCCACCATCGCCGGCGAATTCGCCATGACCGAATGGTCGGGGCAGGGCTCCATCATCACCGACGTGCTCGGCCGCGAATTCATCGATATGCTCGGCGGCTTCGGTTTGTACAGCCTCGGCATCCGCAATCCGAAAGTCGTTGCCGCTGTCAAAGCACAGCTCGAGCGTTCGCCGCAGTACTCGCAGGAACTGCTCGACCCGCTGCGCGCACAGCTCGGCCGCGTGCTGGCCAACCTCACGCCCGGCGACATCCAGTACGGCTTTTTCGCCAACAGCGGAACCGAAGGCGTCGAAGGCGCACTCAAGCTCGCCAAGCTCTACACCGGCAAGCCCGGATTCATTTCCACCCTCGGCAGCTTCCACGGCAAAACCGCCGGGGCGCTTTCGGTGATGGGCAAGTCCGTCTTCCGCAAGCCGCTGCTGCCGCTGCTCAGCAACGTCAAATATGCACCGTATGGCGATGCCGACGCCATGGAAATGGAACTCAAAAAGGCCCAGCTCGTCGGTGACGACATCGCCGGGATCATCGTCGAACCCGTACAGGGCGAAGCCGGCGCCATCGTTCCGCCGGCCGACTACTGGCCGCGCCTGCGCGAAATGTGCGACCGCTACGGCGTGCTGCTCATTGCCGATGAAGTGCAGACCGGCTTCGGCCGCGTCGGAGAAGTCTTCGGCGTCGACTGCTGGGGCGTCCAGCCCGACATCATGGCCTTCGGCAAAGCCCTCGGCGGCGGCGTGGTCGCCTGTTCCGGCTTTATGTCCACCGCAAAAATCTGGAGCTGCCTCGAACCGAACCCGTTCATGCACACGACGACGACCGGTGGCAACCCGATCGCCTGCGCGTCGGCGCTCGCCGCTATCGGCGTGCTGCTCGAAGAGGACACCCCGCGCCAGGCCGCCGAAAAAGGCGAGTACATGATGGGCAAGCTCAACGAGCTGCGTGAGCGCTACCCGCATCTCATCAAAGAAATTCGCGGCAAAGGCCTGCTCATCGGTATGGAATTTGTCGATGGCGAGATCGGCTATAAAACCGTGGCGGGCATGTTCCACCGCGGGGTTCTCACCGGCGGCACGCTCAACAACGCCCAGACCATTCGCATCGAACCCGCTCTCACCGTCCCGATGGAACTGCTCGACCGGACTCTGGAAGTCATTGAGGACTCGCTCAAGGACCTGGCATAGCGGCTCTGTCCCGAACGGAATTACGAAGGAACCAAGAAAGAAAATGAAGACAACACAATCCAGTCATCTGTCCAGCGTATGGACATGCGCGTGCGACCAGACCGTCGTGCGCGGCCAGGGGTGCCGGCTCTACACCGACACCGGGAAATCGCTCCTCGACTTCACTAGCGGAATCGGGGTCACCAGCACCGGCCACAGCCACCCGAAGGTCGCGGCGGCCATTGCGGAGCAGGCGCAGAAACTCATTTTCAGCCAGATCAACTGCGCGCGCCACAACGTCGTTTCCGAGCTGGCCGAGGAACTCGCCACCGTTGTCCCGCCGCACCTCAACCGTTTCTTTTTCGCACAGAGCGGCTCCGAAGCCATCGAGGCCGCCGTCAAGCTGGCCAAGCATGCCACCGGCCGCGCCAACATCATCGTCATGCAGGGCAGCTTCCACGGCCGCACGCATCTCGCGATGGCGATGACCACCAGCAAAACCGTCTACCGTCTCAAATACCCGAACCTGCCCGCGGGCATCTACGTCACGCCGTATCCCTACGCCTTCGCCTCCGGCCGCAGCGAAGCCGACGAAACCGCCGCGGCGCTCGCCGGGCTCGACCTCGTTCTTGCCACACAGAGTGCGCCTGAAGAAACCGCAGCCATCGTCGTTGAACCCGTTCTCGGCGAAGGCGGCTACCTGCCCGCCGCGCCCGGCTTCCTCAAAGGCCTGCGCGACATCTGCGATCAGCACGGCATCCTGCTCGTCGTCGACGAAGTCCAGACCGGCTGCGGCCGCACCGGAAAAATGTTCGCGCATGAATACGACGGCATCGAACCCGACATCATGCCCATCGCCAAAGGCATGGGCTCCGGCGCGCCGATCTCCGGCATCGCCTGCCGCGAAGAACTCGATGCCAAATGGATCAAGGGAACGCACGGCGGCACCTACGGCGGCAGCCCGCTCGGCTGCGCGGCGGCCGTTGCCACGCTGCGCGTCATCAAAGAGGAAGGCCTCGTCGCCAACGCCTATGCCCGCGGCGAACAGCTCATGAACGGCCTGCGTGGCCTGCAGAAAAAGTTTCCAATGATTGGAGACGTGCGCGGCCGCGGCCTGATGATCGGCATCGAAATCATGGACGGCAGCAAACCCGACACCGTCCTGCCCGGAAAAATCATCCGGGAAGTCTACGCCCGCGACATGATGCTGCTTTCCTGCGGACTGCGCCGCAACGTCGTGCGCTGGATTCCGCCGCTCATCGTCAGCGAAGCCGAAATCAAGGAAGGTCTCGACATCTTCGAAGCCGCCATGGAGGCCGCAACATGCAGCTGATGCCCATGCCTGCCGTATTCAGCGGTGCGGACGCGTTCGGCGCCCTCGACCGCCTGCTCCATGAGGTGCAGGCGGCGCGGGTCTTCATCGTCACCGGCCCGCACATTGCCAAAACCGACGGGTTTTCCAAGGTTTGGAAAACCGCGCAGAACGGCCGCGACGCACAGGTCTACAGCGAAACGAAAGCCGACCCGAGCATCGAACAGGTTACCGAAATGGTCGAACAGGCCAAAGCTTTCGGCGCCGATGCAGTCATCGGCATGGGCGGCGGCAGCCCGATCGACTCGTCCAAAGTCGTCGCGGCATCGCTGACGAACGACGGGTCGGTCGAATCGATGATCGGCACCGGTCTCGTCGCCAAGCGCTGCGCGCCGCTGTTCATCATTCCGACCACGGCGGGCACCGGCAGCGAAGTCACCAATATTTCCATCCTCACCGACACCCGAGAGCAGATGAAAAAAGCGGTAGTGTCGAACAACATTCTTCCGCACGCTGCGCTGCTCGTGCCGGAACTGACGGTTTCCATGCCGCCGCGTATCACGGCCGCCACCGGTATGGATGCCTTCTGCCACGCGACCGAAGCGTATCTGTCCGTGAAGAAAAATCCGTACAGCGATGCGATGGCGCTCAAGGCGCTTGGCCTGATTTTCCAATGGTTGGAAAAAGCCGTGCATGAGCCCGGAAATCTTGAAGCGCGCGAAGGCATGCTGACGGCGAGCTTCTTTGCCGGGCTGGCCTTCACCAATTCCAGCGTCACCGCCATTCACGCATTTGCCTATCCGCTCGGCGGCCGCCATCACGTGCCGCACGGCATGGCCAACAGCCTGATGCTCGGCCCGGTACTCAACCATAACCGCGCCGCGAACGAAGAACGTTTTGCCAATCTGGCCGCAGCCTTCTGCGGCGTGCGCGACGCGGCACAGTTTGTGCCTGCCGTGCAGGCGCTGAAGAAAAAAATCGGTCTGCCGATGTCGCTGGCCGAAGCCGGAATTCCCGGAGACGATCTCGGCGCGATGGCCGATGCCGTGATGACGGTCACGCGGCTGCTGTCGGTCAATCCGGCGCCGATCACGCTCGCGGATGCGCAGCGGATTTATAACGAAGCCTATAAAGGAGAACAGTCATGAGCGAACCGAAGAAAATGTACATCAACGGCGAGTGGGTTCTTTCGAGCTCCGGTAAAACACGCAAAAGCATCAATCCCGCAAACGGTGAGACCCTTGCGCTGGTAACGGACGGAACGGTGGAAGACGTCGATGCCGCCGTCGCCGCCGCACGCGCCGCGTTTGATGAAGGTCCGTGGGGAACGACGCCGGCGCAGGGACGCGCCGCACTGCTCTTTAAACTGGCCGACGCCGTCGAAGCGAATACCGAGGAACTGGTCGAACTCGAAATGCGCGACAACGGCAAGCCGCGGCGCGAAACCGAATATGACGTGGCCGACACCGCCGCCTGCTTCCGCTACTACGCCGGGCTCTGCACCAAGCCGATGGGCCAGACCTATGAAGTCGCCGATCCGATGCAGGCCATGACTGTGCGCGAGCCGGTCGGCGTCTGTGCGCTGATTGTTCCGTGGAACTATCCGCTGCTGATGGCGACCTGGAAGATCGCTCCTGCGCTTGCCGCCGGCAACTGCATCGTGTTCAAGCCCGCCAGCGTCACACAGCTGTCCGCCATCCGTCTGTTCGAGCTGATCGACGAAGCCGATTTTCCGAAAGGTTCGGCCAATCTCGTGATGGGTCCCGGCTCCGCACTCGGCGCGCGTTTGGCCGAACATCCCGACGTTGATAAGGTCGGCTTCACCGGGGGAACCGACACCGGCCGGTCCATCATGAAAGCCGCGGCCGGAAATATTAAAAAGATTTCACTCGAACTCGGCGGCAAGTCGCCGTGCGTGGTGTTTGAAGATGCCGATCTCGAAGCGGCCGTCGACTGGGCGCTGTTCGCAATCTTCGCCAACCAGGGACAGGTCTGTTCGGCCGGTTCGCGGCTGATCCTGCAGGAAAGCATTCACGATCAGTTTGTCGCCCGCCTCGTTGAGCGCGCCAATAAAATCAAGGTCGGCCCCGGCGATATGGACGGCGTTGAGATGGGCGCGATGGTTTCCAAAGAACACATGAACAAAGTGCTCGATTACATCCGGATCGGGAAGGAAGAGGGCGCCACGCTCGCGTGCGGCGGTCATCGCCTGACGGAGAACGGCCTCGACAAGGGATTCTTCCTTGCGCCGACCATCTTCACTGATACGACGCCGAAAATGCGCATTGTGCAGGAGGAAATTTTCGGCCCGGTTCTCGCCGTCCAGAAGTTCACGGACGAAGAGGACGCGCTGCGGCTGGCCAACGATTCCGTCTACGGCCTCGCCGGCGGCGTGTTCACCAACGACGGGGCGCGCGGTCTGCGCTTCATCAAAAAGCTGCGCGCCGGAATCACCTGGGTCAACGCCTATCATCCGACCTACAGCGAAGCGCCGTGGGGCGGCTATAAACAGAGCGGCATCGGCCGTGACCTCGGCACCTACGGTCTCGACGAGTACACCGAAGTGAAGCAGATCAACATTAACCTCGCACCCGGTCCCATCGGCTGGTTCGGAGAATAAGATGACGATTGTTCGCGCCAGCCTGGAGCATGTGAAGCCGGTCGCGGAACTGTTCGATCTCTATCGGCAGTTTTATCAGCAGCCGTCCGATCCGGCGCTGGCCGGGGCTTTCATCCGCGAGCGGATCGAAAACGGCGAGTCGGCGGTTTTCCTGGCATTGGAAAACGGGTCGGCCGCCGGGTTCGTTCAGCTCTATCCGTCATTCTGCTCCGTCGAGGCAATCCGAATCCAGATTCTCTACGACCTGTTCGTGAAGAAAGAATTCCGCCGCGGCGGAATCGCAGAGGCACTGATGAACCGGGCGACGGAATTTGCGCGCGAAAGCGGTGCGAAGCGGATCGATCTGCTGACCGGCGTGGAAAACTTCGCCGGTCAGGCCTTGTATGAAAAGCTCGGCTACCGCAGGCTTCCCCCTGAATTTTTTCCGTATTCGCTGGAGGTGCAGGACAAATGAGACGAACCAAGGAAGATGCTGAAAAAACGCGGATCTCGATTCTGAAGGCCGCGCTGAAGGTGTTTTACGCCAAGGGTGTCAGCCGTGCCACGCTGTCGGATATCAGCAAGGCCGCCGGGCTTTCGCGCGGCGCGATCCACTGGCATTTCAGGGACAAGAGCGACCTGTTTCTGCAGCTGTACGACTACATGAGCGAAAAGACGCCTCTGCGCGCCCGTCCGTGGTCCGACGAATCAATCCAGACGCTGGACGAACTGAAACAGGTGCTGCTGGCCGGGCTGGAATCGTACTTTACCGACCGGGAGGTCCGGCGGTTCCTGATCGTGATCTTCTCGCGCATGGAATACATCGCCGAGTTCGATGAGCTGTGCAATCACGAGCTGGCCTACCAGCAGAAATCCGTCCGCGAACTGGAGCAGGTCTATGAACGCCTGCGCAGTGCCGGAGAAATCCACGAATGGATTTCCCCGTACTTCGCGGCACGGCACACCTATATCTTCATCGATGGAATGATCGACTGTCTGAGTATCAATGATGAAACCTTTTTGACGAAAGATCAGCTGGCCGCCGCCGTGAACGAATTTTTCCGGCTCTTCGACATGCCGTCCGGCTGAGCCGGTTTTCCA
>JBFWJN010000095.1:0-11659 GCA_050253185.1 Kiritimatiellales bacterium | reverse complement strand
AAGGCAGTCGGGATGCGCGACATCGGCGATGTCGCGCGCGATGTCGAGCATGACCGGAATGGTGCGCAGGCCGCGGAAGATGCCGCCGATGCCCAGTGTGTCGCCGATGGTTTGTTTGAGCCCGTATTTGGCCGGGATTTCAAAGTCACGCACCGTGGACGGCTTATAGCCGCCGACCTGAATGGTGCACAGCACATATTTCGCGCCGCGAATGGCTTCGCGCCGGTCCGTCGTCGCTGTAATGGTTGCAGGGACGTTCAATTTCGCGGCGACCCGCTTCATCATCGCTGCGGCAACTTTCAGCCGCGCCGGGTCAATGTCCATCAGCGAGATTTCAAGGTCCCTGAATTCGGGAAACTGCAGCAGGTCGCAGACCATTGTCTTTGCAAACACAACGGACCCGGCGCCGATTAATGTAATTTTGCAACTCATAAAACGTTCCGACTATAACGACTGTTCAACTTTTTCGCCAACCGTGACCAGGCTCAATTCTTTGCCGTTTGACAGGATCGTCAGTGGCTCTCCGTCCAGCAGGGTATAACTCACGGCATCCTTCGCAGCTTCCACGGAAACAGTCCGGTCACGATACTGGATCTTAAACGAATATCCCGTCCAGTCCTCCGGAACAAACGGATTGAACTGAAGCCCGTTTGAATCGTCCCGCATGCCGGCAAGTCCGTTCACTACCACCATCCAGACACCGCCCGCACAGGCGAAATGGATTCCGTTCGATGTGTTTTTCTTCAGGTCGCAAAGGTCCATATAAATCGTCTGGCGCAGCAGATCGTAGACCATCTCGCTGTGACCGACCTCAGCGGCCATGATGCTGTGAATGCAGGAGGAAAGGGATGAAACGTGCTTGGTGCGCGACAGATAGAAATCAAAATTCTTCCGTTTGATTTCAGGCGAAAACGCGTCGCTCAACAGGAAGTTGGACAGCACGACATCGGCCTGCTTGCACACCTGCATGCGACCCATGTTCAGTTCGGTATAACTCTTCTTGAACTCATAGTTGTCCGGCAGGACATCCATATCCACCGGGTCGCGATAGAGAAATCCGTCATCCTGTTCGTGAATGCCGAGCTGTTCGTTAAACGGAACGAATATTTCCTGCTCGATCCGCCGCCAAAGAGCGATTTCCTCTTCAGACAGTTCAATCCGTTCTTTCAACTCGGCGAGCTCAGCCGGACACTCCCGGGCCATGCGATCCAGCATTTCGAGCGAAAAACTGAAATGCTTCTGCGCCAGCAGATTGGTGAAACAGTTGTTGTTGACGTGATAATTGTATTCATCCGGTCCGGTCACATAATTAAAGCAGAACCGGTTTCCGTGCATTTCAATAAATTTTCCGAGTCCGGCAAACATCCGACAGATTTCCAGCAGGGAATCCATGCAGTGCCCGGCAACAAATTCGAAGTCCTGCGTCACCTGGAAATAACGCCAGACCGCATAGCCGATGTCTGCATTCACATGATACTGCGCCGTGCTCGCCGGGAAATAACTGTTGTTTTCCGTTCCGTCCAGCGTCGACCAGCCGTAGCAGGCGCCCGGCAGCTGGATTTCCCGCGCCCGCCGCCGCGCTCCGTCCAGCGTATTGCATCGATATTCGAGAAGCGCCCGTGCCGCAGCCGGGTCGTGATAAACAAAAAACGGGAACATGAAGACTTCCGTATCCCAGAAAATCCAGCCGTGATAATTGTCGCCCGTAATTCCGGTCGCGGAAATCGACCGCTTGTTTTCTTCCGTATGATTCTGCCGCAGATGAAACAGGGATAAACGAATCGCCTGCTGGTCGGCCTCGCAGCCGGCCACTTCAATATCCATCGAATCCCAGGCCTGCCGCCACCATTCCGCCTGTTCCTGCTGAAGAACGTCAAATCCTTCCGACCGATCCTGACGAACCCGATTCAGCAGAAACGGTTCGATTTCCGAACGGACTGTTTCGAGGGAAGACGCCAGTGCGACATGCTTGTCCAGCTGAACGGCCTTCCCCTGCTCCGCATCAAACCGATAGCAAAATTCCACCCGATCATCCTGCTGCGATATACGAACGTCGCCAGCCGTTCCGGCAATCGTGCTGTGCGCACAGGTCAGCCCGGAATCGATCTTTGACCGCGCCGTCCGATAATCCATAAACAGAATATCGCCATCCACGATCTCAGTTTTGCGCTGCTGCAGACCGCTGGACTCATCCAGCAGGTTCGTTTTTGCCGCACCGTTGACCGAAGAAACAAGCTCAATGGAACCTGAAAAATTGAGCGGCGTCACACGACAGCGGATCGCCGCCGAATGTCTGCGAGTCATCGAGACCAGCCGGGTCGTTTCGATCTGCACCTGTTTTCCGCTGGAGCTTTCCCAAACCAGGGAACGGTTCAGTATGCCGATCTTCATGTCCAGTTCACGGCAATGATCCAGAATCCGACCGCAATCGAGGTTCATCGCTTCCCCGTCAATCACCGCCGTTATCAGACGCCAGTCAAACAGGTTCACCAGAATATCCATTTTATCCAGCTCACCGGGAAACTCCCGGTTGCCGGGAAAATCGACCGTTTCAGACATTCCGTTAATATAAGTTCCCGGATGCGTCCAGGTGGTCATGCAGGCCGACTCCTCCTCGAACGCCCCGCGTACGCCCATATAGCCATTGGACAGGCAGAATAGGCTTTCCCAATACTGTGCCTGCGGCGGGATAAAATCGCGGCAGATCACCTTCCAGCCATCCACCTCCAGCGGCTGAACCCGCCCAAACTCAATCAGCGAGTCAATATTGATGGACGCATAATCCATAATCACCTGATCCGCATTCGGAAGATGAACCGCATCCCCGACACCGACATACCGGAAATCGCCGCGCCGCGCGGCTTCAATGCCGCTTTCCGCATCCTCAAACACCACACAGCTGAACGGGTGACGATTCAGCCGTTTCGCCGCCGTCTGAAAAATCTCCGGGTCCGGCTTGGTCTTCTGAATATCCGCGCCGGTCACCACGCAGTCAAACAGATCGCTGATCTTCAGCCGGTCCAGCACCCTCTGTGCATTGCGACTGACCGAACAGAGTCCGATCAGCACCCCGCGAGCCTTCAGTTTCTGAATAAAATCAACCGCACCGGGATACAGATCCTGTTCGCCGAGCTGCTCAAGCGATTCGACATAATACCGGTTCTTCCGGTCGGCCAGTTCCGCCTTCTCTTCATCCGAAAGCAACACGCCGTTTTCGGTCAGAATCACATTCAGAGACGCCATGCGCGAAACCCCGCGCAGTTGATGATTCATGGTTTCATTGAAACGCCAGCCCTGCTCGTCCGCCAGTCGTTTCCACGCCAGAAAATGAAATCGATCGGTGAAAACAATCACCCCGTCCAAATCAAACAAAGCCGCCTTTACGTTATAAAGCATGTGGTATCCTTTGAAAAACAATCCCCGCAGCCGATCGAAACCGTCGACTCGACTGTTATTCTCAAAAGATACTTAAAACCCCGCTTTGCGGCTTTGCAGATACTGTCGGCTTGTTCTCATCTGCAAAGCCGCAGGAAACTCCATCATGCCATCTGACCGGACAACCCGGCGGCATCTGCAGAAACAGCCTGCACCTCAACGACAGTGCGGTACCGTTCCGGACCGCCCGGGAACCGGACCGGCACATAATGTTCGGACACCCCGGAACACTCGCATTTCACGCAGCGCTCCACCAGAACCTCAACCGTTCGGCCGACAAACGTCCGATTGAATGCGAGCTTCATTTCCCCGGCCAGCGCAGCCAGCCGATGCTGCCGTTCATGTGCAATGGATACAGGCACCTGATCCGGCATCTCCGCCGCCCGCGTGCCGGGCCGCGGCGAAAATGGGAAAATATGCATGTCGGCAAATCCGATCCGCCGGCAGAAATCAACCGTCTCCTCGAACTCGGCCTCGGTTTCGCCGGGAAAGCCGGTAATCACATCCGTCGTTACCGCCGGATGATCCAGCACGGCACGTGCGCGGATCACGGCGGCAGCATACTCGCCGGCCGTATAACCGCGCCCCATTCGACGCAGCACGCCGTCCGATCCGGACTGAAGTGACAGGTGCAGGTGCGGCATCACTTTTTTCGATGACGCCCAGACAGAAAGCAGTTCGTCCGTCAGCTCCGCCGGATGCAGGCTCGACATCCGGATTCTTCCAAGGTCTGGAATTTCAATCAGCCGGGTCAATATATCGTATAACGATATATGTGTCCCTCTTCCATAGAGGCCGACATGCACGCCGGCGACCACAACTTCATGGCAGCCGCGCCGCACCAGTTCTTCGGCTTCGGAGACCACGGCATCGATCGGCTTGTCGCGCGGCTCCTTGCGCAGCTGCGGCACGATGCAGTAGGCGCAGTTGGCATCGCATCCATCCTGAATCTTCAGAAAACCGCGGGTCTGCTCGCCGAAGGTTTCGGCGGGTAAATCATCCGCACATTCTGGAAGCCGGAAGTCGGGATTCGGCAGGGAATACTGCTGCAGCGCATCCGTCAGCAGCTGAACCCAGCCGGGACCGGCCGCTACGCTGACATCGACATCCGGCTCGTCCATCAGTTCAGCGGACGCTGCGCAGCCGGTCAGGAAAACTGTCGCGCCGGGGTGTTTGCGAATCAGCCGGTGCACGGCCTGCCGCGACTTCTGCACGGCCGTGGCCGTCACACCGCAGGTATGGACGACAACCAAATCGGCCGTCTCGCCCCGCTTTGCGGCGCGCAGGCCGAAACCTTCGAGCAGGCGCGCGATCTGCCGCGAGTCGTAGCGGTTGACCTTGCAGCCCAGCACGTCCAGCGCATAGGTTTTCAGCTCCCGGATGGTTTCGTTCATGGAGAAAACAGACTATTTCCAAGGTCTGGAAAAAAGCGACTCCGTTTTTCCAGACATTGGAAAAACGGAGCCTGCAGGTTCCAAAGTCTGGAACTCAGCTTATCTGATCAGTCGCGGCCGATTTATTCCTGTTCGGCAGCAGCGGCTTCCAGATCGCGCACACCCATGCCTTTGATCTGCTGCAGGCGATCGAAGACTTCCTGCTTGCGGATGTTGAGCTTGCCGCTGTTTTTGGAGGATTCCCAGTTGACCACCGTCGGCAGGCTGACACCGGCCAGTTCGGCAAAGGCTTTCTGGGAAAGCTTCAGGCGTTTGCGCATGGAGCGAATGCCTGCGGAAGTAATCCAGCCGCGCGATGCGGTTTCTTCCGTTGCTGCTTCTTCAACCGGAACGGCTTTGGAAATGGTTTTTTCCAGCTGTTTTTTCTCTTTTTCGAGTAATTCAATCCGGCGGCGAAGATCTGCAATATATTTGCGCTGGCTGGCATTTACAGATTTGATCGGTTTCAGTGCGGCATTGACTTCGCTGCGCGCAATCCGGGAGATTTCTTCTTTCAAAACCTTCATTACATTAGCCATATCTCATCCTTTCCTATCTATCGTAAAGCTCGCTGATTCTAAGAGCTTTTTCCTCAACAGTTTGAACCAAAAAACTGTTTGAAATCCCTTTATTTCACGATTCCGACAGAGTCTCAAGCCTGTTTCTTCTTTTTAATTAACATCTGAACTATCATTAAAAGGTTGCTGGTTGTCCAGTAAAGAACCAGCCCGGACGGCATAGAGTAGAAGAAAAAGAGCATCATAATCGGCATCATCACCGCCATCATCTTCTGCTGCTGCGGGTCTCCGGCGGTCGGCGTGAACTTCTGCTGAAGCATCATCGTTCCGGCCATCAGCAGCGGGAGGATGTTCAGTGAGCCGACAATCGGCACCATTCCGGCAAACAGATTTTCCGGCTCGGACAGGTCGCTGATCCACAGGAACTTGGAAAACCGCAGTTCAATGGCGCTGCGCAGAACGGTGTAGAGTGCAATGAAAACCGGGATCTGAATAAACATCGGCAGGCAGCCGCCCATCGGGTTGACCTTGTTTTCCTTATAAAAGGCCATTGTCTCCTGCTGCATGCGCTGCGGGTTGTTCTTATATTTCTCGCGGATTTCCTTGAGCTGCGGCTGCAGTGCCTGCATCCGGCGCATGCTTTCCGTTCCCTTATGGGTGATCGGCCAGAAGATGACGCGCACGATGATCGTCAGCAGCATGATAGCCACGCCGTAGTTCCGAACCACCGCATACAGGGCGGTCAGCCCCCAGAGCAGAGCCTTTTTGATCGGGAACATCACCGGATTCATAAAACTCCAGAGTCCGGTGCTTTTGAATTCCATCACTTCCACCTGATCCATTCCCTGCGTTTTCAGGAATGAAAAATCCTTCGGTCCGATATAGGTCCGGACCGTACGACTGAATGTATCATTGGCAGCAATGATTTCGGGGTCGAACTGCAGTGCAGAAGAAACCTCAACCGGCATGGCGCGTTTTCCTTCGCCCTCGCGTCGCAGAGAAAGGTCAAAGGCATCCGCGCCGTTTTCCGGAGTCAGGATCTGAACAAAAAACTTGTTTTTAGACGCGATCCAGTTGACCGGACTGGACGGAACCATCGCCGGGGTGGACGTCAGCAGATTGGTTCCAGCCGGAGCATCACGGAACAGCTTCATCAGTTGGCGGCCCCAGTGATCCACTCCTTCCGGCGTCGAATAGGTATCAATTCCCAGCGTCGAAATGCCCCGCATGGAAGAGGTTCCGGCCGGGTTGCTCATCGGGCCGGTCGGCAGACGGAGTTCCGGCAGGGCCCACGGCTGTTCGGTTCCGTTTGCAAAAACATCTTTCACTTCCAGCAGATAGTCCTGATCGAGTTTAAAGGTTCGCGTAAACAGCTGCCCGTTTCCGATCGGCGCCGTGAACACAAGGCCATCATCCGTTTTTGCCAGCGAACCGGCGGTCACCGGAATTCCGTCGTAACGCAGTGCGGGGGCCGCTTCAAAATCGAGCACGACGGGACCGCTGTTCTTATGGTTTTCCGCCGGATAATTATTCAGCGTTGCGGAAACCACAGCGCCGCCGTAGGAGGAAACCGTCAGTTCAACCACATCATTGGACAGCACAACGCGCTGCTCCGGAGCAGACGGAAGTTTCACAACCGGTTCTGTGACAGCGGCAGCGGCTTCCTGAACAGCAGCCGGCGCCGCACTGATGGCCGGCTCCTGCGCGCCAGACGACTCCGGCTCGGCAGCCAACGGAGCCGTCTGTTTTTCCACCGGAGGCTTCGGAAAAAACTTCTGTTCGATTTTTGGATAAAAGTGCATCCAGCCGAACATCAGCACCACGAGAACAGCCACTGTAATAAAATCGTTTTTCTTCATTTTCTTATTTCTCTTTTCTTGCGGTCCGGCACGGGATCAACGCCGCCGGGATTCCACGGATGGCACCGGCAGATACGCCGGAAACTGAGCCAAAGGCCGGCTACTATGCCATGCTTTTCAAGGGCTTCAATCGTATAATCGGAGCAACTGGGATAAAACCGGCAGTGCGGCGGCGTCACTCTGGACACCGTTTTCTGATAAATCCGAACCAGCGCGACCAGCAGTTTTTTCATTTTCGCAGCCCCGCTTTCTTTGCCAGCCAAAGGAATTCGCGTTCCGTCTCGGCATACGAAGCTGCCAGCAGGTTGCGCCGGGCGATAATCAACAGATCAAACGGACCGGCCAAATCGGAACGATGCTGCCGGAAAATTTCGCGCAGGCGGCGGCGGGCCAGATTGCGGTCCACCGCCCGGTTGCTGACTTTTTTACTGGTGATCACGCCAAGCCGAAGAGCGGCATCGTCGCCGGAACGGAGCCACAGCACCATCGTCCGGCCCACAAAGCTCCTTTTTTGCGCAAAAGCCTCCCTGAACAGAGAGGCTTGGATCATGCGCTGATTTTTGGAAAGCGTGTTTCCAGACACCGGGTCACCTCCGGTGAAACTTATTTCTCGTCGCAAACAGTCAGACGTTTACGGCCTTTACGGCGGCGGCGGGCTAGGATTTTCCGTCCATCCGCTGTTTCCATGCGGCTGCGGAATCCATGTTTACGCGCGCGTTTAATTTTCGAAGGCTGCCATGTACGTTTCATTATTCAATCTCCACTCAAAATTCCCAAAAGAGCGCGATACCCTGCCAAGTTCGCCCTCCGCTGTCAAACTTTTAAACTGCACATTCGACACCGCCTGTGTAAACTGCCGGGCGGAGGACAGAAATATGGCCTGTATTCTCGCGCTCGACCAAGGGACCAGCAGCTCACGCAGCATCGTATTCGACGAGAATGGCAGAATCCGCGGCCTTGCACAGCAGGAATTTACGCAAATCTATCCACAGCCCGGCCGGGTGGAGCACAACCCCCAAGAAATCTGGACCACCCAGCTTGAAACCGCACGGGAAGCACTCCGGAAAGCCGGAATCAGCCGGCCGGATGCCATCGGCATCACCAACCAGCGCGAAACCGTCATTCTCTGGGATCGCGCCAACGGCCGGCCGCTGCACAACGCCATCGTCTGGCAGGACCGCCGCACCGCGCCGGACATCGAGCGGCTCAAGGCCGATGGTGCGGAATCCATGGTCACCGCGAAAACCGGCCTGCTGCTCGACCCCTACTTCTCCGCCACCAAAATCGCATGGCTGCTCGACCACATCAACGGCGCGCGCGAGCGCGCCGACCGCGGCGAACTCGCCGCCGGAACCGTCGACAGCTGGCTGCTCTGGAACCTCAGCGAAGGAAAAACCTTCGCCACCGACATCACCAACGCCAGCCGCACCCTCCTCTACAATATTCACACCTGCGACTGGGACGACGACCTGCTTGGCCTCTTCCGCATCCCGCGCGCCGTTCTGCCCGACGTAAAACCCTCCAGCGGACTGTTCGCCGAACACACGCTGCTCGGCGCGCCCGTCACCGGCATCGCCGGCGATCAGCAGGCCGCGCTCTTCGGCCAGCTCTGCACCGAGCCCGGCATGGCAAAAAACACCTACGGCACCGGCTGTTTCATCCTCATGCAGACCGGGACCAAGGCCGTCTACAGCAAAAACCGCCTGCTCACCACCGTCGCGTGGCAGCTCGAAGGCCGACCGGTTCAGTACGCGCTCGAAGGCAGCGTCTTCATTGCCGGCGCCGCCATCCAGTGGCTGCGCGACGGACTCGGGCTGATTCAGTCGGCACCGGAAATCGACCGGCTGGCCGCAACGGTTCCCGACACCGGCGGCGTCACCGTCGTACCCGCCTTCACCGGGCTAGGCGCGCCATACTGGAACCCCGATGCCCGCGGCATCATCGCCGGACTGACGCGCGGAACCACTGCCGCGCACATTGCCCGCGCCGTGCTCGAAGCCATCGCCTGCCAGTCCGCCGACGTCCTGCGCGCCATGGAGGCCGATACCGGATCACCGATTCGGGAAATCCGCGTCGACGGCGGCGCGGCCGTCAGCGATATCCTGATGCAGATGCAGGCGGATTTGCTCGGCATTCCTGTCCGCCGCCCAAAAGTCACTGAAACCACCGCACTCGGCGCCGCCTATCTCGCCGGCCTTTTTTCCAATGTCTGGAAAAGTATGGACGAACTGAAAAGCCAGTGGCAGCTTGATCGGACCTTCGAAACCGCCATCAACGAAACATCCCGCCGCGAAATCGAAACGCGCTGGGCCAACGCCGTTCAGAAAGCCTGACACTCTAAAAGGCCACAAGAAAGCTGTTAAAACGCATGGAATTCGAACCGAGTCACATCACAATCTGGAAACTCCTCTCGGAGCCATGGCTTGGGCTTCATTTCCCTCGCTTTGCTCTGTTCCTGATGTTCGCACTCTTTGCCGAGATCCACTGCGATCGAAAAAAGATCAGCATTCCCTACTCATCCGCAACCGTTCTTCTTCTGCTTGCCATGGGTATTCCAGCAACCGTCGCACTATACTTTCAAACGACAATCCTATTTCATCCTGGGGATCGTGTATCAGTTCCTTTCTGGTATTGTCCTCTAACCCTGTCCATCCTCACAGCCCTTCTCATTCTCTTCATCCGAGGGCTAATCACCCTCCTGAGAGAACAGCACATGCGCAACGGCATCACCCGGGGCATCATCTTCGGCATAACGGTTTATTTTGCCGTCACAGCGATTCGAACGCCTTATGCCATCAACAAATCTTTAGCGCAGATGGATGCGCAATACCTCTCCGAACAACAGAAACACCCCTGATGCAGGACCACGGGCACGCGGCCTCGGTGAACCCATTTTCCAATGTCTGGAAAATGGGCCCACTGAACTGAAAGAAAACGAATCAGGGTTGCGTTTCGCAGAATTCCGCATAGAGTGGATGGAACTACTCTGTGCGGCTGATGCGCCGCAGCACAACGGTTCCTTCGGAGCCCCTGGGCCCAGCTCACAGAACACCGGTCAGAATGCCGTAAAAACCCGATATTTGATTCTGAACCGTCCGGGCGTGGATGACTGTCCGCTGCAAAAAGCACGCAGCCTGAATGATTTGAAAATCCGGTTAAGCAGCAGGCATTCGGCCCTATGCTTAAAAAGATAAAGAAAAGAGTTGTTAAAATGAACACATACCGAAGCAATGATTCAATTCGTCGGGAGGTGTTTTCTGTACGATGAACAAAAACACTGAAACCAACCCTTCTTCAAGCAGCGGCACATCGGATGAAGGCCCCGCAACGCCCTACCGGATTCATCGGATTGCCTTTCTAGGCAACTACCTTCCGCGACAGTGCGGCATTGCCACCTTTATGACCGACCTATGCCGATCAGTTCAGCAGGTTGCAAAACAGGTTGACTGTCAGGTGGTCGCCATGAATGACGTGCCTGAAGGATACAATTATCCGGACACAGTCCGGTTCGAAATTCCCGCCTATGACCGGGACCAGTATGACCTCGCCGCGAATTTCCTGAATCTCAGGAAAGTGGATGTCGTCTGCGTTCAGCACGAATACGGCATTTTCGGCGGACCGGCGGGACGCTACCTGCTGCCCCTGCTCCGGCAGGTTCACGCACCGGTCGTCACAACGCTCCACACGGTCCTGGCCTCTCCAACCACCGATGAACGCAGGACCATGGAAGACCTGGCAAAACTCTCGGACCGGCTGATCGTGCTGAGTCCCCGGGCGGAGCAGATCCTGCGGGAAGCCTATTGCGTTCCGCACGAGAAGATCACGCTGATCCATCACGGCATTCCCGACATGCCGTTCATTGATCCGAATTACTACAAGGACAAATTCGATGCCGAGGGGCGCAGGGTGCTTCTAACGTTCGGACTGCTGTCGCCCGGCAAGGGAATTGAATACGTACTCGAAGCACTGCCGGAAATCGCCAAACGGTATCCCGACGTGCTGTATCTGATCCTGGGCGCCACACACCCGCACATCCTGCGCGAGCGGGGCGAGGAATACCGCATTTCGCTTCAGAAACGCGTGCGGGAACTCGGCATTGAGGATCATGTGCTTTTCAAAAACCAGTTTGTGGAACTGGATGATCTGTGCGAATACCTCGGCGGCGCCGATATTTACATCACGCCGTACCTTTCCGAAGCACAGATCTCTTCCGGCACGCTTGCCTACGCCCTCGGCGCCGGAAAGGCCATCGTCTCCACGCCGTACTGGTACGCCGTCGACATGCTGGCCGACAACCGCGGACGACTGGTTCCGTTCCGGAATGCCCCGCACATGGCCGAGGCCGTTCTCGATCTTCTGGACAACGAGGCCGAACGCCATGCCATGCGCAAACGTGCCTATACCTTCGCCCGGT
>JBFWJN010000094.1:0-11676 GCA_050253185.1 Kiritimatiellales bacterium | reverse complement strand
CGGCACTTCCAGACGCTGGTTCGGCAAAGATCTGTAGCCCTGAAGATTTTTTCCAGACATTGGAAAAATCCGTCTTCATCTTTCAGCTCAACTCGTCCATATTTTCCGCCCTACCCCGGCAGCTCAGCTGGATAGAGCATTTTAATTTGAAATGTAGCCGCATGATGCAAACAAACCGATAGCCTCTTGGCCGCATACGCGCATTCCAAGGTCCCTATGTGCCAATGAAAGTGAGACACGAAAGTGAAACACATCCCCAGTCGTTGATCCGTCGACCGCCATACAGGCGATCGATCCATCGAGATGGATCGAAGAAATCATGGCCATCCTGCACCAATGCCCGTGGGGCGCAAGATCAACAACCCGTGTCCCTTTCTCTGCACGCCCATATAAACGGGTCATATTTGTTTTGGCACCGACTTCATCAATAAAAACAAGGCGGTTAAGACCAAGCTGGCTTTGCCCGGCCATCCATTCGGCTCTGGCTTTTGCCACGTCTTCGCGCTCTTGCTCGCTGGCGTGCAGCGTTTTTTTTAAAGGACAGACGCATGTCTTTGAGAAGATAGGAATAGCGGGTAGAGAACACTCGAGATGAAGTTCTTCCAGAGTCATATCTGGTTGCTTGCGAAGCAACTCCTTGACCCGACCCCGAAGTTTTTCGGTAAAATAGGGCTTACGCCCACAGTGACTATACCAACAACTGATGCCACCCGTTTGCTTCCGTCGGGACAAAAGCTTTTTAACTGTCCCAAGAGAAACTTTATAGCGCTCAGAAAGTGTCCGTGTGGTTCAAGGTTTCCAAGCGCAGTGTCGAACGGTTCTGGAGAACCTATCTGGAAACCGGCGCATTGAACCCAAGCCGAGGGGCGGCTATCCATCTGCTCAATCATGGCATGAATTGTGCAAACTTTTTCGTTAAACTGGTTCATGTCGCGATACTTCTGAACCAGTTCGTCAGGTGCCTGAAGCGGTATATGCGGTGTGTTATAGGCTAGATAAAGAAAAAACGGCTATTCATGATGACGATCTATGAAATCCACAGCTGATGCACTGAACACATCAGTCAGATAACGACCATCGGAATATTTTGTCTCCCCATTCCAGTCGAGCGCCCATTCGTAGTAATCCATTTCGCCGTTCAGGAAACCGATAAACTCATCAAATCCACGATGGAAGGGATGATACCGCATATCGTGGAGCCCATTATGCCACTTCCCGATCATACCGGTGGCATACCCGACATCTTTGAAGTATTCCGGCATCAGTTTTTCATCGAGTGCGATGCGATCAAGTCCTCGATTCGACGGAACATCAACTGCGCCTGTGCGGTGATTGTAGCGGCCCGTCAGCAACGCTGCGCGTGCCGGAGCACATAGAGGCGAGCCGAATAATGCTGCATCAGCGACATGCCCTCCAAAGCCAGTCGGTCAATATTGGGTGTACAAACGTCGTCGTTGCCGAAGCAGGCCAAATCACCATATCCAAGATCATCGGCTAAAATAAAAATAACATTCGGCTTCCTCATTACCCAACACCCTAAATAAAAGGCGAAGCTAATGCCTCGCCTCATTCTTTTCAGAGTATTCCTTAACGTTGAATATGCCGAACAAAAAAGAGTCCAACGCTGGAAATAACAAACAGCCCAATCGTCCCAGGCTCGGGTACTGCAACAGCGTCCAGCCATTCGGTGCCCATGCGAAGTTCATCGAACTGCAGGTAATCGGTCGCGGAAGAATCAAAGTTATTGATCCAAAAGCCGGCAAGAGTCATTTGTGTTTCAGATGACAACATCTGCCCGGTTGTAGTAAGAACTGGAGTCGATCCACTTTCCGTACTGGATTGAGGATTCACCCAGGCGGTCAGACGTTCATTTGTTCCATCGGCATTATATTCCAATTTCAATACAACAAAGTAAGTTGTATCCCCAGATACGCCGTTCAACAGTGTGGAATTTATGGTTGTGCCCGTGGTATCACGATGACGAACCACTAAATCCACTTCACTGCCATCACCATGAAACCCGAACAATGCACCCACAAAAGAGCTTCCATCAAATGCTCCGGAAGAAGTGGATGCGGTAAACCCGGTCATGGCATTGATCGTAAAATTATTATTAATGGTAGAGGTATCAGCACTGAACAGGGCGCTGATATAATAGACCGAACTTCCGGTATAACTGTCGAGAGGACGGCGCGCATAAGATACCGTTCCAGCAGTGGTGGTTTTACCTCTGGCCTGTACATTTCCTCCCTGCACTGAGTTATTACCGTATGACAGCCCGGTCAGATCCGTAGGACCAATCAGTTTGTCATTCGTTCCCGCTGAAGACCCCGAATTTCCTATCCACAGGTTGGCCGAACTCCACCCCACAATTGAACCACCTGCTACGTCCTCGTTACTCCCGTTAGTGAAGTCCCGAAATTGCGTTCCTGCGTTATATTCGCCATTTAATGCATCATTTTCACCACTGCCGACATTTGCATTTACGAATGGGTCGTAGGCAATAAGAGCCGCCTGTGAAATACACAAATACGATCCGACAAGTAAGAACAACGCTGTGATTGACCATCTTCTTTTCATATATCCAACTCCTATATTTAGTTTATCCAAACAAATCAAAGTCTAGCTCCTTCAAGCAAAATCCAACAATTTTTATGACCATCCAAAACAGACAGCTCAATGGCCTTACCGGACACACTTATTCTACCAAGGTGCGCTTCCATGATTCTGAAGCGTTTGAAGACTACTTCGTAACGGCAACAACGTCTGACCACTCTGTTCCCAACCGAAGCTCATCAAATCTTACGTAATCGTTTATTCCTGAATTGAAATTATTCATCCAGAAACCGCCCGTTGTCAGTTGTGTTTCGGATGACAACATGGAGCCCGTTGCAACAAGAACTGGATCTGTTCCCCGCTCATTTGGTGACTGCGGATTCAGCCATACGGTCAGTCGCTCGTTATCATCCTCCGCATTATATTCCAGCTTCAGAACAACAAAATACGTAATACCACCTGGGATTTTGCTTATGATAACGGAGTTGACTGATTTCCCGGATATATCACGATATCGAACAACCAGATCTACCTGACGTCCGTTCCCATGAAAACCAAATATTGCACCGGCGAAACCGGAGCCGTCGAACGCTTCCAAACCCATTTCGGCACTAAAACCGACCATTGCGTTAATGTTAAGATTATTCCTGATCGTTGCTGTATCTGCGCGCATCAGGGCGCTGATGTAATAGACGGAGTTCCCTGCATAACTGTCCAGAGAACGACGAGCGAATGATACCGTATCTGGGTTATTGGGTGATTTATTTTTAGCCCCCCTTGCCTGTACATTTCCTCCCTGCACTCGATTACGTCCAAAAGACAAACCTGAGGAATCAGTCGGTCCGATGATTTTATCATTCGCCCCGGCAGCCGCTCCCGAATTTCCCGTCCATTTTGCAAGAGCACTCCACCCGACAATCGGACCCCCTGTCACGTTATTGTTGTTTCCATTGGTGAAATCCCGAAACTGCGATCCGGCATTGTACTCACCTTCCCCGCGTCTATTGCCACCACCGGCGACATTTGCGTTTAAAAACGGGTCATAGGCGATAAGAACTGCATTAACAACACGCGGACAAAGACCGATCATCAAAATGATTATCCCAACCATCGATTTTATATTCATAACAACTCCCTTATGCATTAAAATCTAGTTTGAGAAATGATTTTCGGCGAACCGAATGAAGAATCAAAACCGGACTGGCGAATAACTTTAGCAGACATATTCCGCAAGCCTTCTCTGGAGCAAAAAGATGACCGTTTCAAGAGACTAGCGGAATCACGATGTTCCAAGTGTCAGTCGCACGGTTAAAGTGTCCAGGGCCATTGGCAGTGGCACAGATCAAGTGAGTCGGATGCCCGTTCTGCATGATCAATTGAGGGCGCTCCAGCGACCCCTGGACCGTTGTGGCTCCATCGTCCCAGGCAACGGTTCTGGAATAGGCCTGAGGATGCTCTGCGATACGCCATAGCTTCCCATCTTCAGAAAAGGCGTGCACACCGGAATGATCTTCCCCTGTCAATTTTCCGGTGAGATCGTTAAGTATCATCTGATAGAAACCGTCTTCATGCCACAAATACGCATCTTCAATGCGAACTCCTGCATCATCGAACTGAAAAATCGGATCTTCCAGTAATCGTTCAAACGGGCCTTCCGGACAACTTGCCCAGGCCAGTCCGTATTTAAGGATCATCGGCCACCCGTGTTTTTCGGGATCCTCGGCGGATTTATATCCCAACAGCACACTGCCATCCGCCTGCACCAACGGAGCTGGATTGGTTGCCATATATTCGTCCCACTTACCGTTTCTTGATGTCAGGACAGGATGATCCATCCGTTTCCATGGCCCGTAGGGAGACGTCGATCGAGCCAAGCCAATAGCCTGCCCCCTCTGTGCCTCCCAGAACTCGACCGAAAACTGTTTTACCGGGGTTCCCGGTGTCGGTATGGGAAATGAATACGTCGTTGCGGTGTAGTAAAGAAGGTATTCATCGCCATACCAGTGAATGGTCGGATTATGCGTCATGCACCCATCCCAGAATGAAGGATCACGCGACGGCAGGGTCACATCGGAAAATCTGTAGGGGCCCTCTGCGGTTTCTGAAACCGCATGGACCACCTCAGAGTTGGTCATCCAGTGCGGAGAAAACGAGAGTGTTTTCGGAATCCGGGATGCAAACATATGAAACAGACCGTCGTCCCCGCAAATTGCAGAACCGCACCAGATCCAGTATCCTTCCATATGGAAACCGCTGTCCTTACGGGGATGACCGATCCGCTGTTGAAATGGAATGGGTTTCATCATACTTCGCTCCGCCAAGTCGCTGCATCTGCTGTGCCTTTACAGACAGATGCACGTTTCGGCTTTACGGCGGACGGATCTTGGAAATTCATCCGAAAAACTAAAGCTGGAGAATTCGCAATCTCCGACGGAACATCTACTATCAGACCGTCCGGTGTAATATTCCATGATACGTCCCCATGACCCAAAAGACGAACCGAGCGAATATCATCCTTCGTGAATCCGGCAAGCGATTTGACCGTTACTTCTCCCTTCGGCCATTCCAGGGCATGCACATACAGCACCTGATTGCGCACAGTGAAACGCAGGTGATCGCCCTCAGCAGGTCGTATCCAAGGCACTGTATCATAGATACTTTCTCCATTTACCTCCAGCCAGTCACCTATCGCCAACAACCGGCGTCTCTGATTTTCCGGGATGGTTCCGTCGGCGCGCGGACCAATATTCAGTAACAGGTTCCCATTTTTACTGACCACATCGATCAGTTCGTGGATAAGACTTACGGAACTTCGGTAAGCATCACTTCGATCTTCCATTTCTGAGTACCCATATGAATGGCCCAGCGTAGCCGGGTTTTCCCATTTCGGCCCAATTGTCTCGCGAAGCAGGTTGTCTTCTCCACGAATTCCCACATCTTCCGGGAAATTGGACATGAGGCGAACACTTCCTCCCCGCCCCTTGTTGTTAAAATACACCTCACGACCGGTCTTTGCCGCGCGATTCAGATAATCTGTAATCATACGCAGGAAGGCCTGACGATAGGCTTCTGACTCAGGATAATCTTCATGCAGGCTGGGACAATGATCCAGCCACATAAAATCAGGCTGGTATTTTCGATCTATTTCGTCCCAGCGAGCCAGATAGCCAGCAATGAACTCTGAAGACAGGTCAAACGGTCCGTACAGATCTATCCGTTTCGGGTGCTTCGCCAACTCGCCTTCAATCGACGGGAACATACCCGCAGGATGAGGTCCGCAGCCTGCACGAAAATATTTGTAATGGCGTTCGCGGTGATAAGACGGGGCATATTTCATACCGCGCTCGCGCACGGCCTTGCCCAGCTCTCCGATCACATCTCGCTTTGGCCCCATTTTAACAGCATTCCATTCCGTAAGCTCGCTGTCCCACATGGCAAACCCATCGTGGTGTTCCGCAACCGGAATCACATACCGCGCACCTGATTTCCTGAATAAATCCGCCCAGTCAACAGGATCCCATTCCAATGCAGTGAACATCGGAACAAAATCCGCATAACCAAAATTTTTACCGTATGTATTAATATGGTGTTCTCTGACGGAAGGGTTTGCATACATATTCCGTGCGTACCATTCAGCGTATTTCATTTCAAAAGAACTGTATCCCGGGACTGAATAAGGGCCCCAATGAATCATAATACCGAATTTAGCATCTTGGTACCATGGAGGAATCGGTACTTTCCGTATTGAGTTCCAACTGGGCAAAAAAGATCCGTTCGTTGACTTGGATAAAGCAATCCTATCCGTCATATTCATTCCTTAAAATTACAGTTCGATATATGCATATGTTGTTTCAAATATTCACGTTTTTCTTATCATGAGTGATATCAAAACTACCATACGCATAAATAATTTCCATATACCGGCCAGTCCGCAATCGTCGAAAAGGTTTCACGCAATCTCTATCCCCTCCCACACATACCGACCTCCTTTTTTGCGACGGGGGTGAATGTCACGAAAATCGCCAATATGTTTCATCTCGACAATTTCTGTATACGACATACGTTTCTCTACCCAAGCCTCCATGTAGCATCTATCTTCGTTATCATCCAAATTCCTTATCGCATGCAATGGGCATACTTTCCCCAACCTGCAAGGGAAGCTCAACCCCATAACACCCTCCAAATCGGTCATCAGATTATACTTTATGGACATTCATTTTTCTTCTTGTCCGAAGACGTTATGGCCGTGTCCGAATAAACACATAAAGTTCAATTGTAAAAATCCATGAATCAGTGAACCATTCTGCTTCTGACATAATTACCGGAGACCCTACAGGATGAACAAAAAGGCAAATATCCTTCTGATTGTAACGGATGACCAGAGGTATGATACAATTCGAGCATTGGGCAATCCGCACATTAACACTCCAAACCTGGATCATCTTGCCCAGCAGGGATTTGCCTTTGAGCGACATTTCTGCACAACACCAATCTGCACTCCGGCGCGTGCGGAAATACTGTCCGGCTGCAACTCTTTCCATAATCGTGTTCCTTGGTTTGGAATGCCGATTAATCCCGAACTTATGCTGATGCCGCAGGTTTTCCAGGCGGCTGGCTATCATACGATACATATTGGGAAATGGCATAACGACGGGCACCCGCGCGACAAGGGATACACTCGAACACGCAGAGTGTTTGCACAGGACAATTTAAATGAGCTTGAGCAGCATGGCCATTGGCTTCGTTTCAAAGAAGGACTGCAGGAAACAGAAGGTCACAGCACAGAGTTGTTCACTGAAGCTGCCGTTGAAGAAATCAAAAATGCTCCGGCTGACCGGCCATGGTTCTGCTATATTGGATTCTTTGCCCCGCATGATCCCCATCACAGTCCCCCGCCATTTGACACGCTCTATTCAAGTGAACATATGCCGCTGTTTCCAAACCACATGCCGGAGCATCCCATTGATAATGGCGCCATGTATATCCGGGATGAATTTCTGGAAAACTGGCCACGGGAACAGGACGCAATGCGCAAATACCGTTCCCGTTACTACGGTATGATTTCCCACCTCGACCATCATTTGGGACTCCTCTTCAGCCACCTGCGCAATGCAGGACAGCTTGACAACACACTGATCGTATTCACCGGAGATCAGGGACTGGCGACCGGAAGCCACGGACTGCTCGGAAAAGAAAATATGTACGATCACAGCATTGCCAGTCCATTAATTTTCTGCGGCCCTGGAATCCCGGCCGCGGGGCGCTCCCGGGCGATGAGCCACCATACCGACCTGTTGCCAACCCTGTGTGACGCGGTTGAAATCGACAGGCCTCGTACAGCAACAGACGGATACAGTCTGCTTCCAGTCATTCGCGGAGAACGGGCAAGGGTTCGCCCTGCGGTACTGTGCGAATTCTGCATGCCGCGTGCCCACGGCGGAAAACTTTTTCATGTACAGCGCGCAGTCCGTACAGAACGGTGGAAACTCATCTGGTATGCCGAAAGCAGACAATTTCAGCTTTTCGACTTAGAAAGAGACAGTGATGAATTAGTCAATCTGCTTTCAGGCTGGCGCCTTCGGCACTGGAAGCTAAAAGCAACCGACCCGGACTACATCACTTCAAAAAAAAACCGCTGGGCACCGATCGACTTTCGGCCGGAATACACCTATGACGAAATTATAAATACAGCCTGTGAACTTTGGCAAACCATGCTGGGCCTGATGAACAATCAGGGCGACCCGCTCCCTCCGGAACTCTACCCGCCCTCTCCCCGGGATTATGAAAAGTTGATCATCGGCATTCAGTAAGGAACCAATTTATGCACGAAGAAAAAAAAAGTCCTTCCCCATGGCTCTATGTGATCACACTTTATCTTCCGTTCGGCATTCTGAATGGGTTCATGCAACAGTTTCCGCAAAACCTTCTAAAACTGCTCGGTGTCTCCAATCAGTTAATCGGCATGCTCAGCGGAGTGGGCCTGGTTGCATCGTTAAGGTTTCTTTATGCACCCTGGCTGGATGGAGCAACGACAAAGCGGCGGCTTTCCCTCTTCACACTTTGCACAGCCGGCCTGCTCATGTTTTCCCTTGCGGGACTGATATACGCACAGGTTCCGCAACATATACTGTTCATCGGACTGGTTATTGTGCTGTTTATCATGGCGCTGACAAGCGCCTCCCACGAAACGGCGGCAGACGGTTATTATATCCGCGCTCTGAATCCGACCCTTCAGGCACAGTTTATCGGCATCAAAACCTTTGCAAGCCGGCTTGGAAACCTTTCGGCAGTCATGGGTCTGCTTTGGGGCGCCACCAAAATCGCATCACGCTACGGAGCCGTTAACACTGAATCCTCGGACAAAACCGGTTTCTATATCGGATTTGCACTGGCTTATGCTGCAGCCGGCACGTTATTGCTGATCTTTACCCTTTGGAACAAATTTATGATTCCGGTTATTGAAGAAGACCAGCCGGTCAAACACAATCGATTCGCTCTAAAAGAAGTTATTAAAGAATACTTTCTGCAGAAACGGGTCATCCTGATTGTACTGATTATTTTAATGTACCGGTTCGGGCAAGGTTTTCTGCTTATGAGGAATCCGTTTCTTCTCGATTCCATTGCGGATGGCGGAATGGAAACTTCCGCCACCGCCATGCCGATCTATACAATCTTAACCGATATTCCGTGGAGCATTGCCGGAGGAGTGCTCGGCGGATACCTGATTAAATGGCTGGGACTGCGCAGAACATTTATCCCGCTGACTCTGTTCATGAGCCTCCCTAACCTTTTCTACGCGTGGCTGGCCTGGGCTCGCCCAGAACAAACCATCTCCATATTCGGAGAAAACCTCTGCACCGCCATGCTGGCCGGATCGAGTTTTGAATCGCTGGGCTATGGGCTCAGCTTCAGCGCCATCTTCTATTACATGCACATCAGCGCAACGCTCTCCGGACGAAATAAAACATCTATTCTGGCCATCTCGATGTGCATTATGAATATCGGGTTTTCAATCCCGATGATGATCAGCGGATTTGTCCAGGCGACTATCGGCTACGTCGGGACCTTCCTGATCAGCAGTCTGGTCGGGCTGCTCGCCATCATCATTATCCCTTTTCTTCCCATTCCTGACGTGAAAAAAGCAACGTAAAAAATTTCTTTTTGCCCAACGATCTCCGTGGCAAGCCACGGAGCATTTCCGTCGACCTTTCACGCCGCAAGTGGCGGACGGAAATGTTCCATCAAGGGGCACAACCCCTTTTGAACCCCTATCGAGGGCTGCATTCATCCTCACGACAAGTTGTGGGGAATTCGACGCCAATTTCGCTAAAGCAAAAGGATCACAATAAATCCATTCGGGGACAGGTCTGACCGTAACCGCCCTAAACAAAGACCTGTGATTAGTTCCGAACAGTATTTCGTTATGCACTCCTTTTCTGTTGGTCGGCAGCTGCTGTCAACTAATGAAGAACATCCAGAACAAATTCTGTTAAATACCGAACGTGGACCCGAACAACAACAGATAATAGGCAGGGTTGATAAACCCGCCTGCCTTAAAGCATTACTTAAAAGATCCGAGTTGCTCCACAACTTAAACTTCTGTCATGTCCGAGCCGTCAACTGCATCTTCTGAGCTGTACGAATCACGCGCTCTTTATTTGCCTTCATCGGAATAAGCCGTTGGAGAACTCCATACAATGTTATTCTGATCTGCAAAAAATCCACTTTTTGCTGCGACAAGCCGAAGGGTCTTTGCTTCCTCAGGGATACGGACGGCAATATCAAATACATCCCGATCCTCATCGGCAATAACACCTTTGGATGGATTTACAATCGACGATTCATACGCAAGGCGATCATCCAGCCAAACCTGGAACCGCAAACACGGCCGCCGGTCTTCAGCATCATCAATTCCGGCATGCACAGTAAAAAATTTCCACGCCGGGTCAATACCGCAAGACAGCATCGATTCTCCCTGGGCTGAAATGCCCTGTACCGGAACCCCGCCAAGCCGCAATGAATCTCCCACAAACGATTCGTTCACCTTCATTAGACCTTTTGTACAAGTAAATCTGTCTGTGATATCCATGCCTGATCCGCCAACGGGAAAGTCGGCCATAAATGACATATAGACCTGCACGGAAACTCTCAGGTGCCGGGACTCCGCACCGTCAACAGTGCGCCTGGAAAAAATTTCCAAAAAGCCGGAGTTCACAAGGATCGGCCTGCGCTTCGCGTCAAACTCAACAAACTCCTGCTTTCCGGGACAACGCACCCAACCCGTACAATCCGAGGGAACCTGTATATCGACAACGGTTCCCTCTGCCACAACACACCTGGAAGGTTCCACTACCTTAGGTGCCACAACCATGGAAGAAACGGATTTTGCCGGCGCTACCTGAATCAGTCCCCATGGAGATAGCGCCGGGATCTCGACAGAGCCTCCCGCATAGCCGGAGATTTTCAGCAGATCCTGGCCTGGGCGGAGAACGGTTAAATCAGCGACTTCGGTTCCAATGACTTCCTGTGGATTGAAGGACAAGTCGAACGAAGCCGGGTTTGCGTTCCAGTCAACCACGTGAATAACACGTGATGTTCCATTAGAGCGGAGCAATGCAAACACGTTTTCCCGTCCGATGGAAAACAAGCTGCGACCGGATGCTCTCGGCCAAACGATTTCTTTATTGGGCATCCACTGATACAAATTGGACTGCGTATCCACTCCGGATGCAGCAACCAGTGCATATCCATCAAACAGCTCTCTGTAGTTCGATACAAATTGATAAAGATCCCCGAAATCCTCAATCGATCCGTAATACCGAGGCGCCTGATGCATATACATGCACCAGGGAACCAGCGGCAGCATTCCGGAGGCATAGGCCGTAGCAATATGTTTTCGCGTTTCGAAAACAAACTGTTCAGGATGCTGATCCCAGTTTCCATCAACCATCGAGATGAGCGCCTGCATTTTCCCTGCGTTGGCGGCGTAGCGGGACATGACCAACAGCGTCTGCGGCTGATTCATGTGCGACTGGTATTCACCGATTCGGAAATCAAACACCTGGTCCACCGGATTCACAGGTCCCGCTCCGTTTAACGACCATGGAATTTTTCTGCCGG
>JBFWJN010000093.1:0-11748 GCA_050253185.1 Kiritimatiellales bacterium | reverse complement strand
ATCCGCCTGCTGCACCCGTTCATTCCGTTCATCACCGAAGAGCTGTGGCACGGTATGGGTTACAACATCGCCAGCGATTCGATCCAGACCGCGCCGTGGCCGAAAGCCCTGTCGTATGAAGATCTGATTGCCTGGGGGGTGAAGCGCGAAACCGTTGATTACGTCGATGCTAAGCACGACCTGATCCGCACCGGCCGCACGCTGCGCAGCGACTACAACCTGACGCCGAAGCAGCAGGCGAAGTTCTTCATCCGGCCACCGAAGAAAGAGATCGGCGATCTGCTGCGCGCGGATCTCGACTCCGTTTCCGTACTGCTCGGCGCCGAGTCGGTGCATGTCGATCGCAACTTCGCTCCGGAAGGGGCCATGCCCAGCGGCATCAGCCAGCTCGGCTCGGTCTATATGTCGATCGAAGGTCTGGTTGATATCGATGCTGAAATCAAAAAGCTCAAAAAGCAGCTCGAAACCGTCGAGAACGGAATCACCGGCATTCAGAAAAAGCTTTCGAATGAAAACTTTGTGAAAAAGGCGCCGGCTGATGTGGTCGCCGGCGAGGAAAAACGCAAAGGCGAACTGCTCGAAAAACGCGAGAAAATCCAGAAGCTGATCGACACCCTTTCCGCCTGACCGGCGTTATCCCTGAATTCCAGACATTGGAAAAACCGGGCAAAAAAATTCCAACCTTTGGAATGTTTTTTTCCAAAGGTTGGAACATCGGAAACCGCTGTGAAGTCGTCAGTTGATCAGAACGGATCTGCCGGTGCCTTTTTCGACGCGGCCGATGATGCGCGGCGCGGCTTTTTCCTGTTTGAGCAGTTCCATGGCTTTGTCGGCGTCTGCGGCGCGGACGAAGAGAACCATGCCGATGCCCATGTTGAAAACGCGGTACATTTCTTCGTGGTCGACGCCGCCCGCTTCTTCGATGAACTGATAGATGGCGGGTGTTTTCCAGGTGGAGCGGTCGAAAACGGCATCGACGGTTTTGGGCAGGACGCGCGGCACGTTGTCGACGAGTCCGCCGCCGGTGATATGCGCCATGCCGTGGACCGTTGTTTTTTTCATCAGGGCGGTGACGGGCTTCAGATAGCTTTTGTGAACGGCGAGCAGGACTTTTTCGAAGGTCTGTCGGGTGCCGGGAACGAGATCGCCCAGCTTTTTGCCGGCGGTTTCAAAAATCACTTTCCGGGCGAGCGAGTAGCCGTTGGTGTGCAGTCCGCTGGAGGGCAGGCCGATGATGACGTCGCCGTTGCGGATGGTTTTGCCGGTGATGACCTTTTTCTTTTCAACCTGGCCGATGATGGTGCCGACGAGGTCGTATTCGCCGTTGGGATAGAGGCCGGGCATTTCGGCGGTTTCGCCGCCGAGCAGGGCGCAGCCGTTTTCGCGGCAGGCTTTGCAGAATCCGGCAATAACAGCCTCGAAAACTTTGCCTTCGAGGGCGGCGGCGCCGAGGTAGTCGAGGAAGAAAAGCGGAGTGGCGCCCTGGACGAGGATGTCGTTGACGCAGTGGTTGATCAGATCCTGGCCGACGGTGCTGTGCTTACCGGCCATATGGGCGACTTTGAGCTTGGTGCCGACACCGTCGGCGCTGGCGACGAGCAGGAAGTCCTTGCCAGGGGAGCGGAAGAGGCCGCCAAAGGAGCCGATTTCGCTGACAACGCCTTTGGTGGCGGTGGTTTTGACGTTCTTTTTGATCCGCTTGAGGGAGTTCATCATGACGTCGATGTCGACGCCGGCCTGTGCATATGCGCTTTTCTTTTCTGCCATGTTTTTTCTCCGTTTTGAGAGGCGCACAATGTAGCACGGGGGGGCGGGCGGACAATATAAAAACGAGGAACCCTATTGTTTTTTGGGTACTGCGCGACTAACCTGCTGCTGACCGGATGAACCCGCTCATGTTTCGACCTATGAAAAACCAACCTGCGAGACTGACTTCTTTCTTTAAGAGTCTGGCATTTGTGCTTCCGGCCACGCTGACGGTGGTGGTGAGCATTGTCCTTTTTTCCATTGCGGGCGTTCTGATTGTCCAGGAAAAGGCACTGGCCGAGCGGGAGATCCAGCGCAATATGCAGCAGAAGCTGTCACTGACTAAAATCGCCATTGATCAGTCTCTTCGGGTGCTGGATAAGGCCGAGGTGGATTCCTTCCTTTCTTCGCTGCTCGATGACCGGGATATTGTTTTTGCAGAAGTGACGATCGGTGATCCGGAGAATCCGGAATTCCAGAGCAGTCAGGTGGTGTACGGTTTCGGCTGGGTGGTCCACCGTGAACTGCTTGCCGAGAGCCGCTATATGGAAGGGTCGACGCAGCTTCCGCTGGGTGACGGTCGCACGGCCGAAATCCGCCTGGTCGCTTCGAACCGGAATGTATGGGACGAACTGGGACAGGAGGTGCTGGTCATCATTATCATCACCATGCTGGTGGTCGTTAGCCTGTCGATTGCCACCTTCCTGCTGACGCACCGCCTGATCTTTCTGCCGGTGGAAGAGCTGATGCACTCTGCGGAGGAGATTGCCGACGGGCATCTGGAAAAAGAGATTCCGGTGAGCCGCCTGAATGAAATCGGGCGGCTGGCCGAGCAGATGGACTCGATGCGGCGGTCGCTCCGGAAAGTAATCGGCGATCTTGACCGGGCGAAACTGCGGCTGGAACAGCGGGTTGAGGAACGCACCCGCGACCTGCTGGCGGCCAAAGAGGCGGCCGAAGTGGCCAACCGGGCCAAAAGTGAGTTTTTGGCGAATATGAGTCACGAGCTGCGCACGCCGATGAACGGTGTGATCGGCATGAGCGATATCCTGATCGAAACCGACCTGGGCACGGAGCAGCGCCGCGCCGCCGAGACCATCCAGCACTCCGCCCAGTCGCTGCTGACCATTATCAACGACATTCTCGACTTTTCCAAAATAGAAGCCGGCCGGCTGGAAATGGAAAAGCGACCCTTCAATTTCCAGCGGGTGATGGCGACCGTTCAGGAAATCTTCATGCCGGACGCCCTGTCGAAAAACCTGAAGCTTGAATTCCGTTACCCGTCCGATGTGCCGGTGTATCTGGTTGGCGACGAGGTGCGCATTCGGCAGGTGCTGACCAACCTGGTCGGCAACGCCATCAAGTTCACGATGACCGGCGGCGTGTTTGTAGACGTGAAAAAGACCGGGCAGTCGGCGGATTCGGTTACGCTGCGCGTCAGCGTTCGCGACACCGGGGTCGGCATTGCGCCCGAACAGCAGCAGCTGATTTTTGAAAAATTCATCCAGGCCGACCTGTCTACAACCCGCAAATTCGGCGGAACCGGGCTGGGCCTGTCGATTTCCCGCCAGTTGATCGAAATGATGGGCGGACGGATTGGCCTGCACAGCGAGCCGGAGGCCGGAACCACCTTCTATTTTGTGGTGACCCTCCCGCTGGCCGATGATTGTGATGTGGACCGCCCGAAACCCTGTATGCCGGAAAAGCTGTCCGGCCGGATTCTGCTCGCGGAGGACAATCAGGTGAACCAGCTGGTTGCCCGCAAGATCCTGACGAGCATCGGTCTGGAGGTCGAAGTGGTCGAAAACGGCCAGCTGGCCGTCGACCGGCTTCGTACCGAACGGTTCGATGCCGTGCTGATGGACTGCCAGATGCCGGTCATGGACGGCTACACCGCCGCCCGGGAAATCCGGCGGCTCGACGGCGAAATGTCCGGCGTTCCGATCATTGCAATGACTGCGCACGCCATGACCGGCGACCGCGAAAAATGCCTCGAGGCGGGAATGGATGAATACATCACCAAGCCGGTGAAAAAGGAATCCGTCGCCGAAGTGATCAGCCGGGTTCTTCACTGAGTTTCCAAACCCTGGAAAAACCGGTGGAATGTTTTCCAATGTCTGGAAAAATTCAGGTAAGCTTGCCCTCCTATGATTCGTCCGGTTGCACATCCTGAAACCATTCTTGCGACGGAGCGGTTTTTTGCGCCCGGCGGCGGGCTGGAGAAGGCGCACGAGGGCAGGGAGTTCCCGTTTGAAATCCGGCCGCAGCAGCAGCGGATGGCCCGCGCCGTGGCCGAGGCATGTGCCGGCTCCTGTCATCTTGCCGTCGAGGCGGGCACCGGCGTCGGTAAGAGTTTTGCCTATCTGGTTCCGCTGATTCTCAACGCGCTGGAGCAGAACGTGCGCGCCGTAGTGGCGACCTATACGATTACGCTTCAGGAGCAGCTGATTGAAAAGGATATTCCTTTCCTGCAGAAGGCGCTCGGCATCGACTTCAAGGCGCGGCTGGTGAAGGGACGTTCGAACTATCTCTGCCTGCGCCGGCTGGCGCGGGCCCGGCAGATGGGCGGGGACCTGTTCGACAGCTCGAAAGAGGTCGAACTCGATATGATCCGCGCGTGGGCCGACCATGCGAAAGAGGGCAGCCGCCAGGAACTCGAACCGCAGCCGTCGGCCGATGTCTGGAGCGCGGTCTGTGTGGAGCACGGCAACTGTCTCGGCAAAAAGTGCCCGGACTATGACCGCTGTTTTGTGATGAAGGCGCGCGCCGGGCTGAACGACGCGAATCTGCTGGTGCTGAATCATCATCTGTTTTTTTCGGAGCTGGCGGTTCGTGCCGAGGGCGGCGCATTCCTGCCGGACTACGGGCTGGCCGTGTTCGATGAGGCGCACCAGATGGAGAATGTCGCGGCGGAGCATCTGGGCATCCGGCTGTCGCGCTACGCGGTGGAGCACTGGCTGCGGCGGCTGTTTACGCAGGATAACCGCAAGGGCCTGTTTGCGGTTCTGCGCGATGGACGGGGCGGCGACCTGACCAATCGCATCTGGGAGGAAAGCGACCGGTTTTTCAAGGCGATGCGCAAAACGTGCAGGTTGTCGGACGAAAACAGCACGGTGCGACTTCGCCAGCCGCCCGCGGTTGAAACGTCGCTGGCCGAGCGGCTGGCGGAGCTTGACGTACATTTCGGCGTGCTGATCCGCGATATGGAAAACGATGAGCTGAAGGCGGAGCTGCAGTCGGCCCGCACGAAGGGCCGGTTTTTCCAGGAGATGCTGACGACGTTTCTGAAACAGAGCGCGGCCGGACACGTGTACTGGGCCGGTCTGGAAGGCCGGAGCCGTAAGCAGACGGTGCTCTATTCGGCACCGGTCGATGTGGCGAATCTGCTGAAGGAAATGCTGTTTGACGAACTGCCGTCGGTGGTGATGACCAGCGCGACACTGGCCGTCGGCGGCAGCCTGGCGTGGTTCCGCGGACGGATCGGAGCGGAATTCTGCGACGAGCTGCAGGTGGGATCGCCGTTTGATTATACCCGGCAGATGCGGGTGAAGATTTCTTCGTCGATGCCGGATCCGTCGGAGGCAAAGGCGTTTGAGGAGGCGGTGATTCAGGCGCTTCCGTGCTATATTGCGCAGAGCGGCGGACGGGCGTTTGTGCTGTTTACCAATGCCCAGCTGATGCGGCGCGTGGCGGAGCGGCTGCATGAATTTCTGGAGGAGCAGGGATATGGCCTGTTTGTACAGGGTGCCGGGCTTCCGCCGCAGACGATGCTCAGGCGGTTCCGTGAGCACGGGGCGGCCGTGCTGTTCGGCCTCGACCGGTTCTGGATGGGCGTGGACGTGCGCGGCGACGCCCTGAGCAATGTGATTCTGGTTCGCCTGCCGTTCGCCGTCCCGGATCAGCCGCTGGTGCAGGCGCGTATGGAGGCCATTAAGGCGGCGGGAGGCGACGCGTTCCGCGACTATTCACTGCCGTCGGCCGTGATCAAATTCCGCCAGGGGATCGGACGGCTGATTCGCACGGCGAGCGACGAAGGAACCGTGGTGATTCTTGACCCGCGCGTAACCGGGAAGTGGTACGGCCGCCTTTTCCTGCAGGCGCTTCCCGATTGTCCAATTGAAATCGACGATTAATTTCATGACATTGTATTTTGTTCTGTGAAAGACACTTTACGAACATTATAAAAGAGTGGTTGGGCGGTTACATCAGGAATAAGGAGCTGAAAATGGGTGTCAAAACAGTCGGTCTGATTCTCGGTGGCGGAGCGGGAACACGTCTTCAACCCCTTACTCAGGACCGGGCAAAACCAGCCGTGCCGATCGCAGGGAAATACCGGCTGGTGGATATTCCAATCAGCAACTGCATCAACAGCGGGATCCGATCCATCTATCTGCTTACTCAGTTCAACAGCGTTTCCCTTCACCGCCACATCCAATCCACCTATAACTTCGACCAGTTTTCGCAGGGCTATGTCCGCATGCTGGCTGCGGAACAGACGCCGACCTCCAACGGATGGTTCCAGGGAACGGCCGATGCGGTTCGGCAATCCATGCGCCACTTCATGCACAACAGCCCGGATATCGTGGTGATTCTTTCCGGCGATCAGCTGTACCGCATGGATTTTGCCCAGGTGATTGACGAGCATCTGGAGCGCGGCGCCGACGTGACCATCTGCACCAAGCCGGTTCCGCGCAAAGAAGCCGGTTCTCTGGGCATCATGCATGTGGACCAGAAAAACCAGATCATTGAGTTTTCCGAAAAGCCCGGCGATACGCCGCAGCTGGACGCCCTGCGCGCGCCGATGTATGACGAAGAACTCTACCTCGCGAGCATGGGGATTTATGTGTTCAATGCCAAGGTGCTGGCCGATCTCATTTGCGGCAACGACCATCCGGACTTTGGAAAAAACATCATTCCGACGGCCATCCACGAAACCAAGGTCTACAGCCATATTTTTGAAGGCTACTGGAAAGACATCGGAACCATCGGCATGTTTCACGATGCCAACCTGGCGCTGACCGACCTCATTCCCGAGTTCACGTTTTATGATGATGACGCGCCGATTTATACGCACATGCGCTATCTGCCGCCCTCTAAGATCAACTGCTGCGACCTCAACCGCTGCCTGCTGGCGGAAGGCTGCATTGTTTCCGGGCACCGCATTCTGCATTCGGTGGTCGGGCTGCGCGCGGTGATCGGCGAAGGTTCGGTGATTGAGCATTCCGTGATCATGGGGGCGGATTTCTACGAGAATGACCGCAAGCCGAACAACGGGCATACCAACCTCGGCATCGGCCGCGACTGCTACATCAAGAATGCGATCATCGACAAGAATGTCCGCATCGGCGACAGCGTGTACATTTCGCCGGACGGCAAGCCCGACGGCGAGCAGACGCCGCTCTATCTGGTTCGCGACGGCGTGATTGTGATTCCGAAAGGAACCGTTATTCCTTCCGGCACGCGCCTTTAGCGACGGTCCGCATAGAACGGGTAGCGTGTGGCGTCTTTCGGGTCCCGGATTGTCTTCCAGCGCTTATACATCCAGAGCCAGTGCTCCGGATGCATGCGCACTTCGCGCTCGATCGCCATCAGCGTCTGCTGGGTCAGCGTCTGCACGGTTTTCCTGTCCGAATTCTCCGGAACCGGGAGCGCCTGTGTTATATACACCCTGTAATGTCCGCGGGGCTGCGGCGCACAGAATCCAATAAAGATTTCACTGCCGGTTTTGGCCGCCAGCGAGGCGGGAGCGGGCGTGACGGGAACCGGCAGGCCGAAATAATCCGCCCAGATACCGCCCCGCTCCTCAGGCGTGTTCTGATCGACCAGAAAGGCGGCTTTTCCGCCGCTGCGCAGGACACCCAGCAGGGTTTTCAGCGCGCCTTTCAGCGGGACAATCTTCTGTCCGGTCACTTCGCGGCGTCGAATCAGCAGGCGGTCCACTTCGGGATTCTTCACCGGCATGGCAATGCTGTGCAGCGAGAATCCGCGCTGCGCCATCATCTGGCCGATCACTTCCCAGCTGCCGAAATGCGCAGTGATGCAGATCTGATTTTTACTGCAGAACAGCGGTTCGATTGAACGGTCGGCCTCGACATATTCAGCGAGTCGCTTCGCAGAGTTTGTGCCGAACCAGATTACGTCCAGGAAAGTGCGGGCCATCGTGATATAGGCGGTTTTTAGGATCCGTTTCTTTTCTCGGGCGGTTTTTGAATCGCCGAACGCAATGTTCAGATTGGCTTCTCCGATTCGGCGTCCGGTACGGTCGAGCCGGTAGCCCAGTCGTCCGCCGAGCTGCGCCAGTCCCAGCACGGCACAGCGGGGCAGCCGCGGAATCAGGAACAGTCCGACACGAAAAGCCGCCGTCTCGAACGGACGGCGCCGAAGCTGTTTTTTCTTCACCATATCAGTTGAAAACCACCGTTCGGTTCTTATAGGCCAGCACCTTGTTGTGCAGGTGTGCCCAGACGGCGCGCGCCAGCACCAGTTTTTCCAGGTCGCGGCCTTTGCGAACGAGGTTGTCCACCGAATCACGGTGCGAAACCCGCATCACTTCCTGGTCGATAATCGGTCCTTCATCGAGGTCGCTCGTCACATAATGGCTGGTGGCGCCGACGATCTTCACGCCGCGCTGGTGCGCGGAATGGTACGGCTTTGCGCCGACGAACGCGGGCAGGAAAGAGTGGTGGATATTGATGATCCGGTTCGGATAGTCGCGGCAGAAACGGTTCGAAAGCACCTGCATGTAGCGCGCCAGCACAATCAGGTCGATGCTGTACTCTTTGAGAAGCTCCTGCTGTTTTTCCTCCTGCTCCGCCTTATTGTCTTTATGAATCGGCAGGCAGTGGAAATCGACGCCGTACATCTTTGCCACCGGTTCGAGGTCGGGATGGTTGCTGATGATCAGTGGAATCTCCGCCTTCAGGTCGCCGGACTTCCAGCGGGCCAGCAGGTCGAACAGGCAGTGCGAAAACTTCGAAACGAAAATCGCCACGCGCGGGACGTAGTCGGAGAAATGCAGCTGATACTTCATCTCGAAGCGTGCGGCAATCAGGCTGAACTTCTCGCTGATCTGGTCGCGGGGCAGGGCAAAGCCTTCGAGCTCCCATTCGACCCGCATGAAAAACACCTTTTCCTCGCTGTCGGTGTGCTGCTCCAGCTCGACGATGTTGCCGTCATGGCGCATCAGAAAATCGGTCACGGCGCAGACAATGCCCTGCCGGTCGGGACAGGAAATCAGTAAAATGGCCGAAGCGCTTTTTTCCACGTTGGTTCTCCTTATAAATAGACGCGAAACTTTATAGACAACCGCCCGAAACACCAATAGGTTTTTGCGCATGAAATACCGGAACATCATCTCGGCAACCGTTCTGGCAGCACTGCTGCTGCCGGGCATCTTCAACCTTCAGGCAGGAGAAAAAACCATGATTCTGATGAAAACCACCAAAGGCGACATCAAGCTCGAACTCGACAACGAGAAAGCTCCCAAAACCGTCGAAAACTTTCTGAAATATGTGGAAAGCGGCCACTACACAGACACGATTTTTCACCGCGTCATCAATGGCTTCATGATTCAGGGCGGCGGGCACACCGCCGACATGGCCCAGAAAAATGCGCCTTACACCGTCGAAAACGAAGCCAACAACGGGCTCAAAAACCTGCGCGGCACCATCGCGATGGCCCGCACCTCCGATCCGCACAGCGCCGGTGCCCAGTTTTTCATCAACGTCGTCGACAACGGGTTCCTCGACTTCAAAGCCCCGACCATGCAGGGCTGGGGCTACTGTGTTTTCGGCAAAGTTATCGACGGCATGGACGTCGTTGACGCCATCAAGGACGTGCCGACCCGCCCGGGCGATGTTCCGAAAGAAACCATTACAATCACCGAAGTTTCCGTGATTGAGTGAATGCCGAATGCATAGCGCGCATCTTTGACTCCGGCCGCCGGGCGGCGATCGTCTTCACCGGCGGCGGATCGGGCGCGATCCATGCACTGCTCTCCACGCCCGGCGCCTCGCGCTTCGTCCGCGATGCGCATATTCCCTACTCGCCGGAAGCGCTCGAACGCTTTCTCGGCAAACCGGCCGGGCACTCTGTTTCTCCGGATACGGCCCTGCGAATGGCGCGTGCCGCCTTTTTTCAAACCTTGGAAAAACCGGACGAAAAAGTTCCAGGCATTGGAATTTCGTGCACGGCGGCGCTGCAGACCGATCGCGAGCGGCGCGGCGACGACCGCGCATTCATCGCAATCAAAACCGCTGAAACGGAAAAACTGTTCGCACTCTATCTGTCGAAATCGTCCCGCGCCGAACAGGAAGCACTGCTCAGCGACCGGCTGCTGGAGCTGATTGCGCAGGCGGTCGGTGCCGAGCGGAGCCTGATTTTTCCCGGCTCCTTCAATCCCGTGCATCACGGTCATTTGAAGCTGCTGAAGGCCGTGGAGGAAATGACCGGATTGCACGGCGTTTTCGAGCTTTCCTGCACCAATGTCGACAAGCCGGAAACGCCCGAAGACGAATGCCTTCGCCGCGTCGCGGCCATCCGCGACATTCCGGTGGCGCTGACGCAGACGCCGCGCTTTACGCAGAAGGCAAAGCTGTTTCCAAAAACGACTTTCGTGCTCGGCCACGACACGGCAGTCCGGCTGATCGACTACGCGCAGCCCGGTGAATGGGAACTTTTCCAAACCTTGGAAACCAAACTCCTCGTCGCCGGGCGGTTGCATCACAGCGTTTTCCAATGCCTGGAAGACCTGAAGCTGCCGCCGGGATTCGAATCGCTGTTCGAAGCGGTTCCTGAAGAAAAATTTCGGGAAGATGTTTCCTCCACCGAGCTGCGGGGGCGGGCGAATGTCTAATGCGTTTAACCGGACGGAACGGCTGATCGGCGGCGCGGCGCTGCAGCGGCTGCGCGCCGCGCGCGTGATTCTGTTCGGGATCGGCGGCGTCGGCAGCTGGTGCGCCGAGGCGCTGGTCCGTTCCGGCGTCGGGACGCTGACGATTGTGGATAACGATGTAATCTGCGAGACGAACATCAACCGCCAGCTCCAGGCGACGTCGCAGAATATCGGCCGGGTGAAGGTCGAGGCGCTGAAGGAACGGCTGCTGGAAATCTGTCCGGACGCGCAGGTGAATGCGCTGCAGACGGTGTATAACCAGGATACCCGCGGGTCGTTTGATTTGGCGTCGTATGACTATGTGATCGATGCGATCGACAGCCTATCGCACAAGGTCGACCTGATTGCCTCGGCGATGGAGGCGGGCGTGACGCTGTTTTCGGCAATGGGCGCGGCGGCGAAGCTGGACCCGACGTCGATTCATGTCGACTCGATCTGGAAGACGCACGGCTGCCGGCTGGCGCGCTTCGTTCGTAAGCGGCTGCGGCATCGCGGCGTGACGGGCGATTGCCTCTGTGTGTATTCACGTGAAACGCTGCCGCCTGTCGGGGTTTTTCCGTCGGACGGCGAGGGAGACGCGTGGAGCGATACGAAGGCGCAGGTGAACGGTTCGATGGTGCATATGACCGGGTCGTTCGGGTTCTATCTGGCCGGGCTGGTGGTGCAGGATGCGGTTCGAAAAACCCGAGTGAATTGTCCGGATTAATCGGGTTTCCAATGCTTGGAAATTTTTTTTCCAAGGTCTGGAAAATGGGCTTTCTTTACGGCGCGCGACCCCTCTATATTGAGGCCATGCAAAGTTTTATTCTGGATACCAACGTCCTCATTCACGATCCCTCCGCCTACCGTCATTTTAAGGAAAATAATGTCATTATTCCGCTTAAGGTGCTGGAGGAGATTGATCAGTTTAAACGGGAGCTGAGCGAGCGCGGGCGCAATGCCCGTACGATTTCCCGCTCGCTGGATGAGCTTCGCAAGCAGGGACGGCTGTCTGATGGGGTGAAACTGGTCAACGGCGGGACGATCCGTGTGTTTTTTGCCGAGATGTACAATCCGTTTGCGGTCGGCGTGTGCGCGGTCGACCTGTTCCTGTTGCTGGCGATGGATTT
>JBFWJN010000092.1:0-11786 GCA_050253185.1 Kiritimatiellales bacterium | reverse complement strand
GTCTTTCGGCCATGCCAGCAGGTAGAGCTTGCGGCATTCGAACAGCGGCTTGAGATCGTCCGGATCGGTGCTGTAGATCCGGGCGTTCCGCAGCACCCAGCCATGGTGTGTTGAAAGGCGGATGGAATCGAACCGAATCGGAATGCCGTGGCTCAGAAAGTGTTCGCTGACTGTCCGGGTGACGGCATCCGGAAGCCCGATGACCAGCAGGGAGAAAAGGATCAGCAGGATGGATAGTGACACAGTAAACCCCGCAATGCGGAGCAGGTGCCGCACTGTGCGGCCGCGCAGGGCGGGGCGCTGCTTTTTGCCGGTCATCAGTTGGGTTCCGTTACCTCGACAGTCAGTTTTTTCGTCAGAGTCTGCACCGTTTTTTCGGGGAGTACAAAAATGACATCCTGCCCCTGCAGCATGGCAAAGCGGCCGCCATCGGTCGGATTGCCGAGCAGCAGGACGTGCCCAAGCGCGTTGGTGCCCTCGAGCGTAACCGACAGTTTCGCGGTGACGGTGTCCAGCCCGTACGGCTGGAGCGATTCGGGGCTGAATGCCACATAGCGTGAGGCCTTCAGATCGTTGAGCGCCCACATTAGGTCGGTCAGCGCTCCGGCCGATACGTCGCCGCCGGACGGCTCGCTGACGAAGCTGCCGGTGTCGGATTTGCGTACCGTTTCCTCTGTTTCTCCGGACTGCACCGTGATCTGTTCAATGGCCGCCGGGTCGACTTCCAGCACCAGTGGACTGCGGTAGAAAAGCGGATCGGCAAAGGATTCTCGAACCGTTCCCGCGCCGATTGCGTAGAGGGAGCTCTCTCCGCTGTATTCCGCCAGCCGCAGATCGTTGGTTCCCGGTGCACTGACTTTTAGTGTGCACGATTTTTCGCCGCTGCTCAGAACCGCTTCCCACAGGGCGGACTTCATTCGTGCAGACTGCTCTTCCGTCGGCGCATCAATAAAGGTGTCAATCGACGCGCCGGCCAGTGTGTTAAGCAGGTCATTCACCCGCCCCGGGTCAGCCGGCCATCGTACCGGACGAACCACCTGCCAGGCCTTGTTCGTTTTTGTCAGTTCGATCTGCCGGTCTCCTCGCGTCAGGTGGACTGCGGAGATCCGATTCACCGGCAGGTCGGTCAGTGTGCGGCTGCGCAGGCTGTCGAGCGGATGTTCCAGTTCGTCAGTCCAAGTCGAGGGGACGGTGAACACCGAGTCGCTTTCAATCCGTTTGGCATAGCGTTGGTCCGGATGGTCGGGAAGCGGTTTCCCGACTCGTACGGTCTGGGTGCTTTCGTTCTGCATGAACAGCGTGACTTCGATATCCGGCTTATCAAGGCCGTAGGCGGCCAAATCCGTTTTTTCATCAGAGATGAACTGAACGACCCGTCCGGAGAGGATTTTATCAATGAACGTATGCATGGCCTGCAGGTTGGCCCGGCCGGTGACCGGCTGCTGGATCTGCCAGCCGCTGTCCTCGGTCAGCCGGAGCTGGATGGGGCCGGACGGACGGGTCATGTCAAGTCCGCGCACTGTGGGTGTTTCTCCGGCGAAGAGAACGCGGTCGCGGATCCATGCGGGGTCTTCCGGAATCAGGTTCAACAGCGTTTTCGGGGCGGAAATGATGTCGTCGCTGCTGTTGGATTTCACATACAGCGCATCGCCCAGCGGCGCGTCGCGGCCGATCAGCCAGGTGAATGTGCCCCGGTTGTTTTTGAACGTGATTTTCGCCCGCGGGGCATCAAAGCCGTAATCGGCCGGGGTCAGTCCGCGCGCCTGCAGCGTTTCCGCCGAAATCAGTTCTCCGCGTTCGACACGCGCCATGCCGGCAATCATTTTTTCAACAATACCGGAATCAACCGGTGCGTCCACCGGCCGGGTCATCCGCCAGGTTCCTCCGGAGCGGGTGCACTCAATCTGCACTCCGTTCCTCTCGAGCAGGAACTGCTCAATGCTGTCCGGGTAGGCCGAGAACACCGTGCGGCTGCGCAGCTCCTGCTGGCGGGAGGTTTCGCTGTCCCGTTCAAAAAACAGAATGAATGCGCCGAGAAGAAGCGCGCCGATCAACAGCATCCAGATGGTGAATTTATGCTTCATAAGGAACAGGATTCCTGAATTATTTTTTTCTGCGGAGCCAGAGTGCCGTGCCGAACAGGGCCGCCATCCCGGGAATGATGCCCACTGTGCTCCAGAAGAGCGTGCGCAGTTTGTTTCGGGTCAGTTTCAGGCGGATATCGTTGATCTGGCGCGGAGCAATTGCCATCAGCTGTTCGCGATCGATCAGCCAGTTCAGTGAACTCATGAAAAAACTCTCGTTGGCTCCTGTGGTGACGCCGTTGGAAATGAAGTCGGAATCGCCGAAAACAACGATGCGGGTCGGGCGGATCTGCATGTCGAGCAGTCCGGCGGCTCCGCCTTTTTCGACCGCTACGGCCATGGATACGGGACCGCGCCGATCATCGGTTCCTTTGTCGTATTGGGCGGGGATCTGCCCGAGCTGGGTTTCCGACCAGCTGCTTTTGGAGGACAGGGCCAGCGGCGTCACCTGGGGGCGGTCTTCTGCGCTGGGCTGTGAATAATCCGGTTCGACGGATCGCGGCCGGTAAAAAACGGAGGCGATGTTGCTCAGTTTTTCGGTGATGGGATGCTTGCCATAGGCCGCTACATAGACATCTTGTCCCTGCAGGCTGTAGTCGGGATCAAACACGACATCATTGCGCAGCAGAACCCCCCACTCCTGAAGCACCGGCTCCAGCCCCGAGGTTTGTCCGGCGTCGGTCAGTACCAGCAGTCTTCCGCTGCGATGCAGCCAGTTTGCAATGATATCGGCTTCGGTGCGGGACATGCTCTGCGAAGCGCCTGCAATAATCAGGGCCGCGCAGTCGGCCGGAATCTGTTTGGCCTGGCTGAGCAGCAGCGGTTTGACTTCGATGTTGTCGCGTTCCACCAGCTGCCCGGCGCGGGAGAATCCGGTGCGCCGGTCGAAATCGTTAATGTCCCGTTCCCCGTGGCCGGTCAGGAAATAAACGACCGGAACCGTTTCCTGGACAACGGCCTGAATGGCGGACGAGAAGGCCTGTTCGCCCTTGAAGGAGGTGACGCGTTCGATTCCGCTGGACGCATCAATGGTCGCAATATCGTTGACCCGCACATATTTGGTCCGTCCTTCGCAGTCAAAAATCACAACGTTGGGTTCAGCGACATCATATTTGCTCTTCAGTTCTTCGGTTGCCGCAATGTCCCGGTCCGGATCGACACGGTGGATGTTCAGGAGCTCACTTCCGAACTGATATTCGCGCAGCAGATTGTGAACGTCTTCGAACAGGACGTTTCCCTGCTGGAAGGAAATGGTGATGTCCACCGGTTTGGTCAGGCTGTCGAGCAGGCTTACGGTTTTCGAGGAGAGATTATAAAGCCGGGTGGAGCTGATGTCTTCGCGGTGATAATGGCGGAACGAAAGATAGTTCACCATCAGGGTAATTGCTGCGGCCAGCAGCAGTGCAGCGACGGTATTGAGTCCGGTGAGCAGTCGGTGTTTACGGATTTTCATAATTCAAACTTCCAGCCGTTTCAGCATTCCATTCCTATCGTCGGGTTTCCACGGCCTTCACGGTTGCAAACAGGAAAAAGGCAGCCGCGCTGATGTAGAGCACCAGGGTGCGCGAGTCGAATACGCCGCGCCCGGCCTCCATCAGGTGCAGGGCGGACGAAAGGTATCCGCCCACGTCCCGCACCATCGGATTTTTCGAAAGGTGCGGCTCAAAGAGGCCGCCGAAAAAGAGAATGCACATAATTGAAAACGTCGAGATGGCTGCAATGATCTGATTGGAAGTCAGCGCAGAGGCCAGCATGCCCATCGCGATGAATGCCGCCGCGATCAGTCCGACGGTCAGGTACCCTGCCGCGATCGGCCCCGGGTCGATCAGCTGCTCCGCACCCGGCGCCAGAAACCGGACAATGACAAGGTAGAGCAGTGTCGGCACGCACATCAGCATGAAGAAGCCCCAGACGCCGAAGAACTTCGCCAGGACAACCGTGGAATCGTGAACCGGCGCAGTCATCATCGATTCAAACGTTCCGTTCTTCCGCTCCTCGGCAAAGGTGCGCATTGTGAGGATCGGCAGCACGATCAGCATGCAGGCCCAGATCACCACCATCAGCCCCTGGACGGCGCGCATCACTTCCAGATTTTCCTTAACCAGCCAGTAGAATCCGCAGCCGGTCACCAGCAGGAAAAACATCAGCATCACATAGGCGATCGGTGAGAGGAACAGCGCCGCCAGTTCGCGGCGGCAGAGTGCGCAGAACGTTCTCATTGTTTAGTCTCCGCTGCGGTATCCCCGCGGGTGATGGCAACAAACAGGTCTTCCAGGGAGCGGCTTTCCAGGTGCAGCTCGCGAAGTTTCCAGCCATTGGAAACCGCACAGTCAAAAACCCGCGTGCGGACGTCCGGCGATGACGAATCGATTCGGAACCGGTTCCAGCCGTCCTCGAGCAGCTCGTGCGCGATGACATTGGCGATGCCACTGTCCCGGAGCACGGTTTCAATCGCGCCGGGATCGCCGGGCATCTCCGCACTGATCAGCACGTCGCCCGCGAGCCGCTTCTGCAGGCTTTCCGGCGAGTCGGAGGCGACGACTTTTCCCTTGTTGATAATCAGAATCCGCGGGCAGGTCATCTCGACCTCCGGCAGGATGTGGGTGGAAAGCAGCAGCGTGTGGCGTTCGGCGAGCTGACGGATCAGCTCGCGCACTTCACGGATCTGGCCGGGGTCGAGCCCGGCGGTCGGCTCGTCAAGAATCAGCAGGTCGGGGTCGTGGATCAGGCTGTCGGCGAGTCCGACGCGCTGGCGGTAACCCTTGGAAAGATGGCCGATAATGCGGCGGCCGACCTGCGTGAGGCCGCACTGTTCCTTGACCGTGTCGCGCCGCTCGCGAAGCACCTTGCGCGGAACGCCCTTGATCTTCGCGCGGAACGTCAGATATTCATCGACGCGCATTTCGGTATAGAGCGGGCAGCTTTCCGGCATGTAGCCGATGTGCCGGCGCGCCTCGACCGGGTCTTCGAACACGTCGCAGCCGGCGATTTCCACCGCGCCGCGCGTTGGGTGCAGGAAGCCGGTCAGCATACGCATCGTCGTGGTTTTTCCCGCCCCGTTCGGGCCGAGGAAGCCGACAATTTCGCCGCGTTTCACCTCGAAGGAGATGTCGTTCACGGCGGTATGTCCCGGAAACTGTTTGGTCAGGTTCTGTACTTTAATCATGTCGGGATCCGTTTTGAAACAATCGGTGTATTATGGGTGAGAAGTCGCGTCAGTCAAGCCGCGTCAGCGGTTCCGGGGATTGGGCGCGCCGGGGCGAAACGGTTTGGTTTTTCCAGACATTGGAAAAAAGTTGCCGGACTTCTTTTTGACAGGTATCTTGGCAACCTCGTGCCGCGCATACTGCGCCGCGCGGGACTGATCCGAAAAAACTAATCCAAGGAGAGTTGCGATGAAGGGTATTCCGATCTCGGGTGTACGCAATTTTGCATTGATGGGCCACACAGGCAGCGGGAAAACGTCGCTGCTCGACGTGATGCTCAACATCCTGGGAACGAATGACCGCATCGGTTCCGTGGACGACAAGAGCAGCATGGCCGACTGGACGCCGGAAGAGCAGGAGCACGAAATCTCCATCTGGGCGAAGCCCTTCGACGGCGTCTATACGGCCGCCAGCGGCAAACAGCGCCGCTTCGTCATGCTCGACACGCCCGGCTACGCCGACTTTATCGGCCAGCTCACCGCCGCGGCCGCCATCACCGACGCCGCACTGATGGTTGTTGACGCGGTGTCCGGTGTGCAGGTCGGAACCAGCCGCGCATGGCGCGTCTGCGAAAAGCGCAACCTGCCTCGGGGCATCGTCATCACCGGCCTCGACAAACCGGAGGCGGATTTCAACAAATCGCTTGCCGCAATCAGGGGACTGTGGGGAGAGACCCGCTGTGTGCCGGTCGTTCTTCCGACAACCGACGGCAAGGCCGAAGTCGATATTCTCAATACGCCCGCCGATGCGATTCCCGCCGACCTGGCCGATACGGTTAAAGCGATCCGCGACCACCTCATCGAACTCGCCGCCGAAACCGATGATTCACTGATGGAAAAATATTTTGCCGGCGAGCAACTCACCGCCGATGAATTCTCCAACGGGCTGCGCAAGTCGGTCCACGAAGCCCACCTAATCCCGGTTTTCGCCTGCTCCGCCAAAACGCGCATCGGCGTGAAGGAGACCATGGACTCCATCAGCCGCCTCTTCCCGTCGCCGGAAGACTATCCGGTGACCTGCGCCGACGGCCACGAAGTTTCCACCGGCGAAGACCAGCCGTTTGCCGGACTCGTCTGGCGCTCCGTCAACGATCCCTTCACCGGGCAGCTCACCTTCATTCGCGTCTATCGCGGAACGCTGAAACCCAACACAGAGGTGCTCAATACCGTCAAAGGCGAAAAAGAGCGCATCGGCTCCATCCTGTTCGTCAACGGTAAAAAGCAGACCGACTGTTTCGAGGCCAAGGCCGGGGATATTGTTGCACTGGTGAAACTCAAAAACACCTTCCTGAACGATACGCTCTGCGCACCGTCCGATCCGATCACCTTCCAGCCGATCGTCTTTCCGAATCCGGTCACAGCCTATGCGGTCGAGCCGAAAACCAAGGGCGACGAAGACAAGATCGGCACCGCGCTGCACCGCGCTGCCGAGGAAGATCCCTCGATCCGCGTCGAGCGCAACACCGAAACCCACGAAACCATCCTCTGGGGCATGGGCGACATGCACCTCGACGTCACGCTCGAACACATCAAGCATCGCAGCAAAGTGGATATTGTCCATCACACGCCGAAAGTCGCCTACAAGGAAACCATCACGGCGAATGGCGACGGTCACTATAAACACAAAAAGCAATCCGGCGGCCGCGGTCAGTACGGCGAGTGCTACGTGCGCGTCTTCCCGCGCGATCCGTCCGACGAAGAATGGTTCGGAAACAAGATTGTCGGCGGCGCCATTCCCGGCAACTTTATCCCGGCCTGTCAAAAAGGGTTCCTTGAAGGCATGGCCAAAGGTCCACTGGTCGGCGCCGAAGTGATCAACCTCAAAGTGGAACTCTACGACGGTTCCTACCACGATGTGGACTCCTCCGAAGTCGCCTTCAAGATTGCCGGATCCCGCGCACTGCACGAAGCCATCGAAAAAGCGCGGCCGGTTCTTCTCGAACCGATCATGACGATGAAAGTCATCGTGCCCGATGAGTATATGGGCGATATCACCGGAATTCTCAACACCAAGCGCGGCCGCATTCTCGGTATGGGCGTCGAAGAAGGGCTTCAGGTTATCACCGCCGAAGTGCCGCAGGTCGAAACCTTCCGCTTCTGCTCCGAGCTGCGCTCGGTGACAGGTGGCCGCGGCTCCTTCGAGCTCGACTTCGCCCGCTACGAGCAGGTCGCAGGCAACATCGCACAGAAAGTGATCGCCGCCGCACAGAAAGACAAACAGGCCGAAGAGGAATAGTTTCCAACGCCTGGAAACTCCTGCGCCCCGTTTTTCCAATGGTTGGAAAAACGGGGTTCTTTTTGCCTGTCGGAAACCTGACGAGCGGGCTCAGTTTTTACATTGCGGTTTGTTGTAATTTGTTTAAGATGCCCTGCATAGGCCGGGCGCACAGGGTGCCTGCCGCAACAACAAGGAGGGGCCGATGAGGATTCAGGAACTGCTTGCCGGATTGATGATCGTTGCAATGCTGACCGGTTGTAGCGGGAGCGGCATTGACGAAGATAAGCCGATTGACCAGATCGCAGCGGAAGCGGCACAGATGGGGCAGGTCGAGCTCCAGAAAATGGTGGATAAATATCAGGCCGTGATCGCCGATAAAACCAAAGAGCTTGATTCCATTAAGAATAAAATTAAGGACATTCCGCTGACAGAAATGGCGGGCGAAAAGGCCAATGCACTTAAGGAGAATATCAGTCAGGTCACCTCATCGCTCGGCAAACTGAAAGACCAGATGGCGGCTTATGCAAAGGAACTCGCCGCGAAAGAATAAACGATCATCACTTAAATGAACGAGGCCCGGTCGATGACCGGGCCTTTTCATTTTCCAATGTTTGGAAAACTCAGCCGTTGCAGAAACGGTAGAGATCCACGACGGCTTTGGGTTCGATGCGGTGCAGTGATCCTTTTCCCTGAAAGAATCCGTGGGCACGGATGAGGTGCGCGTCGAGCGGGGTAAAACGCAGCAGGTCGCTGCCTTCGGCATCTTTGACGGCGACGACGGCTTTGTGGCAGTGCGCGCCGCAGGCGAACGGGCAGGGGATCTGCCCAAGCGTTTCGTCCGAGCGGACCGTGACTTTGCCATCGAAGGCCGGAACACGGCCTTCCCACCCGGCGTCGGCCACGGCGTGGAGTTCTTCCAGAAATTTTCCGACTTCTTCGACGGTGAGTCCGGCGGCTTCGATTTCGCCGGTGTCGGCGGCGATGATATCGGCGAGGGGGCGGTCATCGGTTCCGAGGAATCCTTCGACGGAGATGTGGCCGGGTTCGAGGCGTTCGCGGATGCTCTGTTCGGCGGGATTCTGTTTCATGGCAGGTCTCCGTTTAGAATTTGTCGTAGGCGATGTTGGTTTCGGGCATTCCGTTGCCGGTGAGCGCGGCGATGGAGGCGTCGATCATGCCGGGCGATCCGCAGAGATAGGCTTCCATCTGCGTGAGGTCGGGACAGTGGCGTTTCATGACGTCGGTAACGAGGCCGGTCTCGCCGTTCCAGTTGTCTTCGGGAAGCGGTTCGCTGAGGCAGGGGACGAACTTAAAGTTGGGCAGGTCTTTCTCGAATTCGGCCATTCGGTCGAGACAAATGAGGTCGCGTTTGGCGCGCGCGCCGAAGAAGTAGGTAACTTTGCGCTGGATATTTTCGTTGCGCATGTGGGCGAGCATGCTGAGGAAGGGCGCCATGCCGGAGCCGCCTGCAATGAAGACCATGTCTTTCTCGGTGTCCGTGAGCCGGAAGTCGCCGTAGGGTCCGTTGAAGCGGATTTTGTCGCCGGCGTTCATGTGCTCGAAAATATAGGTTGTGCAGATGCCGTCGGGCACAAGGCGGATGCAGAACTCGACGTGCGTTTTGTCGCGCGGGTCGGAGGCGATGGAGTAGGCGCGGTAGACCGGCTCCGGGGTCTTTTTGTAGGCCGGGGTTTCGATCTGGATGTACTGGCCGGGAATCAGGCTGATTTCTTCGCCTTCCGGCAGCGCGATGCGCAGCAGTTTGATGTCGTGGTTCAGGTCGGTGAGTGATTCAACAGTGCCTTCGTATTCGCGGATGTTGAAGAGCTCTTCGGGAATTTCGAGGTCCATGTCGCCGTGCACCTTGAGCTGGCAGCAGAGGCGAACATCGCTTTCGCGCTCTTCCTTGGAGAGGTGCGGCTCTTCGGTCGGCAGGATCGGCGGTGCGCCGGCGTGCACCTTGACTTTGCAGAGCCCGCAGCTTCCCTGACCGCCGCAGGCCGAAGGAATGAAGAGCCCGGCGCTGTTGAGCGAGCTGAGCAACGTGCTGCCGCCTTCGACCTCCGCTTCTTTCGATCCTTTGTTGATGATGAGTTTGCAGATGCCGTAGTTATTGAGGTATTTGTCGGCGATAACCAGCAGCACGGCCAGTATTCCGCATATGGCGCACAAACTTCCAACTGCAATCCAGAACGTCATACAAGCAATCCTTATTTAATCATTCCGCTGAAGGCGATAAAGGCGAGGGCGATGATGCCGGTGATGATCAGGGTGATTCCTGACCCGCGCAGGCCGGCCGGGATCTTGTCTTCCTTGATCTGCTCGCGGATTCCCGCCATCAGCACGATGGCCAGCAGCCAGCCGATTCCGCTCCCGAACCCGAAAATGAGCGATTCCCAGAACCCGAAGTCCTGCTTGTTGAGCATGAACAGTGAGACCCCGAGAATGGCGCAGTTCACCGTGATCAGCGGCAGGAAGATGCCGAGCGAGAAATAGAGCGAGGGAGAAAATCGCTCGATGACCATTTCCACCAGCTGCACGAAGGCCGCGATGACGACGATGAAGACGATGTATTCAAGGAACTCGATGTGGAGCGGCACCATCACGTAGGTGTGCAGCAGCCAGTTGAGCGCCGCGGTGAATGTGGTGACGAACACGACGGCGAAGCCGAGCCCGACGCTGGTTTTCATCTGGCGGGAAATCGCCAGAAACGAGCACATGCCGAGAAAGCGGGTCAGCAGGATGTTTTCCGTGAAGGCCGCAGCCAGAAAAATGACGAGCAGATGCATTATTTCGCGCCTCCCTCTTTACTCAATACAAAGCTGTTTCCGAACCAGGCGACGAGCGCCAGCATGAAGAACGCGCCGGGCGGCATCACCATGATCGTCCACTGATACCACCAGATATCGCGCGCCGGCAGCGGAATGCCCATCAGCGTGCCGAAACCGAGCGCTTCGCGCACAACGGCGATGGCGACCAGCACGAGGCTGTAGCCGACGCCCGCGCCGATTCCGTCGAGCAGCGACGGCCACGCCGGGTTTTTCGAGGCAAACGCCTCGGCGCGGCCCATGATGATGCAGTTGGTGATGATCAGTCCGATGTACGGGCCGATTGTCTTATGGATTTCCGGGAAGTTCGCCCGAATGAAAATATCGACGATGATGACGTAGGCCGCGATGATCAGCACCTGCACCATCATACGTACCTGCTTGGGGATGTAGGCCCGCAGCAGCGAAATCGTCAGGTTCGAGAGCGCCGTCGCGAAAATCAGCCCGCCGCACATCAGCAGCGTGTTTTTGAGCAGGTTGGTGACCGCGAGGGTGGAGCAGATGCCGAGCACCTGCCGGAAAACCGGGTTGTCGCGCCAGAGATTTCCGATCAGCGCCTTGCCGCCGGGTGTGTCTTTAAAGGCCATGATTATTCTCCTGCTTTCCGGTTTGCCGCCGCCCGGCTGAATTCTGCAACCGATGCGTTCAGCATCCGGCTCATTGCCAGCGAGGTCTGGGTGGCGCCGGTGATGGCATCGAAGGTGCGTCCATACTGCGGGGTTCCCGGTTCGGGTTTGTTTCCGGCGGTTCCCATATAAATGTAGCTGCCGCCGGCGGCGGGCGGGGTGATGTCCAGTCCGTCCGCGAACGGTTTCACGAAAAAGGGTTCTTCAATGCGGCCGCCCAGTCCCGGAGTTTCCGTCTGGGAGATCACTTTCAGGCCGACGGTCTTTTTCAGGTCGGAATCGACGGCGATGTAGCCTTGGATCTGCGCCCAGAAGCCGATGCCGGAGAAGGGAAATCCGTAGGCGAGCAGTTTGTCGTGTCTGGCGTCGCTGTAGGCTTTCAGCAGCGGAATCTGTTTGCCGGTCTGCGGGTCGGTGAGCGTTTCGCTGCGGTCGATCTGTGTTTCAACGATCTGTTGGATCCGGTCTTTCGACAGCGTTGTCACATCGCCGAGCCCGAACAGTTCCACGAGCGCCTTCTGTTCAAAAAACCGGTTGTTCTGCTCCACCGTCTTGACGGTGCTCAGGTGCAGGCCCGTGACGCCCGCGCCGTAGATCGCCGCAATCACCACCATAAAAAGGATTGTCTTGAGCCGCTTCATGTCAGGCTTTGGCTCCTTTCTTCTTCGCATCGGCTTTTTTCTTCTGCGCCTTAAAAATCATTTCAAGCGTCGGAGAAAGGGTGTTGCCGAGCAGGATCGCAAAAGCGACTGCGCCCGCGAAAACCGCTTTCCAGCGCAGAAACACGATCATGGTGCCGATGAACGCTCCGTACACATACTGGGC
>JBFWJN010000091.1:0-11885 GCA_050253185.1 Kiritimatiellales bacterium | reverse complement strand
CCGTTTTATGTCGCCAGTTTGGTGTGTACGCCCAGTATATTATATAAACGCATGCTGAAGGAATGGAACAGAATGCAGGCAATGTTGTCAGAGGATGATCAGAAACGAATTGATCAACTGGTTGCCGGGATGTCGATTGAGGAAAAAATCGGGCAGGTGTTCTGCATGCATTCCCGGAAGGAATCTGCTCAGGAGCTGGCTGAAAAGGTGGAGAAATACTCGATCGGCGGCGTGTTTTTCGGATATCGGACGATGCAGGAAAGCCGGGAGATCATGGACGCCGTTTCCGGTGTAAGCCGATTGCCGGTGATCGGCGCTGCCGATCTGGTGAACGGGGCCGGATCGCGACTGGAAGGCGGCACGCTGTTCCCGTGGCAGATGGCGGTCGGCGCGGCGGATTCCGAAGATCTCGCCGAAAAAGTCGGAATCGCCACAGCTAAAGAGGGCCGCAACGCTGGCCTTCACTGGACGTTCGGGCCGATCATTGATCTTTCGCTGAATATTGCAAATTCGATGATGCATACCCGCACATACGGAGATCATCCGGGGCATGTCACCCGGTTGGCCAACGCATTTATTCGCGGGGTTCAGAAGGACAACCTGATGGCTGCGAGCGCCAAGCACTTTCCAGGCGACGGAGTGGATGAATGGGATACGCACATTCGTTCTTCTGTGAATTCCTATGACGAAGAAAGGTGGTTTAAAACGTTTGGCGCCATTTGGAAATCCGTGATTGATTCCGGCGTGTATACGGTGATGGCCGGGCATCTCGCGCTGCCATGGATGGATGATCCGTATGACTGGCGCGGTCCGCGCCCGGCTACGCTCTCGTCGAAAATCCAGATCGACCTGCTTCGAAACCAGCTGGGATTCAAAGGCGTGGTGATTTCGGATGCCATTCCGATGGCCGGATTTGTCGGCTATGAGTCGTTTGCCAAAGCGGTTCCCCTGAATATTGAAACCGGATCCGACATGGTGCTGTGGGCGGACCCTGAGCGCGACTTCCCGCACATGCTCAAGGCGCTGGGCAGCGGCCTGCTGTCGGAAGAACGCCTGAACACTGCAGCCGGGAATGTGCTGGCTCTGAAGATGAAGCTGAATCTGTTCGAAGAGGATGTGCGACCCGAGGTTACTCAGGAAGATAAAATTCTGTTCGAACGCTGGGCGGAGGAAATCGGAAAAAGCAGCGTGACGGTGATTAAGAACGCCAACGGAGCACTTCCGATTACGGATTTAGTGCCCGGATCCAAGGTGCTGACAATCAGCTGCTGTTTTGAAAACGACACCCGGGGATATATTCAGGAACTGGAAACCGTTGACGAGGAACTTCGTAAGCGCGGCTTCATGGTCGATCACATGAAAAATCCATCATGGGACAATGCGGACACGTTTGCTGACACCTATGATGCGGTCTTTGTCAACCTGCACATTGTAGCACGCTATGGCAGCACGCGGCTGCTGAACGGAACGGCTGACGTATTCTGGACCGGATTCTGGCACGGGAAGAAAAACGTTGTGTTCACTTCGTTCGGCGATCCCTACAAACTGGCCGAGATTCCGTTTGTCCCGAATTATATCAACTGTTACAGCAACACGCCCGCGTCCCAGCGGGAAGCGGTGCGTGTCTGGCTGGGAGAATCGCCCGGAACCGGCCATATTCCGACGACGCTCGCCGGTTTTTTTGAACGAACGGTGTCCGACGGTTCCGGAAGGAAAATCGAGGCGGTCATTTTCGATCTGGACGGCGTTCTGCTGAGTACGGATGAATTTCATTACAATGCCTGGAAACAGCTGGCCGACCGGGAAGGCATTCATTTTGATAAAACCATTAATGAACGTCTGCGCGGGGTGAGCCGCATGGAGAGTCTGGACATCATTCTGGAACAGGCGGACAAACAATACTCTGCGGTGGAAAAAATGGCGCTGGCCGATTCTAAAAACCGGAGCTATCGGGAACAGCTCGCCACCCTGACTGCGGAGGATGTTTATCCCGGCGTGCCGGAACTGCTCGATCTGCTGAAGCACAAAAAGATCAAAATCGCTGTCGGCTCATCCAGCTGCAACGCTCCTTTTATTCTGGAGAAAACTGGATTGAACCGACATTTTAAAAACGCGGTTTGTGACGGATCCCGTATTTCGCGCAGTAAACCCGATCCGGAGGTGTTTCTTCTGGCCGCAGAAATGGTGGGTGTTTCCCCGGAAGGTTGTCTGGTCATTGAAGATGCCGATGCCGGCGTGCAGGCCGCGAAAGCGGCCGGGATGAAGGTTCTCGGTGTCGGTTCGGCGGCGCAGAACCCGAACTGTGACTGGTGCGCAGAATGCGTGGCGGACATTGATGTTTCCTTATTTCGGTAACAAAGGATTCCCCGAGTTCAATCGTGAAAAAATATAACATTGTCATCATCAATCCCGATCAGCTTCGCTGGGATTATATTACGCCCAACGGCCATCCGTTTATTGAGACCCGGCATTTGAACCGTCTGGCCGCGATGGGAACGAATTTCACGAACGCGTTCTGTGCATGTCCTATGTGCGGTCCCAGCCGAACCTCGGCGGTGACCGGTCGGTACCCCTCCGAGCACGGTGTCCGCAACTATGCCGGGAGGATGCCTCCGGATCACCCAAACCTGTTTGAGGAACTCAGGCGTGCCGGATATCATCGTGCGTTGTTCGGCAAGGATCACATCACCATCAGCAATTCCATAGGCGTACACTATGACGAAGGCGAGGATATCTGTATCGGAAACATGGACCGTCACCCCGATTACAGATACAGCTGGAGTTCCGGTCCGCTGGAAGCCGGTTGTGACTGGAATTTGACCGAACGGTTGACGACAGCTGGTCTGGATTATATTGAGCGCCGAAGCCGGACCGATCAGCCGTTTTTTGTGACCTTGAATTTTCAGGACCCTCACCCGTATTTCACTGCGCCGCCGCCGTATGACACGATGTTCAGCCCAGAACAGTTTTCGCTGCCGGAAAATTTTCGTCGGGAACCGGCTTCAGGTGAGCCGCGCCGCCTGAGCTTCTGGCGGCAGCATTCGCATTCGCTAGATGCTTCTGAAGATGATTTCAGAAAAGCGATGGCGATGTACTGCGGTCAGGTCCGGTATGTGGACGATCAGGTCGGCCGGGTTCTCGATAAGCTCGAGGAACTGAATATTCTGAACGAGACCATCGTTCTGTTTTGGAGCGATCACGGAGAATTCCTGGGCGATTACGGCGTGACCCATAAGCTGGCGGTATTCTACGACTCCATGGTGCGCGTTCCGGTCATTCTGTGGGATCCCGGCAAAACTGTTGCTGCAGGAGAGAACGGCGACCTGGTTGAAGTGATGGATATTTTTGCGACGATTCTCGATCTTTGCGGGGTTTCGCAGCCGGAAGGCAGTCGGGCGCACAGTCTGGTCTCGGACGGATATGAACCGCGCCGCGATGTCTATGCGGAAGGCGGACTTTTAATTGCGCCGGTGGAGGCGGTCCTGCCCGGTCTGCATCTCAAAGCGCCTCATGCTCCGTGCCAGTTTGGGCCGGGTGCGATGCTTCGGACGGAACGGTGGAAACTATGCGCGCACAGTTTTGACTGTTGGGAACTGTATGATTTGCAAAACGATCCGCAGGAATGCTGCAATCTGTTTAATGCCCCGGAAGTCGCTGCCGTGGTGCGGGAATTGACCGTGCGGCTGATTCAGCGGATGATGTGTTACGGCCAGCCGCCTGAACAGTTGCCGGTTCCGGTTATGCAGGGCATTGGAGAGGATGGGTTGCCCGTCTGGGATGCCCGCACTGTGCGAATTATGGATTGTGCAGGCATGATGCCGGGTTTATCGATTTAGATATGGAAACGATTAAAAGCCGATTTAGAAGGGTGAAGCGCATGGAAAAAAAGTTGACAGAGCGGACAGAGGATCGGCTTGCCTTGAGGAAGAAGCTGGTGTTTGCCCTGGGAATGGCTCCCAGCCTGCTCATGCTGAACAGCATCGGTTATCTGGCCATGCCCATTTACAACATTGCACTGGGCGTCAGCCCGGTTTTGATCGGAATTGCGCTGGCCATTCCCAAATTCTGGGATGCCGTCACCGATCCGCTGATGGGAAATATTTCCGATAACACGCGCACCCGCTTCGGCCGACGTCGGCCCTATATGCTGGTTGGTGCACTGCTCGGCGGACTGATTTATTCGTTCATGTGGAATCCGCCTTCCGCCTTGGGGCAGACGGGACTGTTTATCTATCTCACGATTATTTCTATCTTATTATCCACGGCATACACCATCTATATGGTGCCGTTCTGCGGACTGACTTATGAGTTGACCTATGATTACAATGAGCGGACGAGGCTCATGACCTGGCGGGCGTGGGCCGGTTCACTGTTTGGGCTCCTGATTGGCTGGGCCTATAAACTCTGTTTTCTGGGAACGGAGCAGGGCACCTCAATGCAGGATGTATTGCGGCGGATTGTCGGAAGCGATATCTGCCGGAAAATGGTTCATTTTTTCGGAAATACGGAGCTGCAGGGCGCGCGGGCCATTGGATTTATTTTCGGAGGAATCATTATGCTGACCGGAATTCTGCCGGCGCTGATCCTGCGCGAAAAGGTCAAAGCCACTGAACACCAGGAAAAGATCGGCATTATTCAATCGTTTAAATATACCTTCAGCAACAAGGTATTCATGCTCCTGTGTGCGATTCTGTTTCTGTTTACGCTGGGGCATTACATGATCCAGCCGCTCGAGAGCTACATCTGCATCTATTACATTTTCGACGGCGATAAGAGTGCCGGGGCCGGACTGATCGGTATTGCGCTGACCGTCTGGATTGCGGTCAATCTGATTGCCATTCCTTTGGTCGGCTGGTGCGGTGTTCGATTCGGAAAACGAAAAACACTGATTGGTGCGATCATTCTCGGGGTTATCGGGTCGCTTTCACGGTGGTTCTGTTTGAATCCGGAGCATCCCTATCTTTATCTGATCAGTCAGGCACTGCTGGCGCCGGGCGTGGTGTCCATCTGGATTATGGAGGGAACCATGATAGCCGATGTCACCGACCTGGATGAACTGAACACGCACATGCGACGGGAGGGCATGTTTGCCGCGGCCCAGTCGCTCATTTTCAAGTTTGCCCATGCGTCGGTTCTGGCGCTGGCCGGCGTGCTGATTGCCTATACGGGGGTTAATACCGATCTGATCGGTCCGCAGTCTTCGGAGACGATTCTCAAGATGAGAATACTGTTCAGTTTTGTTCCAGCGATCTGCCTTGGAGCCGCCGTTGTGCTGGCCTGGTTCTACCCGCTCACCCGCGAGCGGTGTCATGGGATTCGTGAACAGTTGGATGCAAGACGTGGAAATCAGTCTGCGGATATCGTGTAATAATAAGCCTGTTAATTAAACTTGAATAGGCCCGTTCGGTTTTTAAACAAAATATGTTGACACAATCTGATTTGGTAATATATATTATCAACTAATTGGTAATGCTTGCCGTGGGTGGTGGGCGAATAAATGAAAGGAGTACAAAATGAATGGTAAGAAGCTGTATCTGTTATTGTGTGTCGGTTTGGCAGTCTGTGTATCAAACGGAGCGCTGATTAATGATGATTTTGAAAGCTATACGGATGGCTCGGTGCTTAATGGGTCCGGTGGGTGGACGGTAACGTACGCCGACGGAACACAGCCTGTGAGCGGAACTCAGGTTGTTACGGTAAGCTCTGACAAGGCATCTCCTTTTGGAACCGGATCTCAGTCTATGTATTACTATGATGCGTCAACCAGCACCTCTCCCATGTGGGCTGGACAGAGTTTCTCTGCTGTATCCCATGCGGTAACCATCAGTTTTGATTTTGTGATGACCTATAATATGTTTCAAAACCCGGTATTCAAGCTTTCCAGTGATGCGGGAGCCAATGGAATTCTTTTGAACCTCCAGTCAACATCGTACAACGCAGGAGGGGTTGGAATGATGCGGTACAGAGACAATTCCGGTGCATGGCAGAATGTCGGAAGTGTAACGAATCAGAATTGGTACAATGTGAAAATTACTATCTCTGATTTTTCGACGGATACATATGACCTCGTTTTGACAGAAGCAGGTGGAACGGTCGTTGCCAATCTAACCGGATTATCCATGTACGCTTCAATGGGCAATATCGCGGAAGTTGGGTTTGGTATTTCGAACGCAGCGCAGGCAAAATCGACAACCTTTTATGTGGATAATTTAACGGTGATCCCCGAACCGGCATCCGTTTCTCTGTTTGTCGTTGCATCGGCCAGCCTGCTTGCAATGCGCCATGCCATCGTAAAGTAAAGCCGTTCCCCCAAAATACGTATTATATTTTTCATCCGGCATGGTTTTGCGAATTTCCTGCATGATCCTCTGCCGGATGAAATGTTTCAAAGGTAAACGACAATATGATCAATCATCGTTTCCTGCTACATGCCGGCCTGATTGCCGCCTCATCGGAATTTCCTGCCAGCGTTCAGGCGGATCAGTCGAATCCTCCGAACTTCATTGTTATTTTCACGGATGATCAGGGATATCAGGATCTTGGATGCTTCGGCTCTCCGACGATCAGCACACCCAATCTTGACCGGATGGCCGCCGACGGGGTTCGCTTTACGGACTTTTACGTTGCGGCTCCGCTTTGCAGTCCGTCGCGCGGTGCGCTGCTGACCGGTAAGTATCCGGCTCGGCTCGGCATTGCAAAGGGAGTGTTTATGCCGAAGTCGAAAAACGGCCTCGCTCCACAGGAAATCACTATTGCAGACATGCTGAAGCAGAAAGACTATACCACCGCCTGCATCGGTAAATGGCATCTGGGTCATCTCGAACCGTTTCTTCCTCTTCAGCAGGGTTTTGACCTGTTTTTCGGCATTCCGTACAGCAACGATATGTGGCTGGCGCCCGGATTGAAATCGGCTGTCGATATCAAACTGACGGACGGCATAACACTGGAGCGGATGAAAGCCCTATGCAGTGAAAAACGCACCCCGGAGAATGCCGGTCGGGTTCCGCTGATGCGCGGCAATGAAATTGTTGAGTTCCCTGCCGATCAGGCCTCGCTGACTCGGCGGTATACGGAAGAGACCATACGATTTATCGAGCAGAATAAAACCTGCCAGTTTTTCGTTTATCTGACGCCCGCGATGCCGCATGTTCCGCTGTATGCTTCGGAGCGGTTCCGAGGCAAAAGCAGGGGAGGCCTCTACGGCGATGCGGTTGAGGAAATTGACTGGGCTGTCGGCGAGATTTTCCAATGTTTGGAAAAAAACGGACTGTCTGAAAACACGCTGGTCGTTTTTACATCGGATAACGGTCCGTGGCTTTCCAAAGGAAAAGACGGCGGGCATGCTCTTCCGCTGCGCAACGGGAAAGGATCAGTTTTTGAAGGCGGGCTGCGCGTTCCCTGCATCATGAAAATGCCCGGTACGATTCCGGCAGGATCGGTTTGCACGGAGCTGGCGTCGACTATTGACCTTCTTCCAACCTTTGGAAACATGGCCGATGTGCCGTTGCCGAAGAATCTGGACGGCAAAGATATTCGGGATCTGATCACCGCAAAGCCCGGGGCGAAAAGTCCTCATGATGTTTTTCTTTATTACAGTCTGGACGGAAAACCTTCCGCGATCCGGCAGGGGGACTGGAAGCTGGTGTTTGGCATTCCGGTGATCGGTTACTCACGTGATGCTGATCCAAAACAGTATCCTGAAAATCCGGCGGATTTTAAACCCGAACTGTATAATCTGGGAAGTGACATCGGAGAAACCGTTAATGTCTATGATCAGCATCCCGAACTGGCCGAACAGATGTTGAGGCGGGCGCAGCGGGAAATTCAGGAAGTCTCTCCAAATGCCCAGGTATCACAGGATTAAGACATCAGGAGTTATGCATATGTGGAGTCGAAAGATGACATTTTTATTTGCCGGGCTAATCTATTGTGTTGTCCATGCGGAACCCCCTCGGGTTCATACAGATTATTACGTTTCTCCAAACGGAAACGATGCGGCTGATGGGTCGATCTCGTCCCCTTTTGCGACCCTGCAGCGTGTCCGTGATGCCGTTCGGGAGCTGAAAACAGAACAATCAAATCTCGATATTCAGGTTTTGCTGCGCGGGGGATATTATGCGCTGACGAATACAGTGGTTTTTGGAACAGAGGATTCCGCCTTGGATGGGCATCAAATCACCTACGCGGCGTATCCCGGGGAAAAACCGGTTTTTGGGGCCGGAGTTCCGGTGACCGGCTGGACAAGGGTTCCTGCAAACCTTCCCGGGATGCCGCCCGAAGCTATCGGAAAGCTGTGGCGGGCTCCCGTTCCGGAAGGACTCGAATCCTGTACGGTGCTGTTTCGGGGCAAAGATCTGTTGCCAAGAGCGTGTTCCGGAAGTTTTGTACCTGCCGATAAAGGAACGACCACGGTGATCCATTTTCCGGCAGGGGTCCTTCCTCCTGACGCGGCGGAACGCGGCCTGAATTTGCGCATTATGCCGTCGAACCCGTGGGTGATGAATCTTCTGTCGATTCAGGCTGTGGATTCTAACGGATTGACAGCGACCGTGTCTGTGCCGGCAACCTACAGGCTCGGCCCGCTTCCTGCATGGGCATATTATAAAAAGGCATCGGCGTGGATTGAAAACGCGATTGAATTTATGACTGCTTCGGGACAGTGGGTCCTCGATAAACAGACGGGAACTTTTTATCTCTGGCATGAGGGCGATGTGCCGCCTTCCGATATCTTTGCGCCGTGCCTGACAGAACTGGTGCGCATCGAGGGAGAAATCGATTATGACGGTCCGCAGGATATCCCTGTAAAAGGACTGGTTTTCCGTGGACTGACATTTACCCATTCTGATTTCCGGCGCTGGTCGGCGGAGAAACCCGGCTGGGGGCTTCAGCACGATTGGGAGATGTTTGACAGTCCCACGGCAATGCTTCGTTTCCGTGGAGCGGAAGACTGTGCCGTGGAGCACTGCGAATTTGTCGGGAGCGGCTCCACCGCGATCCGTTGCGACCTGCATGTGCAGCGAATCCGGATTGAAAATAATGAGATCCATCATGTCGGCGGTGTCGGGATTCTATTCGCGGGCTACGGTCCGGGGACCAAGGATGTCAACCGCGGCAATGTAATTCGCAGCAACTGTATTCATCAGATTGGCGAAGTGCTGTGGGGGTCACCGGGAATCTTTGTCTGGCAGAGCGGGCACAATCAGATTGTCTCCAACTGTGTATCCCACCTGCCGTATGCAGGTATTGCTGTCACCTGCCGTGCAAAATGGAGTCGGACGGTGGTCGAGGAATGCGGACGAACAATCCGCTGGAATGAAATTGATGCTGCCACAGGAAACGCTTCACAGAATCCGGCGTGGGCCGCCGACAGGTCTTTGCAGAGCTGGCTGTTGCGCGAACCTTTCATGCATGCCCGTGAAAATGTTGTGGAATACAACAACGTTTCCGACTGCATGCGCCGGCTCGAAGATGGAGACGCCATTTACATTTCAGGGGCAGGGACGGGAAATCGCGTTCAGTATAACTGGATTCACGATATCGATTCCCCGCGGCTGGGTTCAGCTGTCCGCTGCGACGACGACCAGTACAGAACGGTAATCGCCAACAACATTATCTCAGATTGTTCCTGCTTCGGAATCACCATCAAAGGGGCCAATACTGTTACAAACAATATTCTGTATAATCTGCGCAGTAAAACCGTGTCTGGAGAAGTCCGTCCGCACAATCGGGGATATCTTTCCCTGCCGTACGGGAATTGCACCGGAGCGGTCATCCAGCGGAATATTTTCTATGCCCTGGATACAAAAGTTCCGCTGATGACGGAAGCGGTTGTTCTGCGCCTCGGCGAGGCCCGGTTGAGGCAGTGCGATGCGGACAGCAATGTGTATTTCAACCGGTACGACTCGGAGTGGGGAGCCCGCCATCTGCTGGAACAGCAGCAGTACGGGATCGAAACGCACAGTTTGTCTGCCGATCCGCTGTTTAAAAATCCGGCAGACGGGGACTTCAGTCTAAAAGAGAATTCTCCCGCATTGGAACTGGGATTTGTACCGATCGATACCCATCGCATCGTGAGGTGCAGGGAATTTCATTAAAAAAAACACGCGCCATGAAAAACGATTCCTATGCATAGCGGCGGTGGAATTTCATACCGGGAATGGGCACATATCTGGAACAGTCACGGAATTTCGACGATCAGTATCGCTGTTGAAGGCTGAACGGACCATCGGCACGGCGGCTGATTTTATGGGTGCAGACAGTAGCGGGCTGACCCTAAGTTCGGATTACTGGTCTACTGAATAATTGATGTTAAAAAATGAAAAATCGACTGATTATAAAAACGCCCGCGTCCTGGTGGGGTGCCCGGTGGCGTGAAGCGCTGCCGGCCGGGAACGGTATGGTCGGCGCGGCGGTGTACGGTGCGGTGCACGAAGAAACCGTTATGCTGACACATGGCGATCTGTGGAGCGGTGTAAAAACCCGACCGCTGCCTGACGTCTGCAACAGGCTTTCCAACGTTCGGAAACTGCTGTTCGAAGACCGGGCGAGGGAGGCCGACCGTGTTCTGGACGATGCGCTCAGCGAAGAAGGCTACGCTCCGGATATCGGCACACCGCTTCCGCTCGGTGATTTGAAAATCAAAATTCCAGTCGAAAAGGGTTTCCGGCAGTATCGCCGGACCCTGGATATGAGCACCGGTGAAATTTCGGTGAACTGGAAAGACGGCGGACTGGCCTATCAACGGAAGCTGTTTGTGTCGCGAACCGCCGATCTGGTTGTCATGGAGATCCGTTGTGACGGTGGTCCGCTGACGGCTGAACTGTCGCTTGACCTGCATCAGCGCTCTGACGCCCGCTGGTGCTGTGAAGGCGAAGCGCCGCTGCCGGGAAACGTCGAAGTCGAAAAAGACGGAGAGTTTATTCAGTATGCAGCCCGTAACGATGATGGACTGGACTTCGGCGCGGTTGCCCGGCGAATTGATGTCGGAAACTGCGCAACTGTCATCGTAAAACTTTTCGTTAAAGAGGATCGGCAGACCGCATGGACTCGTTTGCAGAACGAGCTGTTGCCGATAGAAATGAATTATGATGCGCTGCTGGCACAGCATGCGGCGGAACACAGTGAACTGTTCAACCGCATGTCGCTAGATTTGGGAGCCTCCGAAGAGCAGCGCAGCTGCTCGAATGAGGAACTGCTGCTGGAGGCTTATCAGGGCGAAGCTCCGGTGGCACTGATTGAAAAAATGTGGGCCTATGGGCGTTATCTGCTGATTTCGAGTTCGCGGCCGGGCGGACATCCATGTCATCTTCTCGGGCTGTGGTGCGGGGAATACCGCGGGTTCTGGGCCTTCAATATGGCCAATGAAAACCTGCAGATGATTTACTGGCAGGCTCTGTCAGGAAATATGCCGGAAACGCTGCTGCCGGTTTTTGATTATGTTGAACGCATGATGGGGGACTTTCGCGAAAACGCCCGCAAACTCTACGGTTGTCGCGGCATTTATATTCCAGCGGTAACCACCCCGCCGTCCGGACTGTTAAAGACCGTTCTGCCGCACATTATTCACTGGACCGGCGCGGCGGCATGGATCGCCCGGCACTTTTACGACTATTATCTTTATACTGGCGACGAAACCTTTCTTCGGGGACGCGCACTACCGTTTCTACGCGAAACGGCCCTCTTCTATGAGGACTTTTTCACGATCGGGGAGGACGGTTTCTTTGTGAGTGCACCGTCCAATTCTCCCGAAAATAATCCGGCCGAATATTGGGACGGCTCTGGGATGGCCATGTCGATGGAAACCACCATCAATGCCACGATGGACTTTGCGCTGGCCAAAGAGGTTCTGACGCATCTGATTGAAGCGTCCGAACTCTCCGGAGTAT
>JBFWJN010000090.1:0-11938 GCA_050253185.1 Kiritimatiellales bacterium | reverse complement strand
GCAGATTTCCCGGATAAAGCCGAACATCCGCTCACGGACGGCGTCATAGCGCCAATTTAATGTGCGCTGATCACGCAGTATACCGGACAGTTCGGAGTAACGACGAAAATCCGCCTTGCGGTCATCTGTCAGCAGGCTTTCGGCCGCAGCCCGCTCCTCGGCATCCGCCACCCAGTATTCCGGATGTGTTGAACGCCATTTATCCAGTCCGTGCGGCGGATACCAGTTCAGTTTGGTATCCGGCGGACAGCCGATCCATTCTCGCGTATGCCAGTCGTTGATCCGAACCGAAATAAAGGGAGCAATTCCTTTTTCCTTACAGCGATCCACATATACCCCGACGATGTCCGTGCCTTCAGCAAGACATTTCAGATAATCCGAAATTTCGATTCCGGGAAAGCGGCTCTTCAACCATTCAATATGTTCTTCGATCGGATAGATTTTGCTTTTCCACGCCGGAACATACGTAAACAGCGGAGCCAGCATGTGCGCGTCACAGCCGGCATCAGCCGCTTCGTCAATGGACGCTTTCAGCATGTCGATATTGAACTCTTCGCCGGCTTTATAATACGGGCTGATACAGGTCCGGATATGAGTCAAATCACTGTTGTACAGAACCCGGAACGGGCTGGACGGCGAATGGTCTGGCGCTGATTGACATCCCGCCACAACAATCCCCAATGCCATCAAAGGAATGATAAGTCGGTTGCTCACTCGTGGTTCTCCTCGATCTGTTTAAATTCGCCGAAGGCATGCGGCATGTCTTCGCAGGCTTGTGTCAGTTTTTCTTTCATCTGCTTCAGAACAGGCGCGTATTCGGGATCTCCGGCAAGGTTGTGCTGTTCGTAGGGATCGTTTTCGAGATCGTAGAGCTGATCGCGGTCAAAGTAGCCGGGGAACTTTCTGTCGCATTCGTAAAACACATGTCCATGATCAAGGAAGTCGCCGGTCTGGGGCATCTGCGTAACTTCACCGCTGTCGAGCTTCTGCTGCAGCTCCTTCGGAAAACGTACGGCGACGTATTTCCACTGTTTCGTCACAACCGCCCGGGCATAGGCCGACTCAAGATACAGAGAATCACGCCAGCCTTTGCTGTCGGACCGGAGCAATGGCGCAAAGCTTCTGCCGTCGGTTTTCATGGCGGACGTGCTCAGCCCGCACAGATCAAGAATGGTTGCCGCAATGTCGATATTCGCCACGATTTCACCGCTGACTGCAGGACTGATCTTTCCTTTCCACCGGACCATGAACGGAACGCGGGTTCCGTACTCGTAACAGGTCAGCTTGCCGTAGTCATGGCTGAGGTTGTCGCTGGCAAAAATGATGATGGTATTTTCCGACAGATGCAGTTCGTCCAGCCGGTCAAGGATGGCACCGATGCCGTCGTCCAGCCAGGTCAGGCCGGCCCATTGGCTGAGAGGATATCCGGCACGCTGTGTGCGACGAATCACACTGTCGCGATCGGGCTGCACATGGGGAACCTGATCGAGAAATCCTGCCGGGGTGATCCGGGGATCCGCGTGCATTGATTCGAGCAGATCCGGGTTGTGCGGCATGGTGGTGGCAAAATACAGGAAGAAGGGACGGGCCTGATTGGCATCAATAAAATTGAGTGCACTGGCCGTGAGCCATTCCTGGTTGTGAACTTTAAACGAATCCGGGAGCTCCATGCCCATCGGGTTGGTAATATAAACCCCTTCGACATAATCAAACCCGCCGACCGATCGAATGTGCTCCTGCCCGCGACGATAGTTTCGCTGCAGTACCGCCTGAACAGATGGATCATTCGGATTCGCATCCGGGGAAACCGGATCCATTTTGGGGAAACCGATCATCCATTTCCCAACCATCCCGGTTGCATAGCCGTTTTCCTTCAGCGTTTCGGCAATCGTTCGTTCACCCGGCTGCAGCTTCAAATTCCAAGCCATCATAACCGGGTCGCTGCTGCCGGCATATTTCTGCTGCAGATATTCATTTCGACCCGCATATTGACCGGTCATGGCGGAATACCGGCTGGGCGTACAGACCGACGTTGTCACATAGCCCCGCGTGAAGCGCACGCCCTCTTCCGCAATGCGGTCCATATTCGGAGTCAGAACCTTTCCGCCGTAGCAGCCGATTTTGTCGAAATCCTGATCGTCCGTATAAATAAAGATAACGTTCGGTTTTTTCTCTTCAGACAGAGTTGCCGCAGACAAACCCTTTGTCGCAGACAACGCGACCAGGGAAAAAGCAACGCTTCGACTTATTTGATTATGTTTCATCTTTATTCTACTTCCTTTAACGACGAATCGGTGCTCCAGATCGTCAGGTTGGTCAAATCCTTGGCCGGCGGTTTCCTGAAAATGCGTGACAACAGCAGTCCTGTCAGGAAGATGATCAAATTTGAACCGAGCGACAGCAGAAAGGCATTCGGCGTTTTTTTCGCAACAGCCGGGAAGAGCTGTGCGGCATACGGTGTGGCCAGAAATGTCCAAATGCAGGAAATCGAAACGGTGATGCACGTTGCTACGGCGGCGGCTTTGCTGTTCACAGACTTTGTCAGCAGACCCAGCAGAAAGAGGCCCAGCAGGCCCCCGCCGAAAATACTGTAGGCATAGGTCTGAAGGTCGTTGAGCGTCGTCGAATTAGATGAGTTGATCAGCAGGGCAAATCCGATCATTACAATAGAAACCAAAAGCGTGAAGCCGAATCCGGCCCGCAAATAATGCCGCTCGCTTCTGTTTTTTACAAAGATCCGGCGATAATAATCATTGGTCATGGTCGCCGCCGTGGCGTTCAGTACTGCGCTGAGTGTAGACATGCCCGCGCCGATGATGCCCAGCATGACGAATCCGGCCAGACCGGCTGGAATTTCAGTCATGATGAAATACGGCAGAATCTGCTCAGGCGCAATGAGCGTCCCCGTGGACTTTCCCGGCACAACGGCGTAGAAAACATAAAGTGCCGTTCCGATGAAGAAAAAATAAATCCAGAGAGGAATACTGAGAAATCCGCCGAGAATAATCGACTTGCGGGCTTCCCGTTTACTCTTTGGAGCAATGTAGCGCTGAATCATCGTCTGATCAGTGCACATGATCTGGAGCCAGCCGATCGGCGAAATCAGAAGCATCACCAGAAAAGTTTTATCTGTGATATTCCATGACATTTCTCCCAGAGAAAATTTTCCCGCCGGAATCGCCACATCAAAAATCTGCCCGAAACCGCCGGGAAGCTGGTGGATTAGAATTGGAAGACAGATAAACGCTCCGATGAACATTGCCAGGCCTTGAACAACGTCCACCCATATGATGGCTTCGAATCCGCCGATAATGGTGTAAACTGCCGTAATTCCGCCCAGTAGGAGAATCAGCGTGACCATGTCCAGCCCCACCATTTTCTGAATCGCCAGACAGAGCGCATAGAGAATCACGCCGACCCGTGCAAACTGTATCAGCAGGAAGGCCGCGGCAGCATAGAACCGCGCCCAGGAACCGAAGCGTTTTTCCAGATATTCATAGGCACTGTTCACATGGCCCATGCGAAAAAACGGCATAAACAGATAAATACCCGCGAAACAGGCCAAAATATAGCCGAAGGTCGGCACGAACTGCCGCCAGTTTTCTGCATAGGCAAATCCCGGATTGGCAAGAAACGACATGGAACTGATCAGCGTCGCCATAACCGAAAATCCGACCAGCCAGCCCGGCATATTCCGTCCAGCAAGGAAGTAATCATCTGCGGATTTGTTTTTCCGTGAAACGATGATTCCGACCAGAATGAATACCAGACATCCCAACCCAAGCACTAAAAAATCCTGCCATCGCCCGCCGCTACCGTGCATTCAATTCATCTCCGTTGAAGTTGATTCATATTTTGAAGTTAAGGTTCCGATATTTCTGACCCCGCAAAGAAGCGGGCTCCCTGCCCCCCACCGATCCCGACTCACAAGATCACGATAAAACCCGGCGGCGAAGAATGATGCAACCAGCCCCGGAAACTATAAACAGCCCGATGGTCGACGGCTCAGGAATCAATGTCAGCGTTCCGGTTGCAGTATTCCACTCATAGTCGCTGGAATTCGCTGAAGAGAGAGCCACACCGTTAATGAAAATACTGTCTTTATTCGCCATACTCAGCAGATCCACTCCGGAAGCCAGTTGCAGCGTGGCGTTGTCACTGAGATAAATGGACGTGTTGTTGGCAAGGAACGAGTCATTCAGTTCCTGAGCATCTGTTTGAAGAAACGTCAGTATCGAATTGTCAACCGCCACAAATGACGATCCGGCAGCAACGTTGGCAAGTTTAGTTAGGTTTCCCAGCTCATCGGCAAAACGGATTTCCGAATTGTTATACGCGGAAAACGTAAAAAGAGTACCGGACGTCGTATCATTGAAATTCAATGTCGAGCCCAGTTCTATATAGGAATTGTCATATGTACTGAGACTGATCGTAGGGGCTGTGTTGGCTGTCTGAAAAGCTGTCGCTCCCGCAACGCGAACCGTTCCGTGAAGAATGAGTTCATTGGAAAAATATGTCAGCCCGACAGTAAGAGTTCTGTTCTGATTGTTATCGTGAAGGTTCCCATTGGCACGCATTGCGCGGAGGCTGTTTGCCGTTCGACTTTGGTCGAGATACAGATAGTAGTTGGGCGTGAGAAATTGAATATCGTCACCTGTGCCCGGAACGGAACCGCTGCTCCAGTTGGCTCCGTCAGACCAGTCGTAATAGAGCGTTCCATCGATATCCACCTGACTGCCTCCTGTTGCGACACTGATAACAGTAGCCTGAACATGGAAACTCAGCATAAATAATAGGGACGCTGCTGCTGTAACTATTTTTTTCATGAGAGGATCTCCTTTTTTATTGAGTCGCCTTCATTGGCAACTGTTTGAGTCTCTCACTGACTGTAAAGCCTGTCTATTGGCAGATTTTTTGGAATTGTGGTCTCAAATCGGTTATTTTAACCAACACCTCTTAAGTTCTTTTAAATCGAACAGATTGCCATTGACAGAGAATCTCATAAAGCCGTACCGCGAAATCGACCTGTTATTCATTAGCTAGAAAAGTGTTCCGGGTAACGAAAGAAGCTCGCAATTCAAGCTCTCAGGCGTATGGTCAAAATACCCTAGTCAAGTACGGTTTCTTTTATCATAATTCCCATTTAGTTGCCTCCTCCGACGAAAACATCGCCAAATAAAACCGCGAAATGAACAAACTGCTGACAGAAGAAAGTTCAAACAAACTGCTTTGGCATAAAAACATGCTTCCCCTGATTACCAAGGCAGGGAGATTTTATAACAAAGAGCGCAATTTCCAGACCTCATATTGTGCTCCTGCAACCCATCGGCTTCATCTGTACGAATACGACGGAAAAATGTACCTGGGAAAACAGAAGCTTCGGCTAACGACCGGAACCATCACGATTTCTCCGGCGGGAAAAACAACCTCTTATCATGTAGACAACCCGTCCGGAGGATGGCATTACACCGTCTGTTTTTCCGCGAAAACTCCATTCCCGTCTCAGGACGGCTTTGTATTCTCCGTGCCCCTGTACAGACCTCCGACCGGCTTTGCGGCACACGAAAGCCGCCTGCGGGAAATCATCACCCTGTTCGGCCGCGGGAAAAAATCGGAACTTGCCGCATTTGCCGCCTCCAACGCCCTACTCCAGCTCCTCCTCCGCATTTCACTCTATTCACACGACACCGACCCCGAAGATGACGGAAATTCAACGCTGGAAAAAAAACTGCTGACGCTTGAAAACTATATTGAAACCCAACTGGAACACGCATTACCGGTCGGAGATCTGGCAGCTTACTGCGACCTCAGCCCGGACTATCTGGCGCAGATGTTCAAGAAAAAGCATGGGGTTCCACTGCAGCGCTACATTCTGAACCGACGCACTGAAAAAGCCCGCCATCTCCTGGAAACAACGTCCACATCCATCAAAGAAATCGGTGCACTGGTCGGATTTCCCGACCCGCAGTATTTCAACAAACGCTTCCGCCTGGTTGTCGGCCGTTCACCATCCGCTTACCGCGCACACATCGAAAACTGATCGGCACAACCGTTCTCCGGTAAAATCTCTGCGTTCTTTCGCAGTTAAGCTTTCCGGCAAAGCATGCTACAACCTCCCTCGCATGAATCCGAAAACTCTTCCAATTTATGAACTGCGCGATGAACTGGTCGCGGCGCTCCAAACCGACAGCCGCCTCATCATTGAAGCGCCGACCGGATCCGGAAAATCGACGCAGGTTCCGCAGATGCTGCTCGACTCCGGCCTGTGCAAAAACGACATTGTCGTGCTGCAGCCGCGCCGTCTCGCCGCGCGAATGCTCGCGCGCCGCGTCGCGCACGAACGCGGCGGTGAGACCGGCGGCGAAGTCGGCTATCAGGTCCGCTTCGAAAACTGCGTCTCCGATCAAACGCGCATTCGCTACGTCACCGAAGGCATCCTACTGCGCCAAATTCTGAGCGACCCCGAGCTGTGCAACGTCTCCGCCGTCATCTTCGACGAGTTTCACGAACGCCACCTCTACGGCGATATCACCCTCGCCCGCTGCCGGCATCTGCAGCAAACGCGCTCCGATCTGAAAATCATTGTCATGTCCGCCACGCTCGACGCCGCGCCGCTTCGTGACTATCTCGCGCCCTGCCGCGAGCTCAAGTCCGAAGGCCGCATGTTCCCGGTCGAAATTTCCTACGCCTCCAAAAAAATTGATTTCGATCATCACCCCGTCTGGGAAGCCGCCGCCGATGCGTTCGAAAGCGCGATCCGTTCCGGCGCGGAAGGCGACGTTTTGATTTTCATGCCCGGCGCCTATGAAATCTCACGCACCGTTGAAGCCGTCCGCTCCAAATCCTGCGCGAAGGATTTTGCGGTTTTGCCGCTGCACGGCGAACTGCCGCCGCGCGAGCAGGACGCCGCTGTCGGCGAATGCCCGCAGCGCAAAGTCGTCGTCGCCACCAACGTCGCCGAAACGTCCATTACCATCGACGGCATCCGCATTGTCATCGACAGCGGCCTCGCCCGCATTGCGCGTTTCGACCCGAACCGCGGCATCGACACGCTGATGGTCGAGCGGATCAGCCGCGCATCGGCCGATCAGCGTACCGGCCGCGCGGGCCGCACCGCGCCCGGCGTCTGTCACCGGCTCTGGACGATTCAGGAGCACACCACCCGCCGCGCGCAGGAACTGCCGGAAATTCTGCGGCACGATTTGTCGGAAGTTGTACTCACGCTCAAAGCGGGCGGTATTGATGATATCGAAAACTTTGCCTGGCTCGAAAAACCCGATCCGGTTGCCCTGGCAAAAACAATCACCCTGCTCACCGATCTCGGCGCGTTAACTCCGGCTCGCTCGGAGAGACTCGCCCTACCCAACAGCTCCGAAACAACAGGTGGGGCGACGTCTCCGACGGAGCCGATCTATAATTCCGGCGGTCAATTGACGGACGTCGGACGAAAAATGGTTCAGTTTCCTATGCATCCGCGCTACGCCCGCATGCTGCTGGCCGCCGATCAGTATCACTGCGTGCGGCAGGCCTGTCTCATCGCCGCACTCACACAGGGTCGCGGCATCCTGCAGCGCAATAAAGGCAAAGCGGTGCGCGGCGAACGCGACGACCTGCTCGGCGAAGACGATGTGTCGGATTTCAAGCGCCTCATGCGCGCATGGGTGTTTGCTGATAAAAACAATTACAACACCGGTGCCTGCCGGCCGCTCGGCATCCACGCTGCCGCCGCGCGGCAGGTCAAACCACTCTACGAACGCTTCATGAAAATTGCCGAGCAGCAGGGACTCAAAGTCAACAACGCCGCGCCCGAAGATGAATATCTGCAGAAATGCATTCTCATCGCCTTTTCCGACCAGCTTGCCAAGCGGTGCGACAAAGGTACGCTGCGCTGCGAGCTGGTACACGGCCGTACTGGCGAACTCGCGCGCGAAAGCGTCGTGCGCGACGCCGAACTGTTTGTTACGGCCGATATTATGGAAATCGGACAAACGCGCGGACAAACCGGCGTGGTGCTCAACCTTGCCACCGCCATCGAATGGAAATGGCTTGAAGAACTTTATCCCGACGACTTTCGCGATGAGAGCGAAGCGGTGTATGACGCCTCGCTCAAACGCGTTGTCGTTGAACACCGCACAATGTTCCGCGACCTTGTTTTGGATCGCGGCATTACACAGAACCCGGAGCCGGACGAAGCCGCCGCCATCATTGCCGAAGAAGTGCTCGCCGGGAGGCTGAGCCTCTCCAAATGGGATGAAAACGTTGACCGGTGGATTAACAGGGTCAACTGCCTCGCGCGCGGCTGTCCGGACTATGGAATTCCGGTCATCGACGAAGAAGCCCGGCGAACCATGATTCAGGAAATCTGTCTTGGCGCGGTCTGCCGCCGCGACCTGAAAGATCGCGCCGTCTGGCCGACCGTTAAATCATGGCTCTCCCCCGCCCAACTGGCGATGATCGACAAACAGGCTCCGGAAAAAATCACGTTGCCGAGCGGATTCGGCGCGCGCATTCGTTACGAAGAAAACCAATCGCCGGTTCTCTCTGCCACAGTTCAGAAACTCTATGGACTGGAAGAAACGCCGCGCATCGGCTTCGGACAGATTCCAGTGGTTGTCGAGGCGCTCGCACCCAACCAGCGCCCACAGCAGAAAACCACCGACATGAAAAGCTTCTGGGCCAACTCCTACCCGCTCATCAGGAAAGAACTCAAAGGCCGCTATCCGAAGCACGAGTGGAGATGAGAAAACAGATTAAGAGTATGATTAAAATGAAGACATTTATATTCTCAATCATAATTTTACTCGTAATCTGCGTAACCACGGAAAACACCGAATACACGGAAAGAGTTTTAGACAGGATAACAGGATCAACCGGATGATTTGTTTTCAATGGTGAAGAATTTCCAATCCTGTGAATCCTGTTATCCTGTCCGGATGTTTTTCGAGAAGAGTCATACCCTGTTCCGCCCACCGGCTGAAGCGGACAGTTTGATCATCCGCGTGGCGGACGGCTGTCCGTGGAACGGCTGCACCTTCTGCGGGATGTACAAAGGAGTTCTGTATAAGTTCCAAGGTTTGGAAAAAACAGAACGGGATTTTTCCAATGCCTGGAAACAGTGGCCCGATGCGCGGCGGATTTTTCTGGCGGACGGCGATGTGATGCATCTCGATTTCCAAACCTTGGAAAAAATACTTCTGTCGCTGAACGAAAAATTCAGCCGCCTTGCGCGCGTGAGCGTTTATGCGAACGGAAATTCCATTCTCACCAAAACGGATGATGAGCTTCGCCGTCTCAAGGAATTGAAGCTGCATACGCTTTATATGGGACTGGAGAGCGGCGACAGCGAAACGCTGAAAACCGTCAACAAACGCGAAACCGCCGAAGAAATGATTGAAGCCGGTCAGCGTGCGCAGGCGGCGGGCCTGCGGATGTCGGTGATGATCCTGATCGGCCTCGCCGGGGAGCGAGGCTCCTTTCAGCATTCCCACGCTACAGCCGACGTTTTAAACCGGATGCAGCCGCGGCTGCTCTCGGCTCTGCGGCTGGTGACAACGCCAAATACGCCGTTATATCAAAATGGATTTCAGATGATTTCTGAATACGGTGCGATCGCTGAACTGCGCGAACTGATTCACGGATTGGAACTCGAAACAACGGTGTTCCGCGCCGATCATTCGTCAAACATCGTTCCGCTCGAAGGACGTTTCCCGAAAGATAAACAGCGACTTCTCAATCAGCTCGATGCCCTGCTCTCCTCCGGTCAGCTCGACAGAACATCACCCGGCCGCCTGCCGCTGAGCCTGTAAAGTTCACTCCTGCAGGATATCCCACTTGGGGCGGTTCCAGCTGGCGGCGAAGCTTTCCGCACTGCCCTCGATGACCCGGTTCTGTTTTTCGCTGGCGTCGAGGAAGAGGACGAAGGAAAAGGCGTCGCGCAGGTGGTCGGCGATCTGCTGCACCATTTCGTTGGGCGGAAGCAGAAGCCGGCCGTTGATGATTTCCGGCGTCAGCGGAAGCTGTCCGCCGGATTGATAGGCTTTGTAAACGAGCTCGGAACAGACGAGCGCGTTGTCGGTGGTAAAGTCAAAGTTGAGGTCGTAGGGCTTCTGATAGTCCGCAAAGGCGGCGAGCAGCGCGTTGAATTTTTCGTGCTGCGGCAGGTCGGGCCGGACAGCGCCGAGGTAGTCGCATTTCGCACTTTTTTCCAATGATTGGAAAATCACGCCGGGACGAATGGCTTCAATGACGCACAGCGGGAAGCCGTTTTCATCGCGGCCTTTCAATGCTTCGTAAACCGCCGGATAGAGCTGTTTGATTTTTTCCGATGGCTTGAATCCGAGCTGATCAAACGCGGTGTCGAGCTCCTGAAGCGTACCGGTGTAGAGCGCGGCGTGCGGCCAGAATCCGGGAATGCCGATATTGGTCATATGCCAGTTGCGGCGCTCGACGAGAATGTCGCCCGGCTGCAGTCGGTCGCGGTACTGGCCCACGATTTCCGGCGTAATGAAATAGTCGCGTTTGGCTGTGCGGATATAGCTCATCTGCACCGCAACATTTTTCTGGACCGGCAGCCAGGTTTTAAAGGCGCTGCGTTCCAGCACGTCGAGCGGATTGTCGATGAACCGGTCTGGATTCTTCCCGAGCCGTGCGAAAAAGCGGAAGCGGCGCATTTCGAAGTCGCGAACCAGTTCCGGGTCGATCGTCAGGTCTTTTTTGATGAGTTCATAATAGGCGGTGCCGGCGTTGAGGCGCAGGATGACTTCGGGATGGGTCAGGCGCTGCTTCATGGTGAAACAGCTGTCGGCGGGAATCCCCTCGCCCGGCTCGTTGAGCAGGGTTTCCATGAATTCATTATCGCCGATCAGTTCACAGAACCGGAGACAGGCGTCGTACTGGCAGATGTAGGCTCCGTAGGCGATGAAGAACGCATCGGCATGCAGGCCGGGTTTGACCTTATAGTCGATCTGCATGAAGCCGCGGTATTTTTCCTTGAGCAGGTCCGCCTCGAGAAAGGCCATAACGCCGTCTCGCCAGAGCCGGCGGATCTGCAGGCGCTCAGCCTCGCTGAGGTTTTTCACGTCGCGACCGAGCAGTCCGTTGTGTTCGAACGCGCCGGTCAGGTCGTCGGCGGTTTCCCGCAGCATGCGGTAGGTGGCGAGGTCTTCGGCCAGTGTACTGCGCAGTTCCGTATCGCTCATCCGAACCAGCGGACTGGTTTCAACCGGAACGAGCACCCACGCGGCGTAAAAGAAGCCAAGCAGCAGAAGCCCGACGACCGCATGCGGAATCCACGGGCGCCCCTTGCGCTTCAGGATGACTTTGCCGGTGCGCACCAGTCGCTGATTCGCGCGCCATGACAGGATCAGCGGAATCCAGCCGGTCAGCCAGACCAGCGCGGCGATCAGTCGTTGATAGGGATAGCCGACTTTCAGGCCGAGCACGGCGCAGGCGATGATGGACGGCAGGAAACTCAGCAGCAGCAGGCGCTTATTTTTCAGCATTGCGCTTGGCCTCCATATCGATCTTCCACAGCTGTTTCTGGGTCTGATAAACCACAAAAAACAGCCCGAACGTCGCGCCGGCCAGCGTGACCGGCAGCAGCAGGATCATGTTGAATTTTTCGTGAAAGAGAATGATGACGGTGTTCACCAGAATAAACACCAGCCGCATCTCGGTCGGCCCAACCCCGAGATAGCTGATGCGAAAGTTTCCGGTTGCCGCGAAGGAAAGAAACGAATTCACCATGAAGGCGCCGAAGAGCATGAGGATGTAGAACAGAAAATATTTGTTATGGTCTTCAACCATCAGCCCGTATCCGATCAGGATCGAACAGAGAAAAATATAATCGAGAAAGTGGTCCATGTAGTAGCCCCACTTCACGAGACCGGTATTGCGTTCGCGGCCGACGGCACCGTCGAGCAGGTCTGTGAGGTACTGC
>JBFWJN010000089.1:0-12052 GCA_050253185.1 Kiritimatiellales bacterium | reverse complement strand
AATCATCGGTTCAAATTCTGAGAATCCAAACTGATCGAGTTTTCGTCGAAGCCGTCGTCCAATCTGGAGCGTTTCCCCGTTTCCAATCCGTACCCGGAGCCCGCATGCTGCTGCCAGGTCTGCATATTGTTTGTTGTGATATCGCTGCCGGTGGCCAACTCGCCCGAACAGTTTCTGGTACATGTGCACACACTGATGGAGCAGATCCGCCGCAACCTCAAGCCCCGGGCGGCCGAACCATTTTGAGTTCATGTGGATGTGATGTTTTACGCCGAGGCCATTTCGTCCGGCATGGTAGTGCCCGCGCCTTACGATGAGATCGGGGCCGATGGTGATGAGCGCAGCGGGCAGCTTTCCTGCAAAGAATTCTGCGTTCAACTGGTCATAGAGCCGGTTCATCCGAGCGGCAATTCCGGAAAAGTTCCAGTCTCTTGCCCCGCTTTCGTGCGCTCGCACTGCAAAAATCAGCGGATCCGTTCGGGATCGGCTGTCTCGTTCGATTGCTTCTGTCATTTGTTCACCTCGCAGACCCGTCTTTTTGCGGGCTTGCTCCTGAACTCTCAGAGCAGTCCGCCGGAAAACATTCGTCATTGTGTTTTCGAGTCTGCTTCAACCAGGAGATCGCGACCTCAATACTTTCGTTGCAGCAGTCGATAATGTGCCGGTTTCGCTCGTTATCTTTCCAGTCAGCCATTTGGGGCAGCTGACAAAAGTGAGTTGGCGGATAGTAACCCAGGTTGATGTAGGTCTCACAAATCTCCCAGGACATATCCATCCCGCCGCCTGTCAGCGCCAGATAATATTCGTCATCCACCAGCACAATAGTCATGGAGACCAGTTTTCCTTTCCAGTCGTCCGGCACCTCGAAGCTTTCGCCCAGCGGATAGAGGTAGTTCATCATCGGCATGTAATAGTCTTCGTCCTCTTCATCGGGTGTTACTGCCAATTCCCACCGTTCAGGATATCCCTCGCCAAAATTAAAATATCGGGGTTTCTCACCGATCACTTCGCAGCTTAGCGACTTTCTCTTTTTTGCATCCATTTTTTCACCTCGCACAACCCGGCTTCTCGCGGATTTGCTCCTGCCCGTTCTGGGGCAAATCCAGAGGTGATTAACCACGGAACACACTGACCGCCGAAGGCAGAGGCTGACGCGAAGCGACGGCAATGAAGCGAAAGCGGAATGGCAAAACACGGAGGCAATTTTTGCCACAAAAAACACAAGAAAACACAAAAGACAAAGGCTCCATCAGAGAAAAGCTTCGCCAAGAAATGTGACAGTTGATGCATCAGTAATGGAGGTCATATGACGAGCAAGTGGAACAGAAAAGAAGAGAAGCAGGCAGAGCACCCGGGGCAGATGGAGCTGGATTTTTGTCCGGCGCAGCATCCCGCGCGACCGGAAAGTGATACAGGCTCACTAAGTTTGGAGACGAAATACGAAAAGGAGAAACCATGCACATCATCGTAATCAATCTGCTGGATCTGTTGATCATTGCCCACGCGCTCGACTGGTTTTTCACAACCGTTCGACCGATTCGAAACAACAAGCTGACTCGACCTCTAAGCACCATCTGCTCCCCACTGAACAGGACCCTGTCACAAATTACAGAATTGCACATTCGCGGCAATCGGGTCGCCCCGTCCGCTTTAAGCGCCATTTGCCTTGCTTTCGCGCGGTTCATCGTGACCGCGCTTTCGTAACAAACCCAAAACATAAGGAGAAAACCATGGGACAGAAATTAGATACTCCGTTTGGCGATCACCACGCCGTCATTCCGGCACCGATAGCAGGATCATCATCGGTTTCCGAATATGATCCGCTGGACGATTCGCTTCCGGCCAATATCAGCGTCAAGCCGGCTTCATTAAGCCGGACTACACCGGCAGATAAAGGTCTCTAACTTTCACTCTGCCAGGGCAGTTTCCTGCTCTGGCGTTTCTAAACAACGCGAAAGGAGATGCACTATGACAAGGATAGAAAGATGGTGGTGGGGGAATATTCTTCTGTTGGGAAAAATATTTCCTCAGTGCAAAATTGAATACGACCATGAAGATTTTACGTGGGTATACCTTGATGACTTTCCGCTCCCTGAAAATGTCCAACAGGATACCACAAGACTGCTGTTGGTTCTTCCGGGGAGCCGCAACCCTATTTCGGTTCGTCCCAATGCATATTACCTCGACAAAAATCTTAGAGGTGTCTCAGGTCGACCACTGGAGCATATTTTCAACGATACTGCATATCACGGATGCGCAAACCTATCTCGTCAAGGTTACGCATGGTGTTGCCTGATCCTCCGCCGCTGGAAGCCTACCTGGGACATCGCATCCGGCGATAACCTGGCAACGATTACAAACACGATCTTTCAGCAATTGAAGGAGTTGTAGACATGAACAAAGCCACCAAGTGGATAATTGAGAACCTGATGCTGCTCGCCAAGGCTTTTCCAGAATCAGAGATGGCATACGACAGTGAGAATTTTACGTGGATATTCATCCGCAGTTTTCCTCTCCCAGAAAACATAAGGCAGAAATATACCCGCCTTATCATGATTACGCCGGGAAGACTCGGCCCGATCAGTCAAGCCCCTGGAAATGTTTACGTGGATAAGGGGCTTACCGATCTGAACGGGAACACACTTCCATTTATTTTTGACCATTGTGGGCGAGAGCTCGACGGGAGTGGCTTCGCATGGCTGAGCCTGTTTATACGCCGCTGGAAGCCCTCATATGACGTGATGGCGGGAGACAATTTGATCACTCTGACCAATCTTATTTACGACGGATTCAAAAACTACGCCCAATAAAGGAGAGCAATATGAAACAAAAGACCCTATCGATTGTGATGACTCGGCAGATGTTCGACAAAATCAGGAAGGAACAGGCTAAAGAAGCTCCTAATGAAATCTGCTTCATGCTGAACGGAAATCTATCCAGAAGCAGTCACCATTTCCGGTTCGTGACCACAGAATCACATTTTCCTCTTCCAGAGGAATACGCTCGCAAAGAAGTCGCGGCCTGCCGACCCACAGCAAAATGGTTTCAAGATGGTCTCCTTCATTCTGCCGAAGAACAGATGCATACCGTGGACTGCCATGCTCATACGTTCGATAAAAGCGATTCCCCGCATGAAAGTCATATGGATCATATTGCAGCAGAAAAGATGTATCCAACCATGACGGAAACCTTTCCGGGAATGGCAATTCTTTCCATGGTTATCAGCCATGACTTTAAAGGAGCAGAAGCTCACATTTATCGTCCTGCTCTACAGTGCAGAACCCCGATTGACAAAATCATGATTATTGGACCCGGGCAAATGGAAATTATCTACCCAACGTCTTCACCGTTACGGGCGAAAACTACGAGCACTACTCATAAAACAGATACATCCCGGCTCGCGCTGGCCTTTGGGCGTGAAGCCATTGAAAACAACCGCAATATTCGCATTGGCGCACTTGGTTGCGGAAGTCTGGGAGAGCCAATTGTTGTTCAGCTCGTAAACCTTGGGTTCCCTGTGACCATCCTTGATATGGACGACTTTAACGAGGAAAATGCAAACCGTTCTCTGTTCGGGAATCAGATCACGGCAACCCGTAATTTGACCAAAACTGAACTGTGCCGCCGCGCAGTACTACAGACCAATCCCGAGGCGGACGTGCGTGTTATCCATGGCGACCTGCGTGATGAAGAAATCCAGAGGCAACTGACAGACTGTGATCTATTGGTCATCAGCACTGACAATCAAACATCCCGTTTTGTGGCCAATCATTTGGCACTGGTTCATGGCATGGTATTGTTTGATGCGGCAACAGCAATCAGCGTAAAGGATGGGGAGCTCTCCGCAGTTTTTGGGCAGATTATCAAAGTGGTTCCTGGCAGTAATCTGTGTCATGAATGCTCCGATTTCTTTGATGCTACGGAGGCCTATCAGGGACTTCTTAGCGAAGAAGATTACGCCTTGGCTCGTGAGCGCGGCTATGTGGGTGGCGATGAGATGCCAGCACCATCCGTAATGCCGTTGAACATGGCAATGGCGGGACTCACCGTCTGGGAAATTTTGCGTTATGTTACGGGAGCCACTCCCGAAGAAAAGTGGGATATTCTCACTGTCGATCTCCTCAATCCCGCAATGCAGCCGCACTACTATGAACGCGATGCTAATGGAAACCGATTCAATTGCCCGCTCTGCAGTTCCTCAGGCATGCTATTTGGAGGAGATGCCGTTCCTTTGCTGACTCGACAGAAAGGATACACCCATTCAAAAGCTATCGAATTAATGAGGAGTGAATCATGGCCATCCCAATCCCAGACAATCCCCGAGGAGATCCCAACCGAAGAGAGCGAGAAAATCGACGATTCGCCGACCTTCCACCACTGCCAGACCCGCGAGCCCGACCAAATCCTCGTAACAGGGAAGTCCGGGTTTATCGGGAATACAATTTCGATTGGTTACAAAATTTGTTTATGGATGAGGCGCATCTTCCGCAGAGGCCCATAGCTCTCTGGATCAACCGAATCATACGGTGGAGTTTTTTCATTGTACTGGAAGGGATCATTATTTCCTTGTGCTTCGGGGTTCTGGGCCATGCTTTTAGTGGCGCGCCTGAGTTTATGACGCCACTGCTGTCACTGTTTCAAATAGCTATGTTTCTTTACCTAAGCTATCACGCCATCTTTCGGATTAATATTTTCCGGTAACCACACGAAAAGGAGATACACATGAAAGAGCCTACCGATCCTTTTGACGATACGAGTATCCCGCCGATCAATATCCCTCCTATTGACAAGGAAGAATTACGTCGACGCTTCCGTGAGGGGGGTAGATTTTCGAGAGAAACATCCTGAGTGCTATCACGAAGATTGAGCCGTCCGCAGCTTGCGAAAGGCATCTTGAAAAAATCCGGCGAGGGGGCATCGGGCGGGTGATTTTTATTGCGTACAGCGAGGCGGTAGGTCGCCCCTGTATCCCAAAGCCTTGACTCGAAAGTAAGACGCCGGCCCGCTTGTTGGAGCGAGACGGCGTCTGTCTTTAGTAAGGAAGCGTAATTAAAACTGAGTTCGAATCGGCGGGAGGGTTGCCTGCTGTATCTGCTGCTGAATGTTTGGTTGTAAAATCTCCCGCTGGACAGGCATCGGTGGCGGCATTCCCATCTGGTGATGAGCCTGTCGGATTTGCTCCTGAATCGGTGGCTGACAAAAATTCGTGTGCTGATTCATATTTTATCCTTTGGTTTAGGGTTCAACCATGGAGATAACGTCACACTTTGCTGGATTCACACTGACGTATTTATAAGCCGGATAATCGAGTTTGCAGGATTTCCTGTGCCGTAAACTTGTTTGTCAGTTCAGCAGACAGTGATTTGATATCAGTTGTGGCTGCAATCACATGAACGCCAGCCGTCCGTCCGATTTCAACGATGCGCTGAATTTTCTCGAGGCTGTCCGATTCCGCCGAAAGTGCGGTCTCCAGATTTGCGATGACTACAATCCTGCGATGCATCTTTTTCTGAAGACCGCTCGTTTTATCCATGATGACCGATAAATCGCCTAGATATTCAGGATGAATGGTGCTGCACAAATGGTCGACCCACTCCTGTTCTTTTTGCCGGTTAAAGGTCAGGATGTCCCGAGCCCTTGCGTCCCGCAGTTTTTTGTAGCGGTCTTCAATATCCTTCAGAACCCAGCGCAAAATCTGTCCAGAATGAGGCATTTCCGAAATTTTTCCGGTAATCAAATTCTTTTCTTCGCGGGAAAGGTTAGGGATTACGCTCCGCTCCGGGTCGCTCAGAAATGTTCGAAAATGCCGTCCGTCGGTGTGCTGCGTCAATTGCCGACACAGATCCGCGATGACTGCTGAAAGATCCTCTTTGCTGTGAATCAGCAAGTGTGGGCATCGGACAAGATCAACCTCCGCTCCGCCGATCAGCAGCGGCAGACTCTTTGGAAACAGATCCTTTTCTTTTTCAACCGCATTCTTCATGCACAACTCCCTGCTGCGTAAAACCGAAGAATATATAAAGCCCCGCGTCTTGAAAACCTTTGGAGTGCGCAATCTTGATAGCGCTTTGTTTGCCGAAGCTTGATTCGGATTTTTTCAGATGCGGAGCAAGCCCCGTTTAATAAGGCGGCAGCGAGCTGCCGCACTCCATATTTTTAAACAACTGCGGCTAAAGGCCGCATACGAGGTGAATACTATGCCAAGAGGAAGGCCACACAAGTGCCCGTACTGCGGGTCAACAAAAACGATTTCCAAAGGAGTTCGGCGGAACAAATCTGCCGATGCAAAAATCCGTCAATGCAAGAGCTGTAAGCGGCGCTGGAGCCGCCCGATCTCCACTCAAACTGTGACAACCTCCATATACTCATAAGGAGGTATTTTATGTCCATAGCTCAAAAATTACGTCGCTTGGCGGATCGGTTCGACCCGCCGCCTACCAACATACCGGATCCGGTCGAGATGCCGAATATCCCGGTAGGTAACAGGGAAGATTTTCCTGCGGGAGAACCGTTTCAGAAGAAAATCAACATAGCTCAAGTTCCAGGGTACCCTGACATGTGTTTTAAGAATGAGCGGGCGGTTTTCGACCACGAGGGAAAGATATGTGAAGTTACGTTGAAGCAAAACGTAATTTTAGCGGGATGCGGCTGTTACTTAACAAGATCTACAGACATTGCATACAGGTCGATTGATTCGGGGAAGCCAGTCTGCCGGGATTGCGCCTCAGAGTGTCGCGCTTTGCAGACTAGCTCCGAATTTGGATTCAGCAGTTGCCGGCATAATGTTGCTCCGAGCGAATTGGTGCGCGTTCACGGACACGGATATGTCTGTTCGATATGCCAAAAAGAACTCAAAAAAATCACCCTCAAGAAAATACTACAAGCTTTGGGTTCATTTTTAAAACTCATTGGCCTTGTTGAAGACAAACACACAGAGGAGTCTATTTATGAAAACAAATCGTTCCAGGCTTTCCCCGGTCAACATCCCCCGCCTGTTTCAAGAACTCCGATCTCATGGTCTGGACACAATTCCGCGCATCGAGCGTCTTATGAACTGCCTGGATCAGAATTCGAACAGCCCCGTTATTATCGAATACCTTCAGGAAGAGATTAAAAAAGAAGTGCAGCATCAGAGCCGCAACCCTGATTCATTTCGTCGTACCGCGCCGCGCGAGGACCATCACCTCTCGGGAGGAATTGAGCTCGGCACAATGCCGCAGTTTGATTTCCCATATGGGATTAATGTGGAGATGCTGGTTAAGCATTTGCTGATCTTGGGAATGATCGGTGGCGGGAAAACCACCGTCATCAAAAATCTGCTACAGCAGATTCTTCAACTGGCAGACCCGCCGAAGCTTATGATTTTAGAGCGGAAGCAGGAGTTTACTGAACTGCTGAACCTAACTCCGGATATGCATGTGTTGGATGCAAATACACTGGCCTTTAATCCGCTCCGTCCCCCGCCGGGAATCGAGCTCAACAAGTGGTTGGGCGTCTTCACTGAGACGATGATTAATCAGCTTGATATCCGTGAGGCAAGTGCCGGCTTCATCGTGGAGCACACGTTACGGTTAGTCGAAGAACAAAAGAACGAGGGCCGTTTCCCCACGCTTAGGGACCTGCGTGCAGCTATTTTTCAGCAGAAGTGTCCCGCGACATCGAAGAATGGAAACTACAAGGACACCGTGCTTAATCGTCTCGATATTTTAGCCAGTCAGCTTCCTGCGATGTTTTCATCAGAAAACCAGCTCGATATGGGGAAGTTAATGAATAATCACTGCCTGATCCTGCTTCACGAAATCACACACAGTAACGTCCAAAACTTTTTGATGAGCCTGTTGATGGCCCAGGCGTTTCTTTATCGCAAGTTGACTGCGGGGCTACAGACATCCTTGACGAATCTGGTGGTTTTCGACGAGGCCTCTGGTCTCTTTCGCCGCGAAGCAGAAAAGAAAGATCATGTGCCGTTCATTGCTGATTTAATTCAAACCGCTCGCGGATACGGAATCGGACTGATTGCTGCCAGTCAGTATTCAACTGACCTCGCACACAGTCTGCTCGCAAATGCTGATACTCGCATGATGGTTGGCGGCTTTGGCAGAACTGAAGATGTCGACACGTTTCTTAAGCTTCGCGGGTGCTCGCCCGAACACCGACAATATGTCATTACGCACCCCGAGGTCGGGAAAGCCTTCATCGCCGACCAGCGCTGGCCGCATATTGTGGAATGCAACATGCGTCTGCCCGACCTGCCGCCCCCGGTTTCCAAAGAAGAGTTAAAGGGCAGAATGGAAGAATCTGAAAAGTTTTTCGCCATTGAGCCGAAGAGCATTGTGAAGAAGCCACCACCAATTCAGCAGGCTATCCCGCCGAAACCCAATCCAACACCGCAATTTACTGAAGAATCTCGCGATACGCGCGTGCTGAAGCACATATACGAAGATCACTTCGTCACGGTCGCAAAGCGGTCAGATGCGTTGGGTATCCCTCAGCAAACACTACAGAAAGAGATACAGCACCTTGAGAACAAGGCGCTTGTTAAAAGATACCCGGTTCATTACAGACCCGGTCGTCCCAGCGACCTAATTAAAATTTCACCAGCCGGCTTGGAGCTGATTGGCATGCCGCCTAAGCCCCCAATGAAAGGACGGGGCAGTTATCTGCATAAATTCTACCAACTGTGTGTTGCGCGATACTTCAAAACGCAAGGATACCGGGTGAAAATTGAAGGTATGGCCGATAGCAAATTGATTGATGTGATTGCTGAGAAGCCCGGACTGGAATGCATAGCCATCGAGATCGAGCTAAATGAAAAGAGCAACCCCGGACATGTGATCGAAAACCTCAAAAACTGCATGGCTGCCCCGCGCATTACGCGCACGCTTTGTCTTGTCACCAAAAACGACGAGATCAACAGGGTCGATAAACTTGTGACGAAACACGGTTTAAAGAGGGATGCCTTAATTATTGATCGCATCGGGAAATACATGGAGGTCTGAAAATGTACTCAAAACTCATCATCGCCATTCTGATTGGCATGGCGCTACTTCTTTTGAGCGAAGGTCTGCCGGGGCTCACGGTGGATATTTCCAACTTGCTGCCATCACGTGGGCACTCCTCGCAGTACAACTTAATATTTTGGCTCATGGTGATGATTACGATCATCGCTTTGCTTCAGCCCAGATCAGGAGGACAGCCATGAATAATATTAACTGGAGAAACTTGCTCGGTCTCACAGGGGTGTTGGTTGTGCTGGCCAACTTTGCTAAGGTCATGAACTACATCCGCAGTACCGAGCCATTTGTAGAGCTCAATGCCCTGCCACCCGAACAACGGAACCTCGTCGTCCTCGGCATCATAATCACCTGTATCCTCATCGTCCGTGAAATCAGGAAGGGGCGTTAGGGTTGGAAATAGTAATCCAGCACTCCAAATGAAATCTGGTTGTCTGGAAGCGCAGAAAAATCATTCGTCGAGTTGACCGAGGCCTCACCACCCATTCCGCCTCTGTAAACATGCTGATGTGCAAACAGAACCGGCTCGGGAAAACGTTCAAGTAAATGCGCGAGGCAGACTGGAAGAGGTTTCTTTATCACCATTGCAACAATGCGCGCGGGGCCGGATTTGTCCTCAAAGAAGCGTAAGGAGCCTTTGCTTTTTGTTGCGCGATAGTCATTGATTTTTTCTGTCAGTTTCCTGTCGTTGTTTTGACTGACGCGTATTGCGCTTTTCTCCCCCTCGTCTGGATAGATCGCCTGAATTACGGAATCTGGGCCGATGCTCCAGAGATAAATGTATCCTTCTTCTTGGGAATTTACTTCGAGCTTTACAGCATCGCCGTTCGTAAAGGGTTGGAGCTGTCCCTTCTTTTTCACAACACCCTCGAAAGATAAGGTTACTTTTCTGAAGCGATCTTGAATCGGCCGGAAGCGGGCAACATTCTCTCTGCCGATAATCAGGACAGCAAAATTACCGACCCGAGTCAGCAAAACCTCATCACAAACGGGTGATCGCCCATCACCTATAGCTCGCTGAATGTTGTTAATTCGAGAGTCCACGGCAGAGATTGTTTTCGATCTCTTCCATTTTGCATCTTCCAGCCAAGTCGAAATTGGAACTGGGGCGAAAACCGTGTTTCTCATAAAACTAACCGTTTTGAATGAGTCGAGAATCACGGCATTCTCCGGAATTTTTGGAACGCGTTTCCCATCCCGTTCGACGTACTGAATCGCGGTTTGCCTAGCTAGCATCTGTAGTTTTTGAGCGTGTTCAACGTTCATTCTCGACCCTTTCCGATCAGCTTTAGTACCGAAACTAAAACATCTTGGGTTCTTAGGCAAAATCATTCCGGTTTTGCGCTGATTATTCCGGAATAATTAGTGGCTCCCAAAACCAGCTCCCTTTGCTTTCCGCTTCTTCTCGCTGATTAAATAGAGGCGAACAAAAGGAGCGGTTCATGCCAAAAAAACCAAATAGAATAACTATCGTTCATCTGAGTAAAGAGCATTACGAAAGCCTGCCCGCCCCGACTCAACCGGCAGGTATTACGTCGGCGGGGTCTGCACTAAACCAGCACGATGTAAGAGAGTTGCGGTTGGCTTTTGTTGTGAATCAGACGGCAAAAAATTGTCATCGCAAAAATGCTAACGTGTCTTGGGCACACGCCGTAATGATTCGGCTTAGCGGAGACGATGAGAAGCCGTATGAGTTGGCTCATGAGTTTCGTATCCCCAGACAAAAGCTCTATTCGCATAAAAAAGCTATTTCCAAAAGGGCAATGCGGTTCGCCAAACCAGCTCAGAAAATCACAGAAGAAACAGTGGAGGAATTCACTGCAAGCCACCGTTTCTATAAAAATTCTCCGGAAGCATTGCGCGAGGACATTAACTTGGTTCGCCAAGCTCTTATTTATCTTCCGCGCTCTCGGAACGACGTGCATGAAGTTGCAGTAGATCTTTTTTCTCCGTCCGCCCGTCGTCGGAAATTATTGGCTCATTCCAGCTGTACTGCACAAGCCGCGAACCGAATTGGAGAATTCATCCGGTATATTGAAACGAAAGGAGAAGAGTAATGACACCTCAGAAATATATTTTGCCGCGAGGCACATACCTCGCCGTTATCCGTGACGCGGCCTTTACATCAGCAATCCGAAAAAACACCAGCCCAAAAGCATTTGAGGAGACAACGGAACTCATGGGCTTTAATTACGAATTGCTCGTCATGAAGGATTCGGGGGAGGATCTGTGTGTTTTGTGCGATGGATTTGAGATTAAAGAAGACCTTTGTCACAACAGTCCTGTCGTCAAATTTAAAAACGCCCTGAATGTTGATCTAGAGGATCTCCCCGAAGCTATTCGGGGCAAAAAGGTTGTAATTGCGACCAACATCATGTGTGTACGAGGTTGTGGTGTGAAGGCGTATGTTGAGGACATTTTCCTTTGGGAAGAGGGCCTTTCACTGGAGCGGTAAGGATGCAACGCGAACGAATACCAACACACATAGCGGATGCGGTCGTGGCGATGTTGCTGCCCTATGCCCCGGGGTTAACGGCTGATCAGCTGGAATCTCTGCTGTTCCCGCAAGAAGAGGAAGCGCTAGTAACGAGGGAGGAGGCGACTGACGTTTTGCGCGTTTCCCTCTCGACGGTTGACCGCATGCTGCGCGACGGAGAGCTTCCGCGCCGCAAGGTTCGCGGGAGGGTGCATATCCCTTTGTCGGCTCTTAAGGCCGTTATGCAAGGAACGGCTAAACAAACTTTTGTCGACTAAAGCTGCTGTAGCAAACCCTCTGCGGCTTTTACTCGCTTGAGGATTTCAGGTTTCGTCATCTTTTGGGTTATGGCACTTAGTTCCTGCAACGCCTGTTCTCCCGGATCAATGGCCAGTTTTGATGTGGTCAGCAAGCCCGGCATATTCTTTTGCATGGCTTTTCTCAGCTCTTTACGGTGCGGCTTAAAATAGTGCTTGGTCACAATATTGGCCGTTTGATGGCCGGTCACTTTTCGCACGGTCTCGATTGGCATGCCGTTCATCAGTGCCAGAGTCACCCACGT
>JBFWJN010000088.1:0-12088 GCA_050253185.1 Kiritimatiellales bacterium | reverse complement strand
ATTAATTACAAAAAATCCTGCAAAAATAAAATAAAAAAAATCCTGCCCCCCCCCCCCCATAAACTGCGACATTTCCATCAAAATCACAGTTGTATGCGACACTGCCTGCTATCCCACCACAGCACCATTCAGAAGAATTACTTGTAAATGTACAATTATATGCAAAACCATAACTCATTCCCCCTCCGTCACAATCATTTGATGAATACATAGGGATTTCACCCTCTGCTGTATTATCAATAAAAGCGCAATTAAAAGCTGTACCATCGGATATTCCACCACCGGAAAGGGCCTTATTACCGCGAAAAATACAATCAATAGCAGTCCCACCACTCATACCTCCACCAGCTGAACATCGAAGATCAGCCCCCCAGGGGGCTGCTCTATTACCACTAATCACACAATTTGAAACGACTGACTGCTCATTTGCACAATAAACTCCTCCCCCCGAATAGGGATATTCACCAAGAGAATAACCATTTGTAATAGTAAACCCACCAATAATACACGCTCCCGACAGACTGAAACACCGATTGCTTCCGCAGCCATCGATAACCGTCACGTCCGGACCGTTGACGCTGCGAATGGTAATGGAATTTGTGATGGAAATTTCAGCGGACAAAAGATACGTTCCGTTGGTGACCCAGACGATCCCGTCGACCGGGGTTGAGTCGACTGCGGCTTGAAGGGTTCGTTTAGCAGTCGCCCAGCTCGTTCCGTCGCTGAAATCGTCCGACTGCAGAGCATCTACATAGTAGACTGTTGGAACGTATTCATACGCACCCATATCCACCGTTCCGTCTATGATTCGTGGATTACCCGCCAGATCGGTTCCCGCAGGTGCATCGGCATTATTACCCGCATTAATACAGGGCGAACTGCTCTGCAACTGAAAATCATTCTTTGCCGCATCTATAAATTGCGGATCTGATGTAATGTTTCCATTCGATGTTCCAACATTTCCCGCACATGTATAAGAAACCGACGCCGCATTTTGAACATCATCAGAAGAATTCCCCCATATAATGCAGTTTTTCAATGAGCCTCCATATGTTCCAGAACCCATGCCGTCTGCTCCAGAAACAGGGGTCACACCCCATACAGTAGAAGAACCGGCATTTCCCCTAGAACCTGTGGTGTTTCCATATGCCGTGCAGTTTACCGTTGTGCAATTGTATGCTCCACCGCCGTTACCACCATTTCCCCCATCGCCCCCCGCATCACCGGCACTTCCATTTCCTCCGTTTCCTGTCAAATTATTGAACAGCAAACACTGTATTAATGTGCTTCCATACGCTCCACCGCCATGTCCTGCACTGCCGCCATTATATCCATCTCCATACTCGCTATAACTCCCGGACAGACCATTCCCGGTTCGATTACCAATGAGGATGCAATCAATCAATGTACCTCCGCAAACGCCTGCGCCATATCCGCTGCACCCGCCATTGCTACCAAAAAACATACTGCTGTAGGTACCATTCGCCGTTCTATTCCCGGCAATCACACAATTTGTAACAAGACAACTTCCAGCTTCAGCGTAAATTCCGCCACCATTATTATCCTTACCGGGAGTCGAATTGCCGGTGGCCAACGTCACCCCATTCGTTACAGTAAATCCACTCAATACTGAGTTTGCGATCATATAAACGCCACGAACAGAACCAGAACCGTCTATAACAGTCGTTTTTGGCCCGTTCACAGACCGAACAGTAATCATATTGGTCACACAAACACGATTCATTAATGAATAGCCAGATGCCGCGGCTCCGTCAGCGTCATAAATTCCATTGGTTACCCAAACGGTGTCACCGTCAACAGTCAGATCGACGGCGGCCTGAATGGTTTGCTTCGCAGTGACCCAACTCAACCCATCGCCCGAGTTATCAGGCTGTGAGGCATCCACAAAATAATTTTGAGGAGCTCCAATCTGGGTAATAATCACAGAGGAAAATGCGGAAAATGCAGTGAAGAGCAACATTGGAAAAATCAGTTTGAGTTTCATAAATCCCCCGGGAAGTTTTGGAGAAAACCTAAATAATCTACCCCTATTTAACAAGACTTCTGAAAAGGAAGTTCAGGATGAGTTGTTCAGAGTTTCGAGAGGTCCCTCCACCATGGGCGGCAGTGCCACTTTTTCCTCATCCTGGAGAACCCATTGCTTTGCGCAACAAGTCTGGTGCAGATGTAAGGCGTCAAAAGGTGAAGCTGTAGAAACCCTACCGCGAATCCTTTTGCAACGACGCAGATGCGCCGGAATCGTTGCGTGAATACCAGACTTTGACCTGTTTCATTTGCACGCCCCAATCCTCTCCGGTTTGATGCCGCCAAAAGAAAAGGTCGAGGTGACGGCCTTTGATGTCGCCGCCGGTGTCTTCGGCGCGTCCCCAACCGTAGCCGGGAATATAAAACCGGGTTCCGATCGGAAAGACGGCTGGATCAACGGCAACGGTACCGGGACGGGCCATGCGTCCGCTGGCGGTCTGCCCGATGATCTTCAACCGACCGGATTCAGCAACCGGCAGCCCTATCCAGTTGAAATGCCAGCCGCAGCATTTGCCGCAGGCGCAGTAGCCGGTGGTTTTGACTTCAAGGACTGCATCCGGCCTGCGTAACGGGCGACGTACAAGATGACAGTGGATGTACACCAGTGCAGCCAGGAAAAACACAATCCATAGAATCAGCCTCCGCTTCATGCGAAGAGCTTAGAATGTTTCACCACAGAGGTCACGAAGACACAGAGAAGAAATGAGCCTCTGTGTACACCGTGGTAAATGAATAAGCCCGGTCTTTCGACCGGGCTGAAGCGGCGATTCAATCGCCGCACTCCAAGTACTTTAAGCGAACTTATTTCACAGAGGAGTATTCCTTGATGAGCGCCGCGCCGATGACGTCGCGCTGAATCTGGTTCGTGCCTTCGTAGATCTGAAGGATCTTGGCATCGCGCATCATTTTCTCAGCCGGGTATTCCTTCATGAACCCGTAGCCGCCGAGCACCTGCAACGCATCGGTGGTGACGGACATCGCAACGTCCCCCGCATAGCATTTGCACATGGCGGAGATTTTGGAAACGTCCTTGACGCCGGCTTCCAGCGTGCGGCAGGCCGCATAGGTGAGCGCGCGGGCGCTTTCGACTTTGACGGCCATATCGGCGAGCATCCACTGCAAGCCCTGATTGGCGATGATCGGCTTGCCGAACTGATGCCGGACTTTGGCGTATTTGACGGCTTCGTCGAGTGCGCCCTGTGCCAGTCCGACTCCCTGTGCGGCGATGCCGGGACGGGAAACGTCAAAGGTTTTCATGGCGAGCAGGAAACCCATGCCTTCGCGGCCAATGAGGTTTTCTGCCGGGACTTCGCAGTTCTGGAAGATGAGCTCGCGGGTGGCGGAAGCGCGGATGCCGAGCTTGTCTTCTTTTTTGCCGAAATCAAAACCGGGCATGCCTTTTTCCACAATGAAGCAGGATACGCCGCGGGCGCCCTTCGCCTTATTGGTCACTGCAAATATGGTGTACGTGTCGGCTTCGCCGCCGTTGGTGATCCACTGTTTGGTGCCGTTCAGAATGTATTTGTCGCCTTTTTTGACGGCAGTCGTCTGAATGCCGCCCGCATCGGAACCGGCGTTCGGCTCCGTCAGGCCGAAGGCGGCCCATTTTTCACCGCTGGCGAGCGGGGCAAGGTATTTCTTTTTCTGCTCTTCGGAGCCGCCGATGATGATCGGGTCGGCGCCGAGCGCATTGGCGGCAAAGGAAACCGACACGCCGATACAGTATTTACTGAGCGTTTCGACCGCCAGACAGAAACCAAGCTGACCGAATTCCATCCCGCCGTAGGCTTCGTCGATGTAGAGGCCCATCATATCCATCTGCGCAAGTTCCTTGAGCAGATCGGTCGGGAAAATTCCCTTCTCATCCAGCTCGGCGCGAACCGGCACAATACGCTCACGGCCGAATTCATCGAGCATAGCCCGCAGCTCGAGTTGTTCTTCGGTCAATCCATAGTTGATTTCTGACATACGTTTCTCCTTCGTTATCCCTGCTCCATACTTCCCAAATAGCGTTCGACCTCAATTGCAGCCATACAGCCGGTTCCGGCGGCGGTGATCGCCTGACGATAGACGGCATCGGCGACATCGCCCGCGGCATACACACCCTGAAGCGACGTCTGTACGCCGTCGGCCAGAATATAGCCCTGCTGCGTCAGCTCAAGCTGTCCGCGAAACACATCGGTGTTCGGCTGATGTCCGATGGCGACGAACAGTCCGGAAACCGCCAGGTCGGAAACTTCATCCGTTTTGACATTACGGATTTTCAGGCCGGTGACTTCGTTCTTTTCGACGTCCAACACCTCTTCCACCACGGAATCCCACAGCACTTCAATCTTCTCGTGGGCCAGTGCGCGATCAGTCATGATTTTCGATGCGCGGAATTCGTCGCGGCGATGAATGATAGTGACCTTGGAGGCAAAACGGGTCAGAAAGAGCGCCTCTTCGAGCGCCGTGTCGCCGCCGCCGACCACTGCGATCGGCAGGTCACGGTAAAATGCACCGTCACAGGTGGCGCAGCCGGACACGCCGCGACCGATCAGTTTCTGTTCCGACTCCAGCCCGAGATATTTTGCAGAAGCCCCGGTGCAGATAATCACCGTCGACGTTTCAAAGGTCTCCCCGCCATTCAGTTTGACCACTTTTTTCGAGTCTTCCAGCTCAACTTCAACCACCTCGCCGGAAACAAACTTTGCGCCGAAACGCTCGGCCTGCTGACGCATCTGCATCATCAGCGTCGACCCGTCGATTCCTTCCGGGAACCCCGGAAAGTTTTCGACCTCCGTCGTCGTCGTCAGCTGGCCACCGGGCTGAAACCCTTCGATCACGACAGGGCTCAGGTTGGCACGTGCGGTATAGATAGCAGCGGTGTATCCCGCCGGTCCGGTTCCGATAATTACGGTTTTTTCCATGGGGTTTCCCCCTTTCTAGCTCTTCAGAGCGGCAATCTGTTTATTGAACTCAGGAACGATCTGGTGCAGGTCGCCGACGAGGCCGTAGTCGGCCACATCGAAGATCGGCGCATCCGGGTCTTTATTGACGGCAATGATCAGGTCGGCGCTTTGCATACCGGCCAAGTGCTGAATCGCACCCGAAATTCCGCAGGCGATGTACACCAGCGGACAGACGGTTTTGCCGGTCTGCCCAACCTGATGATGATGTGAAATCCAGCCCGCATCGACCGTCGCGCGCGACGCGCCGACGGCGCCGCCGAGCGTCCCGGCGAGATCCTCGATGATCTTGAAGTTCTCCGGCTTGCCGAGCCCGCGACCGCCGGAAACGATGTAATCCGCCGCTTTAAGGTCCACGGTATTGACTTCCTCGACAACGCTCTCGACGCGCTTCATGCGCTCGCGAATGCCGGAAAGGTCAATCGCCACCTCAATCACTTCGCCGGATTCGTTTTCGCTGACGCGTTCTTTCTTGAAGACATTCGAGCGGACCGTTGACATCTGCGGACGGTGATCCGGGCAGATAATCGTGGCCATGATGTTTCCGCCGAACGCCGGACGGGTCTGCAACAGGATCTGCCGTTCCGTATCAAAGTCGAGCTCGGTACAGTCAGCGGTCAGGCCGGCCCAGCCCATGACCGCCACGGTCGGCGCGAGGCTGCGGCCGATGGTGGTCGCACCGTAGAGCACAATTTCGGGCTTCTTTTCTTCGATCAGCGTGTGCACCACTTTGGCGAAATAGTCGTTCTGATAGGTTTCGAGCTTCGGGTCTTCGACATTATAGATTTTTTTGGCGCCGTAGTTGAACAGCTCCTGATGCATCGGTTTGCCGTTGGCCGAGGCCAGCACCGCGCAGAGCGTGTAGCCGGACTTTTCAGCCAGCATGCGGCCGCGGGTCAGCAGCTCATACACCACACCGGCGACCTGGCCGTTTTCCTGCTCTGCGTAAATCCAGATTTCCTTCGCGCTGCTCATAGCACTTTCCTTTCCCGCAGTTTGAAAATGAGTTCCTTGACCATGTCGGCCGGTTCGCCGGAAAGAATTTCCTTGTTCACCTTCACCGGCGGCGCAAATACCTTGTTCACCTTGGTCGGCGAGCCGTTCAGACCGATCTTCGATTCGTCGGGCTGCAGCTCTTCAACGCCCCAGACCGGAATGACCGCCTTCTTGGAGGCCATTTTCTTTTTGAGCGACGGCATGCGCAGCGCATTGGCTTCTTTGACCACCGTCAATGCAGCGGGTTTTTCGACATCCCAGACATTATAGCCGTGGTCTGTCACCTGCTGAACACGAAACCCGTTTTCGGTCACTTCGCAGGACTTGGCATAGGTGACCATCGGCACGCCAAAGAAATGGGCAACGCCCGGCCCGACCTGTGCGGTATCACCGTCGATGGCCTGCTTGCCGAACAGCAGCAGGTCGACCGGATCGGTCATCTTTTTGAGCGCCAGCGTGATGGTATAGGAAGTGGCCCACGTATCGGCTCCGCCGAACTTGCGGTCCGAAATCAGGATCGCTTCGTCCGCCCCATGAGAAAGGGCCGTTCGCAGGGCTTCTTCGGCCTGCGGCGGCCCCATGGAAATGACGGTGATTTTTCCGCCGTGTTTGTCTTTGAGCTGAAGAGCCATTTCGAGCGCGTTTTCGTCGAATGGATTAATGATACTGGGCACGCCGGCACGGTTGAGACGGTTGGTCTCGCGGTCAATTGTGACCTTGTCCGAGTCGGGCACCTGTTTGATACAGACCACTATATGCATAGACATTCCTTTCAGGTGGACAAAGAGGCATTTGTTATAAGGATATGAGCGGATCACCTCAAGCCGAAACGCCTATTTTGTCCTCGTCGGCGAAACCGTCCGTAGCCGTAGACGAGGCTTCCAGCCTCGTCACATGCGGAGAGCGGAACGAGGCTGGAAGCCTCGTCTACACAGCACTTAGCAGACGCCGTGATCGCGCGCCAGTGCCGCAATCGAACGGTCATAGGCCGCCTCGCCTTTTTCCGTGAAAAAGCAGCCCGGAACCTGCCCTTTTGCGCGATGATAGGCGACGCATTCGCAGCAAAGGCCTTTCTTCCCGCACGGATAGGAGCAGGTGCAGTGCTCCATGTTTTTCTGTTTGTTGACACAGGCGGTCATGGCGTTATTTTCCCAGGATTTCTTCGAGCTTCTCAACCAGCGTCATCATCTGCTCGTTGGTTCCGACCGTGATGCGCAGGCAGTCCTTCGTGCGCGGACCGGAAAACCAGCGGACAAAAATATGGCGCTTCTTGAGCTCCTCAAAAATTTTCTTCGCGCCCGGTTTCGGCGGTTTCACCCAGATAAAGTTGGTTTCGGACGGGTAAACCTTGAATCCGAGATCGGTCAGCTCCTTCGTGATCAGATCGCGGGTTCCCTTCACGGCCGACGTGATGGCCGACATCGTACCTTCGTCGAGAAGCGCCACACGGGCCAGTTCCTGCGTCAGGCGGCTGACGTTATAGGAATCCTTGATCTTGTGCATCGCATCGATCAGCGGCGTGGAACCGACGCAGTAACCGAAGCGGATCCCGGCCAGCGCGTAGGACTTCGACAGCGTGCGGACCACCAGCACGTTGTCGTATTTCAACGCCAGGTCCATACAGTCTTCACGGGAAAAGTCCACGTAGGCTTCGTCGATCACCACCACGCCCGGGAAATCCTTTACAAAGGCCTCTACCTGTTCCCTCGGATGCAGCATGCCCGTCGGGGCATTCGGGTTCGTCAGGAAAAAGAGCGACGCCTCATAGCCTTCCGGCATCTGCCATTCATAGTTTTCGCCCAGCGCCACCGGCCGCGCTTCGACATCCTCAATCTGCGCCAGCACCGGATAGAGCGAATAGGACGGATCAAACCAGCCGACCGAACCGCCGTCACGCTCGACAAAGGTCCGGAGGCACAGCGCCAGAATCTCGTCCGATCCGTTTCCGGCGAACGTATTGTCCAGCCCGACCTCGTGTTTCTCCGCAATCACCCTGCGCACTTCCGTACAGAGCGGGTCCGGATATTTCGCCAGGTCCATAATGTCGATTTCGTTCAGGATATCGCGTACTTCCGGCGAACAGAGCCACGGGTTTTCATTCGTGTTGAGCTTGATGATCCCCTCGCCCTTCGGCTGTTCGCCGGGAACATAGCCGTCCATCGCCTCTACAGATTTTCGAATCAGCTTTTTCATAAAGTTTCCAATGGTTGGAAAAACGGTCGTTTAATAAACAGGATTTTTCCAGGGTTTGGAATCCGGAAAGCGGAACAAAATGCGGTTGACATTCCCCGGCCGAATCCCTACCAGTTTACTCCTTAAAAACGTGCGGGGGAACTCTCCGGAGTTGAGAAGGTTGAAACCTGACCCTTTGAACCTGTCAGTTAAAACTGGCGTAGGGAAGCAATCAGCGGAAACGGTGAAAAAGGTGCTTACCTATACAAAAGGTGAGCACCTTTTTGGTTATTTGGAGAAAACAGGATGAAACATGTACTGACCATCGCCGGGTCCGACTGCATCGGAGGCGCAGGCATTCAGGCCGATCTGAAAACCTTTTCGGCACACGGCGTCTACGGCATGAGCGTCATCGTCTCCGTCGTCGCCGAAAACACCTTCCACGTCACCGCCGTCGAAAATGTTTCGCCCAAAATGGTCGCCGCTCAAATCGATGCGGTCTTCGAAGATATCGACGTCCACGCCGTGAAAATCGGAATGCTCTCCTGCCCGCCGACCATGCACACCGTCGCGAAAAAACTCCGGCAATACCGTCCGCCTCACATCATCATCGATCCGGTCATGTACGCCAAAAACGGCTTCGCACTCATGCCGCCCGATGCCGTCGCCGTGCTCACCGAGCAGATCGTCCCGCTCGCCGACCTGCTCACGCCGAACATCCCGGAAGCCGAAGCGCTCGCCGGAATGGAAATCCAGACCGTCGCCGACATGGAAGCCGCCGCAGAAAAAATCATCGCGCTCGGCACCCGCAGCGTCCTCGTTAAAGGAGGGCATCGCATCGAAGACGCGATCGACCTCTTTTATGACGGAACCGGATTCCACCGCTTCCCGTCCAAGCGGATCGACACGCCGAACACCCACGGCACCGGCTGCACCTACTCCTCCGCCATCGCCGCCAACCTCGCCAATGGCCGGCCGATGACCGAGGCCATTGCCAACGCCAAGGCCTACGTCACCACCGCGATCCGCAACGCCCTCGACATCGGCAAAGGCTGCGGCCCGACCCACCACTTCGTCGACCTCTACCGCTACGGCTTACAAAAGGAAAATCCATGAAAAAACAGATCACCCAAGACATTGTTTTGACACTGGAGCGACTGCGGAAAAGCAAACCGCTCATCCATCACCTCACCAACTACGTCACCGTCAATGACTGCGCCAACTGCGTACTCGCCATCGGCGGCTCCCCGATCATGGCCGATGCGATTGAGGAAATGGACGACATTGTTTCCATCGCCTCCGCCCTCGTCCTCAATATCGGCACGCTCAACAGCCGGATGCTCGACTCCATGGACGCCGCCGGGCACAAGGCCCGCGAACGCGGCATCCCCGTCGTCCTCGACCCCGTCGGCGCCGGAGCATCCGCCTACCGCACACAGGCCGTCGAGCGGCTGATCCGCGGAACCGCTCCTTCTGTCCTGCGCGGCAACATGTCCGAAATCCGCTGCATCGCCGGGCTATCCGCCAGCACAAAAGGCGTCGACGCTTCCGAAAGCGATTTGTTCCAAACATTGGAAAAAGGGATCGACACCGCCGCGGAACTGGCCCGACAGCTCCATTGCGTCGTCGCCATCACCGGCGCCACCGACATCGTCTCCGACGGAACGCGAACGGTGACGATCAATAACGGCCACATCCGAATGTCCGACATCACCGGAACCGGTTGCATGTGCACCTCGCTCATCGGCTCATTCTGCGGCGCAACCGATGATCCGTTCATCGCCGCGGCCGGCGGGATCCTCAGCATGGGAATCGCTGGTGAACTCGCCGCGGAAACCGCCGGCGGCGGAAACGGAAACTTCCGCACCGCCCTGATCAACCAGATCAGCTTCCTAGACGGAGAAACCCTTCAGAAAAAGGCGGTGCTGCATGTTCACTGAGACCCAAAAAATCTCCTCGATCAACCTGCTCGGCATCTGGTTTGGCGCCGCCATTTCGATCGCCGAAATCCTCACCGGCGCACTGCTCGCTCCGCTGGGACTGGCACGCGGCATCGCCACCGTCGCCATCGGCCATCTTATCGGCGCAGTCATTCTTTTCCTCGCCGGATTCATCGGCGCGCAGAAAAACCTCACCTCCATGGAATCCACGCGGCTCTCCTTCGGCCGCTACGGTTCCTACGGTTTTTCGCTGCTCAACATCCTTCAGCTGCTCGGCTGGACCGCCATCATGATCGCCAGCGGCGCGGCCGTCTTTGATGAAGCCGCCACCCGGCTCTTCGGGTTCAGTAATCCGGTGCTGTGGAGCATTGGCATCGGCCTATTTATTTCGATGTGGATCGTTGTCGGGCTGAAGAACCTTGCAAAAATCAACGCAGTCGTCGTCAGCCTGCTCTTTCTGTCCTGCATCCTGCTCGGCGTGGTCGTCTTCCGCAGCACCGGCGCGCTGGCCGCACCCGCAGACGGCATTATGAGCTTCGGCGGCGGCGTGGAACTCAGCGTTGCCATGAGCCTTTCGTGGCTGCCGCTCATCGCCGACTACACCCGCTCCGCCCGCCGTCCAGTCCTTGGAACCGCGGTCGGCGTCACCGGCTACGCGCTCGGCAGCACCTTCATGTTCATCATCGGCCTCGGTGCCGCACTTTATGCTGGGACCTCCGATATCGGAACAATCCTCACCGCGGCCGGGCTTGGCATTCCAGCGCTGTTCATTGTCTTTTTCTCGACGATTACCACGACATTCCTCGACGTCTACTCGACAGGCGTCAGCTGGATCAATATCCGTCCGCGCGCCGGCGAAAAGAAAACCGCCCTGCTCGCCTGCGCGGCCGGGCTCGCACTTGCCCTGCTCGCGCCGCTCGACCGCTTCGAAGGGTTTCTCTACTTCATCGGCTCCGTCTTCGCACCGCTCTACGCCGTCCTCTTCACCGATTACTTCATCCTGCGCCGAACCGTTGATACAAACCGGCCGTTCGCGCTGCGCGGCGGACTGCTCTGGCTCGCGGGCTTCATCCTCTACCGCCTGCTGCTGCCGCACGACATCCCGATCGGCACCACCACGCTTGTCATCGTGCTCACCGGACTGCTCTGCATCCTGACCCACTGGGGAGAACAGAAATGGAATTCCGCAAAAACAAAATAGACTGGTCGCTCTACGTCGTCACCGACCGCGGCCTGATGAGTTCGGCCACCATCGAAGAAAGCGTGGAACGCTCCATCGACGGCGGATGCGGCGTAGTGCAGCTGCGGGAAAAAGAAATTTCCTCTCTGGAATTTTTTCGGCTCGCCGAGCGGGTCAAAACAATCTGCGATCACCGCCGCGTACCGCTCATCATCAACGACCGCGTTGACGTCGCCCTCGCCGTCGATGCCGCGGGCGTACACGTCGGGCAAAGCGACCTGCCCGCAGCGGTTGTTCGGAAACTGATCGGACCGGACAAACTGCTCGGCGTCTCCGCCACAACGCTGGACGAAGCGCTGCAGGCCGAAAAAGACGGCGCGGACTGCCTCGGCGTCGGCGCCATGTTTGCCACCGGTACAAAAACCGACGCTGACATCGTCACCATCGATGAACTCAGAAAAATCCGCGCCGCGGTTTCCATCCCCATCGTCGTCATCGGCGGCATCAACGAACAGACCGTTCCGCTGTTTAAAGGAACCGGAATCGACGGCCTCGCCGTCGTCTCCGCCGTTATTTCACAATCCGATGTGACGGCCGCTGCACAGAAAATTAAAAGCCTCTTTCAGCGTATCGCGGGGTAAAATAAAAAACTCAGGAACAACAAAAGATGACGATACCGACGATAGAGCAGTTCTCTAATGCACTACAAAATGCCCTACTGACTGAGCGCCAACGATCAGCAATTATGGGAGTATATTCTTTTCCAGAGCACCGTTCATCTGCTCCAGAGCTTGCCACTCTCCTAG
>JBFWJN010000087.1:0-12215 GCA_050253185.1 Kiritimatiellales bacterium | reverse complement strand
CTGTGTCGATCAATATCTCGGCGTGTTAGGTCGCAGTGACTCTTTTGAGGACTGGCAGGTCGCCCAGGTGATCCGCGCATTGAGAATTCTGCTGGTTGATGTTGTCCATCTGGATTGGGCGGTTTCGTATGACTGGGATGGGCGACTGGCCGCCTGCGACGATCTGGAGCCGGAACATCCGACGCTGGCCGGAGAGGTACCGCTGCATCGTGATGTGAAGGGGCCGGCTGCGTGTACGTTGACGCCGATGGCACAGGCGCAGCTTGAACGAATAAAAGAAGTGATTCGGACGCGTGCGATGTCGATTCGTACGGAACAGGCCTATGTGGAATGGGCGCGGCGCTTTGCTTTATACTGCGGAGGGAATTTTCCTGAAGGGCCGGAAAAGGTGCGGGAATTCCTGGAATATCTGGCACTGGTGCGCGGGGTGGCTCCGTCTACGCAGGCGCAGGCGCTGAATGCACTGGTATTTTTATACGGTCAGGTGCTGAAGGTGGAACTGGGCGATTTGGGAGAATACCGGCGACCGGCCCGGAAACGGCGGCTGCCGGTCGTGTTGTCGCCGGGTGAGGTGCAGCGGCTGCTGGCGTCGATGAGCGGGCGCAATCAGTTAATGGCATCGCTTCTTTATGGAGCCGGAATGCGCCTGATGGAGTGTGTCCGGCTGCGGGTCCAGCAGATTGATTTTGAGAATGGCTATATTCTTGTGGTTGACGGGAAAGGCGGGAAAGACCGGCGGGTCCCGTTGCCGGAGAAAGTGATTCCCGAGCTGAAGGCGCATCTGGAAGGTGTGAAGGCGCAGCATGCTGCAGACCTGGAGGCCGGCTTCGGGGAGGTGTTTCTTCCGGACAGTTTAGCGCGCAAATATCCGAATGCAGCCAGAGAGTGGATTTGGCAATATGTTTTTCCGGCCGCGCGGAACAGTACGGACCCGCGAAGCGGTAAACGAATGCGGCACCACATCAATCAGAAGAATCTGCAGAAACTTGTAAAATCCAGTGCGATTCAGGCAGGGCTCACCAAGCGGGTGACCTGCCACACCCTGCGCCACTCGTTTGCCACGCACCTGCTTGCGGCCGGAACGGACATCCGGACGGTACAGGAACTGCTCGGCCATGCGGATGTTTCCACCACGATGATCTACACGCACGTACTCAACCGTCCCGGTCTCGTCGCCCGCAGCCCGCTTGACATGCTTTGAGAGTTCCAGACCCTGGAAAAATCTGGTTCAATTTTTCCAATGATTGGAAAAACAGAGACTCAGACTGTCCAGACCTTGGAAAACCGACTCAAGGCTTCGGGAAACGGCAATGCAAAGCGGTCGGTAGAAGAGCTTGCGGCGCATGTGCTCAGCTGCAAACCGCTGGAGATCTATTTTCGCGAGCCGACGCCGGAACAGGCCGTCGAACTGGAAGCGCTGATTGTCCGCGCGGAGCGCGGCGAGCCGATCCAGTACATCATCGGCCACGTCGATTTCCGGGGTTTGGAAATCCGCTGCGACCGCCGCGCGCTCATTCCCCGGCCGGAGACCGAACGCCTCGTAGAGGAGGTCTTAACGTCAAAGGTCAAAAGTCTAAAGTCTCCCCGCATCTGCGATGTCTGTACGGGAACCGGCTGCATCGGCCTGTCGCTGGCGCACGAACTGCCGACTGCGACGGTAACGGCGGTGGATATCTCGCCGGAGGCGCTGGCGCTGGCCAGGGAGAACGCCGAGCAGCTGGGGCTGTCCGATCGGTTCCAGACATTGGAAAATAATCTGCTGGAAGGTTTTGCCGTAGACGAGGCTTCCAGCCTCGTTGATCAGCGGCAAAATGCCGCTGCCACATTGGAGAAACAGTTTGACATCGTCGTATCCAATCCGCCGTACATTCTTTCCAATGTCTGGAAAAACCTGGAGCCGTGTGTGCGCGACTTCGAGCCGCAGCTGGCGCTCGACGGCGGCGCGGACGGTTTCGACCTGATCCGTCCGCTGGCGGAGCAGGCTTTCGCGGTCCTGAAGCCCGGCGGCGGGCTGTTTCTGGAAATCGGCTATGACCAGGGAGATGCGGTTTTCCAATGTCTGGAAAATGCCGCGTTTACCGACGTGCGGGTCGTCAAAGACCTGTCCGGCCTCGACCGGATCGTCTGCGGCCGGAAATCCCAATAACAATTTTTCAGACTGAAAAACTGATTGTTTCAGCTTCCCAAAACGGGTTTCCTGAATTATTTGCCGAGCAGTCCGCCGATTCCTTTTTTGATGGAGTCTGCCGCGCTTTTCGCGGCATCGGTTGCACCTTTGGCCGCGTCGGTGGCAACTCCGCCTGCGCTTTTCAGGGCGTCGCCGGCAATGTCTCCAGCCGAGGCGACGACTTTTGTGACGGCGCCGGTGATGGAACTGAAGACTTCAGAGATGACTTCGGCCGGGCTGGCACCGCCGGAATCCTTGCCGATGTCAGTCATGTGAATCGGGGGAAGCGGGAGGGTCAGTTTTTTTCCGCCCAGTGCCGTGATCGTTACATTGACTTTGGCGCCGTTCAGCTGGAAGTCCTCGATGACCACCTTTTTGGCCGGTTTCTTTTTCTCTGCGACCTGTTCTTTTTCTGCCGGGGCAGGCTCCGCAGTTTCTTCCGGTGTCAGGTTTTTCTGCAGAGTGGCCAGGTTGCTGGATTTCAGGCTTTTTTCGTAGGTGATCGCCGGTTCGTTGATCAGAATCTGTTTGATGACAATGGTGTCGGACAGCAGGGATGACATTTTCAGGTCCACTTTGAATTCGCCAAGCTCCATACAGTTGTCGGTATGGAATCCTTCCGGATTGCCGATGATGAGGCCTTTAATATGGACGACGCCGGAGAGCGGGTTGACGACGACTTTTTTCAGTTCCATGGGGACTCCGGCAATTTTCGGTCCCATGGTTGTCACACCGGTCTTGATGATAGCCCCCAGAGAAAACATCAGGACGACAATCAATACCACAAGAACAATGCCGATAATGGATAAAACCTTTTTCATGAACCGCTCCTTTCTTTGTAAGGCGTATTCTGGTGTGTCGAAGGATGGGGGACAAGCTTCATTTTTCAACAAAAAGGCCGGCAGATCCTGCCGGCCTTCGTGCGCAATGTATCCAGTTTACTTTTCGTTGAAATAAACAACTTCGTTGTTCACTGCAAAAAGCTTTGCCTTGTTGATGACATTGTATTTTTTGCGCGCTTCATCGCATTTCTTTGCTGCGCTGCGAGCGGCTTCTTCCAGTGAGTTCTTGCTGTGGTCGTAGCCGAAGGCCCAGTATCCACCGGGATCAACGGCGATAACAAACACCTTTTCGCCCGGCAGGTCCTTATATTTCGCGAATACCGGATTCATTGCATCCGGCGGCGGAAGGCGGGTTTCAAATTTATCTCCGGACGAAGCACAGCCGAAGAGGGAAAGGAAAATCAGTGATAACACACTCAGTTGGACCAGTTTTTTCATAGTTGCAGTCTCCCGGTATAACGCCGCATAACGACTTGTTTAGAAAACCGCAAAATGCTTCGGGAGTCAATGCTAAAGCCGGACAGGGTTTCAATTGAAGGATGGGTTCTGGGCGGACTCCGGCGGGTTGATCCGCTGGTGTTTGGAGCAGGGGAAGGCCCTGCATTGATCGCAGGCTGTTAATCCCCTGCGGGAGTTACACTTAAATACAAGGCAGGATGCTTTTTCGCCGGTTCCGCAGCCGCCGCATTTTTTGTTCAGGTACTGCTCGCATTGTCTGCATGCTGCCCCGCACCGGCTTTCGACCGGTTTTCCCGCCCAGACTCTTCCCGCACCCAGCACCGTTCCGGTTAACGCCGCGATTCCCATAAACAGTCTTCGATTCATTGGGTTGTTCTCCCGAATTTACGTTGGGAAGAGAAACGAATCAGGTGGGGATTTTATTGCATCGCGCGATGAAAATCAGCGCTTCAGCGGGGAGGGGTCGTGCGGCAGAGTGCCGGTGCGAAGGAAGTCGATAATCCGGTAAGTTCCGTATTTACGGGCTTTGAGAAATCCGCTCCAGGCGGCTTCGGCGAGCCGGCCGGCGTTGAGCAGGTCGAACAGCCACTGATCGGCATAGTGCGGGTCATCCTGCGGGATTCCGGCCTGTATTTCAGTCAGCCACCTGGCGTTGAACCGTTCCTGGGCCCCGATGGGCGGCGACATGATAATCGGCAGGCCGAGGCCGCAGTAGAAGGACAGTTCGCTGGGCTTGGTCCAGAGAATGTCCGTCGCGCGGATGGTCTGTGCAAAGCGGCGGAAATAATCCTCTTTCTGCGGGGCATACAGAATCCGCAGGCCGGGATGCTTCGGCAGCAACGCGGCTTTAACCTGTTCAAAATAATCGGAGACATCCTTGCGGATCCCTGCGACGAGATTGAGGATGACTTCTCCTTTTTCAATTTTTGTCCGCAGACTTTCAGCGATTTGCCTGCCTGTCTCGCGCTGGGCGCCCGCGCCACCGACGGCATAGGTGATGGTGAGGGCCCGCTCCTGCTTCGGGCAGCAGTTTTCCCTGCCGAGAAAATGGGCGACGTTCAGGCCGTGCAGCGGCCAGAAGCGGTTGTTCGGGTCGAGATAAATCAGTCGCTGCGCCGTATCGGCGCGCAGAACGTCGAGGTCGCGGCTGCCGAGCACTTCGAGCGGCATCGGGAAGCCGGTGAGAAAGATGTGTTCATCCGGAACCCCGTAGCTCTTCAGCCGTCGGATCACATTGCCGCACGGCACAAAATAACGGATGCGGCTGGTTTTCGGATTCTTGGCAACCCATGCGCGGCTGATGTCGGCGTCGCAGATAATACAGTAAACCGGTTCGTAGCCGGCGGCATCGGCGGCAATGGCCGGGAGCATAAACGAGGTGACCATCGGCAGCGGTCTGCTGCGCATTTTTGCAATCAGCTCCCCGCCGATGCCCTTGCGGATGAGCCGGTCCATCAGGTGAACCTGATAGGTGGTGTGCGAAAGGTCGCGAAGCGGGTAAAACGGGGCGATTTTCTGTAGTTCATCGAGCGCCCCGAAAAGCGGTTTTCCAATGATTGGAACCGCGCGGACGCGGGACAGGAATTCGTAGGCCCGACGGGTTTTCTCCCACAGTTTTTTTTCTTTCGGGGAGCAGACGGACGCATCGCCCGCAGTAATCACGCCCTCTTCGGCAATGCCGGCCAGCGGACTGGTCGCTCGTTGATGGCCCAGGCCCATATCTGCGGAAACCACCCATGCTCGAAGCTGTTCGGTATTCAGCATGGCGGCAGAGTAGAGCATTCTGCTGCGGGAAACAAGCTGCCTCCCTTATCCGGACGCACGAACAATCAGTTCCCCCGGCAGCAGGATCTGGTGCGGGTCCGCCGGCTGAATCAGAAACTGAAACGCGTTCCGGGCCAGCTCCTTCAGCGGCTGACGAATGGTGGTGATTCCCGGCATGAAGTGAGCGGCCGAGGGGATGTCGTCGAATCCGGTAACCGAAATTTCCCGGTTCTGCTCCTGCAGGCAGTTCAGGGCGCCCATGGCCACCTGGTCGGTTGCGCAGATTATGCTGTCGGGTTCCTGCGTCGACCGGCAGATTTGCTGTACCGCCTGCATACCGGCGGCAAACGGGTTGTGCTCAGAGGAACATTGGAGAACAAGCTCCATTCCTTTGGCGGCCGCCTCGGCTCGGAATGAATCATATCGCAGGCGGTGCGCCGGCAGGTCGCCGCAGATATAGGCCGGTCTGCTCCGGCCGCTCTTCTGAAGGTAATTCATCAGCAGGGCGGCGGCGGCCCGCTCGTCCACAGAAATGCGCACGCTTTTTTCGCGGTCGCTTCCGTGTCCGATTCGCACCACCGGCACATGACGGAATTCATTCAGCCAGCGAGCGTCGAGATCGGTGCCGATCACGATCAGGCCGTCAATCGCATGTTTGTAAAGCGGCTGCAGATCCTGTTCCTGGGGGATTCGGTCGATAAACCCGGTCAGGATCAGCGAATAGTTATGCTCATGGGCCTGAACCTGAAGCTGCTCAACAATGGCGCCGAAAAAAGGATCCTTAAAGTCGTAGACAACCACTCCGACGGTCTGGGTCGCCTTGCCCTTCATGGCGAGAGCGGCGGCGCTGGGCACATAGCCCATTTCCTCGGCGGCTTTCGAAACGCGCGCGATCGTCTCCGGGGCGATTCCGATTTCCTCCGCTTTCCCGGACAGCACGCGCGAGACCAGTGCAATGGATACGCCCAGCTTTTCCGCAATCTGTTTTTGACTGACAGCCATTTACCCTCCTCAAACTTTTGAGACTTTGATTCCTCAATTGCAAAAAATCAAGTTTCCGCTTGCCGGCCGTCGATAAAAATACTATCTCAAACAATTGAGATGTAATTATGGAGGTGTTTATGAACTCGCTTTTCGATATTTCGGACAAAATTATTGCAGTGACCGGCGCGGCCGGCGTTCTCGCCGGAGGAACCGCCAGATATCTGCAGGAACAGGGCGCAACAGTGATTTACCTCGACCTTCATCAGGATCGGGTCAACCAAGTTGTCGCGGAGGCTAAACAGATTTCAGATAAATGCTGCGGCTACGCCTGTAACGTGCTGAATCAGGCGGCACTCGACGCCGTATATGACAAAATCATGACCGATATCGGCCGGATCGATGTGCTGATCAACGGTGCCGGCGGCAATATGCCCGGCGCGACCATCGGTCCCGACCAGGATGTCTTCGACCTCAAAATCGAAGACTACAGCAAAGTGCTGGATCTGAACCTCAAGGGAACTGTCATGCCGACCATGACCTTTGCCAAAGCCTTCAAGTCGCAGAAATCCGGATGTGTCGTCAACTTTTCGTCCATGTCCGCGACACAGTGCCTGACCCGCGTGCTCGGCTATTCCAACGCCAAAGCGGCCATTGACAACTTTACCCGTTGGATGGCTTCAGAAATGGCGATTAAATACGGTGACGGCGTACGCGTTGTCGCGCTGGCCCCCGGCTTTTTCATCGGCAACCAGAACCGGGCCCTGCTGATCAACGAAGACGGCACCTATACGGAACGCGGGCAGCAGGTCATCAACAAGACTCCGTTCCGCCGCTTCGGCGAACAGCATGAGGTCTACGGAACCATCCACTACCTGATTTCGAAAGCCGCGCAATTCGTCACCGGCGTCATTATCCCGGTCGACGGCGGCTTCTCCGCCTATACCGGCGTGTAAGTTTCCTGGGGTTGGAACGTTTTCAGCCCGTTTTTCCAGGGATTGGAAAAACGGGCTGTTTCTTTTTCCAATCCTTGGAAAACCCGCTTACTTCCGAGCTGCGCAGACATCCTGAGCGCTGTAGGCGAACGGAACTTTGATGAAAGCGATCTTCCGTCCGATTTTTTCGACCTCCGCCGTGCGGGCGGCTTCGACGGCTTCTTCTTTCCGGTTCATATCGCCGCCGCTGGCCTTGATGGCGGCCTCGACCGTCCGGAAGCGGGTGGTCTTGATGATTTCGGCCATTTCGAACAGGCCGAGAATCAGGTTGGCCCCGTAGCCGCGGCCGATCACGTCGTAGCCGGGCCGTCCGAAGCCGTGGTCGGAGGTCGGCGCATGGTCGGGGCGGAAGACGCCCTGCCAGCCGAGGTCGACGAGCGTATGGACGACTTTCGCCAGTTCCTCGCGGTGTTCGGCGTGGTGACCTTCACGGAAATTCTTTCCATCGGTTTCGATCGGCCGCAGATGAATATGCGGGAAAACGTCGTCGATCGTCATGCCTTTTGAAAGGCCGTATTCGGCGATTTCACGAATTACGGCGGTGATGTCGCGGTTTTTCTCGTTGGCCATCAGTGAGCCGATGCAGATATTGGCGCCGCAGCCGTGGTCGAGCAGGAATTTGTAGCCGGCGCATCCGCCGACGGTGCGAGGTGTGCCGAGAAACGGCGTGAACGCCGGATCGTCGGAGTGGCAGCAGAGGCGCACTCCGGCCGCATTGGCGACGGGGACGACGCGGTCGAGGAAATAGGCGATGTGCTCGCGCAGCTCGGCCTCGTCCATGTTTTCATATTTTGCGACTGCAGCGCGGAAGTCGTCGAGAGTGAATCCCGCCTGTGCGCCGGGCAGCCCGGCCGTGATCATTTTGGAAAGCTCTTCGCGGCGCTGCGGGTCGTTTTCAAGATACTTATGCCAGTAGGTGCGGGCTTCTTCGACTTCTTCGGCGGAGAAGGAGCCGTCGTCGATGTAGCCCTGTTCACTGTCGTGGCGTTTGAGCAGGTAGATATCAAACGCAGCAAAGGCGGCGTGGATGTATTTCAGGCTCTTCGACCCGTCCGGCAGGATGGCGATGCCTGTGCGCGTCCAGTCGGCCACCAGCATAAAATTGCCGACGACATTGACGACGCCGAACTTTCCGAGGTTTTTAAGGCTCTTGTTGTAATTGGCAATATGCGTATCCCGGTTTGGGCTGCCGTTTTTGATGTCCTCCGTGAAGATCAGACTTTCGGCGGTGTCCCAGACCAGTCCGGTTGGAGTTCCGTTGACTTTATGCCAATTGAAAAGAGCCATGCCTGACAGGTCTGCCGGGGCGTTATCGACCGGACGGAATTCAACCTCGATTTTACGTTTGGCAATTTCCTCTTCCGTCCAGACTTCTCCGGCCGGAATGTGGTGCAGGGCGGAAATCACATTCGTGATGCCAGGGGTCTGGCGAATATGACGAATGGTCACGACGTCTTCGGGGCCGAACCAGCGCAGTCCGGCGCGGACGCGTTCCCGGTTCCAGTCGGTGTTGAAAAGTTCGCTCATACAAAATCTCCTGGTTTCAAAAAGGACGCGAAATATGGCGGGTTATGCAGGGAAACTCAAATGATTTTTCCGTTAAAATTACTTGTCTCAAACAATTGAGATGGTACATTTACTCGAGGAGGTTGAGATGAGCGAGACGTCAAAAAAATATTCTCTTTTGGTTGCATCCAGTATGGGAATTCGGCTGACCCCCGAAGGCTCGCAACCGTTTCATTGCAGCGACACATTCAAAATGCAGGCCACCAGTGCGGAAACCAATGTGGCAAGCGTAGCATCCTGTCTGGGAATGCCGGTAAAAGTGCTGACGGCCTTCGTTAAAGACAGTCCCGTAGCAAAGTTCATCAAGAGTAATCTTCGCAGCCGCGGCATGGATTTCGAAGGACCTGAACTTGAACAGGGCGGGCCGTGGGGTTTCCGTCACCAGATCAATATGGCCGACAGCGGCTGGGGCTCGCGCGGACCGCGCGTTCAGAACGACCGCGCCGGCGAAGTCGGCCGCGAGCTCAGCGCAGATCAGTTTGATCTCAACCGGATCTTCGCAGAAGAGGGCGCCCGGATTGTGCACCTGTCCGGACTGATCGCGGCGCTGTCGCCCAAAACCAGTCAGTTCTGCCTCGATATCGCCCGCATCGCCAAAGAAAACGGATCGCTGATCTCATTCGACCTCAACTATCGCGCCAGCTTCTGGAAAGGCCGCGAAAAAGAACTGTCCGCCGCTTTTGCCGAAATCGCCTCGCGCAGTGACATCCTCATCGGCAACGAAGAGGATTTCCAGCTCTGCCTCGGTATTAAGGGGCCGGACGCCGGCGGCAAAGGCCTCGACGAAAAAATCGACGGCTTTAAGCAAATGATCGGCCGCGTACAGGCCGCTTATCCGAATGCAGAATATTTTGCGACGACACTTCGCGAAGTCATTTCGGCCAACAGCCACCTGTGGGGCGCGCTGGTCACCGATTCCAAAGATTGGGAAATCATCAAGCCGCGCGAAATCGGCGTGCTCGACCGCATCGGCGGAGGTGATGGATTTGTCGGCGGACTGCTCTACGGCATTCTCAAAGGCTGGGACGTTCAGAAATGCGCACAGTTCGGCTGGGCCAGCGGCGCGCTTGCCGCAACCATGCTGACCGACTATGCTCAGCCCGCTGACGAAGAGCAGCTCTGGAGCATCTGGAAAGGAAACGCACGCGTAAAACGATAGGAGATTTGATGAAAGCAGATATCGGATTGATCGGTTTAGCAGTCATGGGCGAAAACCTCGTCCTCAACATGGAAAGCAAGGGCTTTACGGTCGCGGTCTACAACCGCACCGTCGAAAAAGTCGACGCGTTTGTCAACGGCCGCGGCGTGGGCAAAAATTTTATCGGCGCACACAGCATCGAAGAATTCTGCGCATCGCTGGAACGTCCGCGCAAAGTCATGATGCTCGTCAAAGCCGGCAAAGCGGTGGACAGCCTGATCGACCAGGTGCTGCCGCATCTGGAGCCGGGCGACATCATCATCGACGGCGGCAACTCGCACTTTCCGGATACCATTCACCGCACCCAATACGTTGAAAGCAAAGGCCTGCTCTATGTCGGCACCGGGGTTTCCGGCGGCGAAGAAGGCGCGCTGAAGGGACCGTCCATGATGCCCGGCGGCTCGCCGGCCGCGTGGCCGGCCGTCAAACCGATCTTCCAGAAAATCTCTGCGCACACCGAAGCCGGCGAACCGTGCTGTGAGTGGGTCGGCGAAAACGGCGCCGGCCACTTCGTCAAAATGGTGCATAACGGCATCGAATACGGCGACATGCAGATGATCTGCGAAACCTACCAGATGATGAAGGAAGGGCTCGGCCTCTCGAATGAAGAAATGCACGACGTTTTCAAAGCCTGGAACGAGAGCGAACTCGATTCCTACCTCATTGAAATCACCCGCGATATTCTCGGTTACAAAACCGAAGACGGCGAAGTGGTCATCGACTCCATTCTCGACACGGCCGGCCAGAAGGGCACCGGCAAATGGACTGCCGTTTCCGCGCTCGACCTCGGCCAGCCGCTCACGCTCATCGGCGAAGCCGTTTTTGCCCGCTGCCTCTCAGCACTCAAAGAAGAGCGCGTCGAAGCGTCGAAAACGCTGAAAGGCCCCGGCGCGAAATTCACCGGCGACAAAGCCGCGCTGATTGAAGATCTCAAGCAGGCGCTCTACGCCTCCAAGATCGTTTCCTATGCGCAGGGCTATCAGCTCATGCGCGAAGCGGCCAAAGAATACGGCTGGAAACTCAACAACGGCGGTATCGCGCTCATGTGGCGCGGCGGCTGCATCATCCGCTCGGTTTTCCTCGGTAAAATCAAGGACGCCTTCGATGCCGATCCGGATCTGGTCAACCTGCTTCTCGCGCCGTTCTTCACGGATGCAGTCGAAAAAGCGCAGGCCGGCTGGCGGCGCGTGATTATGAAATCGGTCGAGCTCGGCATTCCGATGCCCGCCATCAGCGCGGCGCTGGCCTACTACGACGGCTACCGCGCCGCACGCCTTCCGGCCAATCTGCTGCAGGCGCAGCGCGACTATTTCGGCGCGCACACCTACGAGCGCATCGACAAACCGCGCGGCGAATTCTTCCACACCAACTGGACCGGTCACGGCGGAAACACGTCCGCTTCAACATACATTGCATAAAGGAGCGGTGATGCCTTGGTTTGTACAGGAAGGCGCGTCGATCTCCCGCGCGGAGATCGAACAGCTGTGCCAACGGGTTCTCGACGAGGCGCGCGACCGGCTCAACTGCAAGTTCCGCCGTGTTCTGTTGTTGCCGCCCGATATCACCCGCGCGCACTGCGGTGCCGGCTGGATCGCTGAGACGTTCTATAAGCTGCTGCCCGACACCTGCGACGTTCACATGATTCCAACCCTTGGACAGCATGTGCCGCATACAGATGCCGACAACCGCTGGATGTTCGGCAGTTTTCCGCTCGATCGCATTCATGCGCACGACTGGCGAAACGGCGTTACCCGACTCGGTACAATTCCGGCGGAACGGGTTGAAGAAAGCACCGGCGGGAAAGCGAACTGGGAAATCCCGGTGGATCTCAACACAATGACAGTCACCGGCGACTGGGACCTGATTATCAACATCGGTCACGTCGTTCCTCACGAAGTGCTCGGTTTTGCCAACCACAACAAAAACTATTTCATCGGACTCGGCGGCAAAGACACCATTTGCGGATCGCATCTCGCGGCGGGCGTGTATGGAATCGAAAACAATCTCGGCAACCTGATTACGCCGTTGCGCGCCTGCTATAACTGGGCCGAAGAACAGTTCCTTGGTCACCTGCCGCATGTGTACATGATGGTCACCATGAAGCGCGACGAACAGAACCGGCTCGTGCACAGCGGGGTGTATGTCGGCGACGATGCCGACACCTATCTGGCCGCTGCCAAAGCCAGCCGTGAGCAGAACATCACGGTTTTTGATAAACCGGTCAAAAAAATCGTCGCCGTCAT
>JBFWJN010000086.1:0-12237 GCA_050253185.1 Kiritimatiellales bacterium | reverse complement strand
GGTGGATAAGCGGGCGGCCCGTTGAGGGCGCTGATTTGGAACGGGGAAATTCCCCCGGAAACAAAACAGCCCCGTTGTCGAACGGGGCCGTCCTTGTGCTGATTAGCGGCGCAGACCGAGGCGCTGAATCAGTTCCTTATAGCGCGCGTCGTCTTCTTTCGCCAGATAGTTGAGCAGCTTGCGGCGTTTGTTCACCAGCGTAATCAGACCCCGACGGGAACTGTTGTCCTTCTTATGGGTCTTGAGATGCTCGGTGAGTTCGGAGATACGGCCGGACATCAGGGCAACCTGAACTTCCACCGATCCGGTATCCCGGTCATGTTTCTGATACTCTTTTTTTACTTCCGCTTTTACTGCCTGATCCACTGTCGGCTCCTTCTTAACTCTCTTCTTTTCTACTATGTCTATAGTTGAGCGCGGCAATATACAGATGCCCCCCGCCCTTGTAAACAGGAATATCCAATAAAAAAAGAGGAAGAACGGCGGGATGGAAGAGCGGAAGAATGAAGGAAAGACTCCTCCTTCTTCCAGCCGTCCATCATTCCAGTCTTCCTCTTCCGCTTTATCGCGCCAGCGCTTTCATCGCTTTCATCGATGCACGCAGCTCGGCGCCGACTTCTTCGACAAAGTGCTCGCGGATGTCAGCGTTGACCTGAACGATGCGGCGGTTGTCGACGCCGTTGTCTTTCAGTTCGAGGCCCTTGCCGATCACATCGGTGTTCACGCCGGCCATGAAGTCTTTGAGCAGCGGCACACAGGCGTGCGCAAAGAGGTAGCAGCCGTATTCGGCGGTGTCGGAAATGATCCGGTTCATTTCATAGAGCTTTTTACGGGCGATTGTGTTGGCGATCAGCGGCGTTTCGTGCAGCGATTCGTAATAGGCGGATTCCGGCTCAATGCCGGCTTCAACCATCGTTTCGAACGCCAGCTCGACGCCGGCTTTGACCATGGCAATCATCAGAATGCCGTTGTCGAAGTATTCCTGCTCACTGATTGCGGCGTCGGAGGCGTCCGTCTGTTCAAAGGAGGTTTTGCCGGTTTCTTCGCGCCAGGTCAGCAGTTTGACGTCGTTGTTCGCCCAGTCCTCCATCATGGTTTTGGAGAACTCGCCGGACAGAATGTCGTCCATGTGCTTTTCAAACAGCGTACGCATGATGTCCTTCAGCTCTTCGGACAGATCAAAGGCCTTGATCTTGGCCGGGTTGGAGAGACGGTCCATCATGTTGGTGATTCCTCCCTGCTTCAGTGCTTCGGTCGTGGTTTCCCATCCGTACTGAATCAGCTTGGCGGCATAGCCTTTATCCACGCCCTGTTCGACCATCTTGTCGAAGCAGAGCAGCGAGCCGGCCTGCAGCATTCCGCAGAGAATGGTCTGTTCGCCCATCAGGTCGGATTTCACTTCGGCGACGAAAGAGGATTCCAGAACGCCGGCGCGGTCGCCGCCCTGAGCGGAGCAGAGCGCCTTGGCGATTTCGAGGCCGTCGCCGTTCGGGTCGTTTTCCTTATGGCAGGCGATCAGCGTCGGAACGCCGAAACCGCGCTTGTACTCTTCGCGAACTTCCGAGCCCGGGGATTTCGGGGCGACCATGATCACCGTGATATCCTTGCGGATCTGCGTGCCTTCTTCAACGATGTTGAAGCCGTGGGCATAACAGAAGGTCGCGCCCTGCTTCATCAGCGGAATGACCGTTTCAACAACATTGGTGTGCTGTTTATCGGGAGCGAGGTTCATGACGATGTCAGCCGTCGGGAGCATTTCCTTATAGGTGCCGACCTTGAAGCCGTTTTCGGTCGCATTCTTCCAGGATTGGCGCTTTTCGGAAATGGCGCCGTCGCGCAGCGTGTAGGAAACGTCCAGGCCGCTGTCGCGCATGTTCAGGCCCTGGTTCAGGCCCTGGGCGCCGCAACCGATGATGACGATCTTTTTGCCCTTGGCATATTCACAGCCCTTGGAAAATTCAGCGGCTTCCATAAAACGGCAGGTTCCGAGTTCCTGAAGCTGACGACGCAGCGGCAGTGTATTGAAATAGTTTGTTCCCATGACGAGATCTCCTTTCATTTGGTTAACAGGAGGCAGAGTCTACGCGTACTTCATCATTGCGTAAATTGATTTAATATGAATATTATATTGCGATTTAAGCAATGAACATCCATGACCTCGACACCTTTTTAACACTGGCCGACCTGCTGCACTTCGGCAAAGCCAGCCGCGCCTGCAACCTCAGCCCGTCGGCGCTGACCCGCTCCATCCAGCGGCTGGAAGACGAAATCGGCCACCCGCTGTTCGTGCGCGACAACCGCAGCGTCAGCCTCACCCCCGCCGGGCGGCGCTTCCAGGACTATGCCCGGCAAGCCAAGCAGGAATGGCAGGTGCTCCAGCAGGAACTGCAGGAATCGCCGTCCGTCAGCGGGCCGCTCTCCATCTACGCCTCCATCACCGCCGTCTACAGCCTGCTCCCGCAGCTGCTCGAAAGCTACCGCACCGCCTGGCCCGACGTGCAGATCGAACTGCGCACCGGCGCGGCCGAACAGGCCGTCGAACAGGTGCTCACCGGAGAAATGGATCTCGCCGTCGCAGCCCTGCCCGACCGCCGCGCGCCGCAGCTCGAATTCCTGTCGCTCACCCGGATCCCGCTGCTCTTCATCGCGCCGCGACAGGGCCTGCTCAGCGAACCGCCGCAGAAGAACGACCGGCTTGACCTCGGCCGCACACCGCTGGTACTGCCGCGCAGCGGTCTGTCGCGTCGGCGCCTCGACCAGTGGATGAAAAAACAGAACATCGTCCCGCAAATCGCTTCGGAAGTCTCCGGCAACGAAGCGCTCATTGCGATGGTTCGCCTCGGCTGCGGAATCGGGATCGTCCCGCAGCTTGTGCTGGAAAAAAGCCCGTTCCGCGACGAGGTGCAGGTTCTTGAAAGCGCGCCACAGCTCGATCCTTACGACGTCGGCCTCTGCGCCACCCGCCGCGGACTCGCCCGGCCCGCCGTCCTCGCCTTCTGGAACCTCGCCGAAGCAAAATAGTTTCCAATCATTGGAAAAATCTTCTCTTCCCGTGACCGCTGCGCTACCTTCCGCTTCCAATTCTGCTTCTGTGGGAAAATTATGATCGAAATCATCACACGCTATTACTGCATCGACTGGATCGCGATGGTTCTGAACGCCACCTCGATCTACCTACTCGGAAAAAAGAGCAAGCCCGGCTTCCTGCTCGGAATTCTGGCAAACAGCGCATGGATTGCCTTCGGGATTCTGGCGCACAGTATGGCGACCGTGGTCGCCTGCAGCATCTTTGTCGCGCTGAACATTAAAGGCTGGTGGAACTGGACGCGAATTCCGGTCGCGGCGGAATAGATTTTTCCAATGTTTGGAAAAACGGCTATGCCGCCGGGCGGCGGCGGAAGCGGGCGCGAAAAAGAAGCCGCCAGACCATTCCGAGTGCTTCGAAAATGATTTTCTTCGACATTTTGGAGGCGCCGCTGCGGCGCTCTTCAAAGACGATCGGCACTTCGACGATTTTAAAGCCCATCTGCCACGCGGTGTGATGCATCTCGATCTGGAATGAATAGCCGTTGGAAGTGATTTCATCCAGCTTGATTGCCTCGAGCACCCGGCGGCGGAAGCATTTGAAGCCGCCGGTCGGATCAGTCAGAGGCAGGCCGGTGATCCGGTTCACATAGATGCCGGCGCCACGGCTGAGAATCAGGCGGTTGAGCGGCCAGTTGATCACGCGGATGCCGCCGATATAGCGGGAACCCAGCGCCAAATCGGCGGTTTCGGCCGCGGCGCGCAGGGCCGGAATGTCGGCGGGATTGTGGGAAAAATCGGCGTCCATCTCGAAAATGAATTCGTAGCCGTGCTCCAGCGCCCATTTGAATCCGGCGATATAAGCCCGGCCCAGACCGTCCTTTTCCTGGCGGTGAAGCACGTGGACCCGTTGGTCGGCCTCGGCCAGCTCATCGGCCAGCGCGCCGGTGCCGTCCGGCGAGTTGTCGTCGACAAACAGGATCTCCGTATCATACGCGGCGAGCACAGCCTTTGAGATGGCGCTGACGTTTTCGCGCTCGTTGTAGGTCGGTATGATGATCAGCGTATCGTTCACAGTGCGCTGATCCTACTTAAAAAGAAGCCTGCTGCGCAAGCCGAAGCGGCTGAAAACTGGTGGAGCGGAAGGGGATCGAACCCTCGACCTTCGCATTGCGAACGCGACGCTCTACCAACTGAGCTACCGCCCCAACGAAAGAAGGCACGGAATATATCCGTGCCTTCGGCCCGCCGACAAGCGTTTATTCGTGAAATACACGCGCTTATTTCATCCAGTGGCCGGACTTTGGGCCGCCCTTGCGGTTTTTGCCTTTCGGACGGTACGGGTTGGCCGCGCGTTTTTCGTCGCGCTTCGCCGGATTGCCGGCGCCGGCCATGGCAACGGACACCTGGCGACCCTCAAAATCAATCAGGCTGTTGGCGAAACTGTCGACGACGGCCTGCGCCTCGGCGCGCGGCACCTCGAAGTAGGCCTGCATTTTGACGATGTTGATCCGGCCGATTTCCACACTGCTGTCGCGGTCGGCCACATTCACCAGATTCATCAGCTGCTTGGGCGTAAGACGGTTGACCTTGCCGACATTCATCACTAGTTCGACCATTCCGCCGGCCGCGGCCTGCTTCTTGCGGGCCGCATGGCTTTCCTTTACGGAACCGGCGTCGGCGTTCAGATCAGGTTCTTTTCCGTAATAGTCGAGCATGCGCTGAAGTTCCAGCGAGGCAAAACGCCGCAGAAGCTCTTCGCGCGACACGCCTTCCAGGCGGGAACAGAGCGACGGCAGAATCTCATCGATCAGCCCCGGCTCGGGAGAAACTTCGCTCAGGCGGTCCATCAGGCCCAGCAGGCGCACCTCGCAGATTTCCGCACCGGTCGGCACGGCGCGCTGCACAAACTTGCGGCCCAGCTGTTTTTCAATGCGGTTCACTTTGTGGTGCTCACGCATGTTGATCAGCGCGATGGAGATTCCGTTCTTTCCGGCGCGGCCTGTGCGGCCGCTGCGGTGCGTATAGCTGCTTAGATCATCCGGCAGGCTGTAATTAATCACATGGGTCAGGTCATTCACGTCGAGACCGCGTGCGGCGACGTCGGTCGCGACGAGCATCTGCAGTTCGCGGGCCCGGAAGCGTTTCATCACGCGGTCTCGCTGCTGCTGCGTCAGATCGCCGTGCAGCGGTTCGGCACGGTAGCCGTCGCGACTCAGATGATCGGCGATGTCCTGTGTTTCCTGCCGTGTGCGACAGAACACAATCCCGTACATTTCGGGGTAGAAATCGGCCAGGCGCTTCAGTGCCCTGTAGCGATCTTTGGCATGCACCACGAGATATTCATGACTGACGTTTTCCGATCCGGCATTGCGCGTTCCAACCGTGATCTCTTCCGGGTCGGTCATATATTTCCGGGCCATCGAGGCCACCTGTTTCGGCATCGTTGCCGAAAACAGAAGCGTCTGCGCACCGTCGGGAACCTGAGCCAGAATGGCTTCCATGTCCTCTTCAAAGCCCATGTTCAGCATTTCGTCGGCTTCGTCGAGCACCACGCGCTGAATCTGCGAAAAATCGGCCCGCTTCCGGCGCAACAGATCGACCATGCGGCCCGGCGTCGCCACCACAATATCGACTCCGCGCACCAGCGCTGACAGCTGCGGTTTAATGTCGGCCCCGCCGTACACCGCCAGGATCCGTACATTGCGGGAAGCGGCGGCGAAGCCTTCGAGGTCACGGCTGATCTGCATGCACAGCTCGCGCGTCGGACAGAGAACCAGCGCCTGCGGCGTTTTGATTTCCGGGTCGAGCATCTGCAGCACCGGCAGACCGAACGCGGCCGTTTTTCCGGTGCCGGTCTGCGCCAGCGCCACCAGGTCGCGGCCATTATTAAGGATAGCGGGAATGACAGCGGCCTGGACCGGTGTCGGATTTTCAAAGCCCAGACGGGAAATCCCGTCGAGCAGTTCGGGGCTCAGCCCCATGTCAGCGAATGTCATAAAACCACCTAATGTTTATAGCAGGAACCCAAAAACCGATCTCTATTCCTGCAGGTAAACACCGGGGCCTTATTTGATAAGGGGCGCGGAGAATGCTCCTGCTCCCTCCAAAGAGCAACCTAATTATTCCGGAAAGATTCGAGAACTTTACAACCTGCAGACGGGTACCGGCCTACGGGCAACTTTATTTGAGTTCATGTGATTCAAGAAATTCCGGGTAATCCAAAATGGCTGCTGTTATTCACGGTCCGTATTCTTGTGCTGAAATATGTACTGAAAATGTGTCTTTATATATTTTATACAGAATTTGACAGTTATAACGATGATGGCGTAATCTCCGCGCTGTCGCGAACAAACGGGCATGGGATTGAATTTCAAAGTCAGGAGAGGCGTCCGTTTATGTATGAAGCAACCCGACAGGAAAACGACATTCTGCTGAAAGCCGTTCAGGACATCCCGCTGGCTCGGGATGTAGAAGGAATCACCCGGATTGTCAAACTCGCAGCCCGTAAACTGAGCGGAGCAGACGGGGTCACGTTTGTGCTGAAAGACAACGGCCAGTGCTATTATGTCGATGAAGACGCCATTTCTCCGCTCTGGAAAGGAAAACGGTTTCCGCTGACCAGCTGTATTTCCGGATGGGCCATGCTCCACCGGGAAGTTGTGGCGATCGAAGACATCTATGTGGACGACCGTATTCCGCACGACGCCTACCGCCCGACCTTTGTCCAGAGTCTGATGATGGTTCCGGTTCGGTCAGAGGACCCTGTTGCCGCCATCGGAGCATACTGGGCGCATCATCACAAAGCGACGCCTCGCGAAATACAGCTCCTCCAGACACTGGCCGACACGACAGCGGTTGCCATCGACAACGTCCAGATGATCGAAGAACTTAAGTTCCGGGCGGAAGAAAGCGCCCGATTGCTGGAACAGTTCAGGCAGGAAGTCGAAAAACGTAAAACGGTGGAGGAGCAGCTGCTCCAGGCTCAGAAAATGGAAGCAATCGGCAGGCTGGCCGGCGGCATTGCGCACGACTTCAACAATCTGCTCACCGTAATCTCCGGCTACAGTGAAATGGCGCTTAAGCAGGATAAAGAAAACAGCAGATTACAACATCAACTCACGCAGATCAGCCAGGCATCACAACGCGCCGCCGATTTGACACGTCAACTGCTCGCCTTCAGCCGGAAACAGATCCGGAAGCCGGTTATCCTCAATCTGAACACGGTCGTCGGACAGATGGATGCCATGCTCCGGCGGCTGATCGGTGAAGATATCGATCTGTTCACTGATCTGCGACCGAACCTGGATTCGGTGGAATGCGATCCCGGACAGGTCGAGCAGATCATCATGAACCTGGCCGTCAATGCCCGCGATGCGATGCCGCGTGGCGGCAACCTTACAATTGAAACCGCAAATATTGAACTGGATCAGAATTATGCCGACACCCACACCGATGCACATCCCGGCCCGCATGTCATGATTGCCGTCACCGATACCGGCACCGGCATGGATGCGGAAACAAAAGCGAAAATATTCGAACCGTTCTTCACAACCAACGAGGTCGGCAAAGGAACCGGACTCGGACTCGCCACGGTATACGGCATTGTCAAACAGAGCGGCGGCTGTATCTGGGTTTACAAATGGAACCGTATTCAAAATCTACCTCCCGAGCGCCAACCGGCCGATGCCCCCTGCACATCAGAGCCCCACGAAATCTGAAATGGAAAAAGGAACGGAAACCATTCTTCTGGTCGAGGATGACGAAGCCGTGCGCTCCCTGCTGCTCACAGTCCTGCAGGCCAACGGCTATACAGTCCTCGCTGCGAACAACGCAGAAGAAGCCGTACAGATATGCGAAGAATACGATGGAGAGCTGGATATGCTGCTGACCGATGTCGTCATGCCGAAGAAGAGCGGGCCCCAGCTGGCTGAACACATTATCAAACTCCGGCCAAACATCCGAATCGTCTATATGTCCGGTTATACGGATGATGCGATCGTGCACCACGGCGTTCTGGACCCCGGAACGGCATTTATCGAAAAACCCATTGTCCCCTCCGCCCTGCTCGAAAAGATTAGAGAATTCCTCGCCTGAAACACTTATTGCTTAAAGTGCTCAAAGGCTTTTCGGTTGAGGGCGGCGCTGCCGAGCGTCAGCACACCGGGCTGATCCGTAATGTTTCCAATCCTTGGAAATTTCTGCTCTAAATTTTCCAAACATTGGAAATCAAATTCGTCGGCCTCTTCGGCGCGCACGGTGAAAAGCAGCTCAAAGTCCTCGCCGTCGTACAGCGCCTGTTCAAGCGTTCCAAACATTGGAATTTTTGATGAATCGAGATCCGCGCCGACCTTGGAGGCTTTCAGAATATGGCGCAGATCGGTGGCCAGGCCGTCGCTGATGTCCATCATCGCGCGGACATAGCCGGACTGCCGCAGCCATTTGCCTTCTTTGACGCGCGGCATAAAATTCAGGTGTTTGCCGCTGGTAAGCGAGTTGCCGAGCGGGCCGGTAACGTAGAGGACGTCGCCGGCGTGCGCGCTGGAACGCAGCAGCGCCTTGCCTTTCGGCACGCGGCCGACGCCGAAGACGTGCAGTTCGAGATTCGGGCCCTGCGCGAGGTCGCCGCCGACGAGGTCGACACCGAAGAGTTTCCGAACCTTGGAAACACCATCGTAGATTTTTTCCAAGGTCTGGAAATCCTGATCCGGCGGCGCGACGAGGTTGATGAGCAGGTACTGCGGGTCGGCGCCCATGGCGGCAATGTCGCTGATGACGCGCGCGGCGGCCTTCCAGCCGATCTGTTCGGGCGGTGCGTCCGGCAGGAAGTGGATGCCGCTGATGAGCGGGTCGGTGGTGAGGACCTGATCATAGCGGTCGTCGAGCGGCAGCACGGCGCAGTCGTCGCCGACGGCTTTGAGATTTTTTGTCAGCGCCGCAATCGCGGCGTGTTCTCCGATTTCCTTAAGTGTTTTCACGCGGCTATTGAATCATGAATCGTCTCTTTTTCAACTCCGGTTGTATATATATCGTAATACGATATATGTATGAATCAACGCGGGGTTGACGGAGGACGGAGTTCAGATCGCGTTGCGGATTATGGCGTGGCGATTGAATAAAGCGGTGGTGCGGGGCGAGATTGATAACCGGATCAAGGGAACAGTGACCGGTCGAATCTGGCTCGCTGGTGCAGACGATCCGATCCATCTGCAGCTGGAGGGAAACTGCCGGCGGGACATGGCCGGGTATCTGCTGACGTTCGAAAATCCGAAGCCGGAAAAAACGGATGATGAGCACACCGGCCTGAATCCGGTTCAGAACGGTTTGGTCGGCGATATGACGGCATCGCGCAAGGTGTGGGTTCTGGATATTCCGATCGAAGAAGCTTACCGAATGAACAAGCGCAGCGGAAAACCGCCGGAGCATATGGCCAACTACCTGTATCTCGAATGGTACAGCGATTTCAACGGCCGCGTGGTGATCGAGAGCACGGATTACCGCATCTCGATTTCCGAACCGTCATGGCTGATGACGGAAGAAGAGGAAGGCGCACAATGCAAAGCTAACGGTAAAGCCATCGTGAAATGGATGGAACGACTGACCGGTGCCGTCAGCGCGGTACAGCGGCGGGAGGACATTGAAGCGGCTGAAGATAAAACCTGGTCTTCCGATGACGACGCTCCGATGGATGAATTCCAGTGGGAAAAGTTCATGAAAAAGTCGGATGCCCGCACCGACAGGATGATGAAGCTGTATGAAAAATACGACGGCGTCGAACCGGAGGAGCTTGAGCGGCTGATCGCCCGCGAAATGGGCTGGTCGCACGTTGAGGACGATCTCGATGCGAAGGCAAGCGCCGAACTGCCGGAAACGGAAACTCCGGGTTCTAAACTGGAAACGGAAGAGTTCGACATGCCGGAACCCGACCCTCTGAAAGAAGGGATCGACTGGATTCGCGATGAAGACGACCACCCCGTACACCCGCTTTATCTCCGGACATTCGAGACCGTTACCGGCATGTGGCACGACTGCGACGAAGCCGGTCTAATGCGCAAGAACGGAAACAAAGCGGTTCAGGACATGATTTTCTCCGCACAGATGGTCAACGCCAAGCTGGCCGGAGCACTGAACAGCCTATGGATGAATCATGACCTGGACGGTGGATTCATTGTGGCAAACCTGAAGCGCTCCCTGAAATTTTTCAACGAAACAATGGAACATTACCGAACGGTATCGGCCGACGGCTGTATCGATCCGAAACGACTGAACCGGTTTCATGATGATCTGTGCGCTATCCGCGAGGAAATCCTGCGACTGATGGATCAATACCGCGGCAAATCGTTTTGAGCCGTTCCCGAATGCACCTCAAAATTATTCTGTCATACATATATCGCATTACGATATATAAAGGTCTATGAAAACTGATTCGGGACGGGAACAGCTGAAAGGCTGGCTGGAATTGCTGGTTCTGGCCGCATTGCAAAAAGAACCGACCTGTGGATATCGCCTGCGACAGGCGCTGATTGATCGGTCTGACCACGTCTTTGCCCCGGCATTCGGACGACTTTATCCGATGCTGGCACAGCTGGAGCAGGCCGGCCTGCTGAAAAGCCGAAAAGAAGCATCCGGGCAGCGTGAGCTGAAAGTCTACCTGATCACCGCGCGCGGCGAAGAACGACTGATCCAGCTGACGGTTAAGTGGAAGCACTTTGCCCGTGCAATGAGTCGAATCGCCGGAACTTGATTATATATCGTATTACGATATATACAGAAGCATCCGGTTTTGAATTGAAGATCGCGGACCGCTGTTTCAGACTGAGATATCTTTTCTGCAAAGGAGTTTTCACATGGACAAAAAGGTTTTGGTGACCGGCGGCAGCGGCTTCCTGGGCATTAATCTGATTCGTTACCTGCGCCACCAGGGTGTAACCGACATCACCGTTCTCGACCTCGTCGAGTTCGACTATCCTGAAAAAGACGAGGTAAACGCGATTGTCGGCGACATTCGCAACGCCGAAGACGTTCGCAAGGCGATGAAGGACGTCAACTGGGTCATCCACACTGCCGCCGCCCTGCCCCTTTATACGAAGGAAGAGATTTTTTCGACGGACATCGAAGGCACCAAACTGCTGCTGAAAGAGGCGCAGGAACAGAACGTTGAACGGTTTGTCCACATCTCGTCCACGGCCGTGTACGGCATTCCGGATCACCATCCTCTGTACGAAACGGACAAGCTGATTGGCGTTGGACCCTACGGCCACGCCAAGATTGCTGCCGAAGAAGCCTGCCTCGACGCTCGTCAGGCGGGCCTGTGCGTGCCGATCATCCGCCCGAAATCCTTCGTCGGCCCGGAACGGCTCGGCGTGTTCGCACTGTTCTACGACTGGGCAAAAGACGGCAAGGGTTTTCCAATGATTGGAAGCGGCAGCAACCGCTATCAGCTGCTCGACGTCGAAGATCTCTGTGAAGCCATTTATCTCTGCCTGATCAAAGACGAAGCGGCGGTCAACGACACCTTCAACGTCGGCGCAACCGACTTTACGACGATGAAAGAGGACTATCAGGCCGTTCTCGACCGCGCCGGATTCGGAAAAAAGGTGATCGGCACTCCGGCAAAACCGCTGATCTGGGCGCTGCGCATCCTCGAGTTCTTCAAACTCTCGCCGCTCTACAAATGGGTCTACGAAACCGCCTGCGAAGATTCGTTTGTCTCGACAGAAAAAATTGAGCACAAACTGCACTTCTACCCGAAGTTTTCCAACAAGCAGGCACTCATCCGCAACTACGAATGGTATCTGGCCAACCTGCACACCTTCGAAGGCCAGGGCGGCATTTCGCACCGCGTCCCGTGGAAACAGGGCATCCTCAAATTCTTCAAAATCTTCTTCTGACATGAAAAAAATCCTTCTCCCCATTCTCCTCGCCCTTCTGCTTGCTGCTTGTGATCAAACCGGCGCGCAGCGCGACGCCGTGGATGAACAGGACCCGCGCGTTCGCAGCGGACTCGAACAGGTTCATCTGCAGAACTGGGACAAAGCCATCGCACAGTTCGAAAAAGCGCTGGCAAAAAATCCGGACCTGGCGCGCCCCGACCTCGAACTAGCGCTGATCTATCACCAGCGCAAAAACGATTACATCAAAGCGATCTACCACTATCAGCGTTACCTCGAGAAGCGCCCGGCCACCGAAAAGCGGCAGCTGATCCTCGACTGG
>JBFWJN010000085.1:0-12255 GCA_050253185.1 Kiritimatiellales bacterium | reverse complement strand
TGCATTGGCGGTACCCATCGGGTTGACGGAACTGTCCACAATTGCTGTAAATACGTCGTTGGTGTTTTCCAGCGGGCGAACGCTGTCCGCGCCGCTCGGCGGAGCCCCGACACTCTGACCTTCAAAGTCAACAGACAGAATTCCATTCAGTCCCTGCGGCGATGAATTGGTTGCTGATCCGCCGGACGACAGGTTGGTGAGTGAAGAAATTTCGATGCTGTCAAACAGGTAGCTGAGTCCGACGGCGGCCGATGTGCTGTTGAACCCGAACTTGCCGAGGTTGTCTTCCGTGGTGCCGATGGTTCCGCCGGACGTGGCATCGTCGGTATCCATCGTCGTGTACTGTTCGCCGCCGTTCATTGTCACAAGCGACCCGTTCAGCCAGTAGGCCACCGAGTTGGCGGGCAGCGTGTAGGAGCTGCTGTCGAGACCGGTATATTCGATCGACTGCGAATCATAATCATTCACAAAAATGCTCAGCGAGTTGGAATCGCTTTGCAGGGTGTTGTTGAGACTGTAAGGAGCGCTGCTCCCGAAGTCGCTTCGCAGGTCAAGGGTCCCGTCATCATACAGACGCGCATCGGTATACCGGCGGGTGTAGGAATTCAGGGTTTTATCGGCGCTGTATTCGCCGAGGGCCACAGCAATATACTCAGTACCCGCTCCGGAGGTTTCCAGCGGAGCAAAAGAAAAGTCGACGCGCACGGCGGAGACCTGCGACGCGGCATCGCTCACAAAGTTATACGTGAGCATTCCGCCGTCTCCCGTGTCATTATCATAAAACTGGACGGCCTCCCCGTCCCCGACCGTATTGGCATTGCTGTCCACGACACTCACAAAATCGTTCACCGTATTGATACTGGGAAGGATCGTCGCCGCACCGGTCGGCTGCTCGCCGACCGTCTGGCCAGCGAAGTCGACACTGAGCAGCACCGATGTCGAATTACTGGAGCCGCCACTGGATGTTCCCAGTGTTTCAACGAGCAGGTTATCGATATAGAACTGGCTGGAAACATAGGTTTTCCCCGAATAGAAAATGGCTCGGCCCAGCGTTTCGTCACCGGTGGCAGCCGCGGATCTCAGCGTGTTTTCCCCGATGAATGAATTATTGATAAACAGTGCCGCCGTGTTGGGGGCCAGTGTGCCGGACAGACCGTCCGGCCGATTATACGAAATTACCTCCGAATCGGAGTCGTTGGCAAAGAGATCAACTGAATACAGGGTCTGAGCCGTATATTTGGTTTTCACGTCGGTCCCGGCCCCTTTGAACTTAATATCGTGCTGGGTCCGGGTGCCGTCGCCGGTATAGAACCAGACGTCGCAGGACCGGGCGTCCGTGGCGTTCAGCACGACTCCCTCGGATGCATTGTACGGTCCGATTCCGACCACCATGTTTTCTTCCAGACCGCTGAGTCCGCCGTTTTCATTGTAAATATCGTACGACATGTGAACGGTGCCGTAATTGCGGTTTCCAAAATTAAACTCCAGGTATGTTGCATCATCGATAGTGGTATCCTCCAGATAAAGAGCCTTTCCGGAGCCTGTCCGCCCGGTACCGTCCTGAAGGGAAATATTGCGAACATAACCGTTGATTCCACCTTCGAAATCATCCTGATACAGCACTGCTGCATCGGGCGGATTAACGGGTTCGCCACCGGACGGTTCCCCCAGCGTTTCAACAAGCAGGTTATCGATATAGAACTGACTGGAGACATATGAGCTCCCCGAATAAAAAATAGCCCGGCCCAGCGTTTCGTTACCGGTGGCGACCGCGGATCTCAGCGTGTTTTCCCCAACAAATGAATTGTTGATAAACAAAGCGGACGTATTGGGGGCCAGTGTACCGGACAGACCGTCCGGCCGATTATATGAAATCGTCTCCGAGTCGGAATCGTTGGCAAAAAGGTCAACTGAATACAGGGTCTGAGCCGTATATTTGGTTTTCACATCGGTTCCGGCACCTTTGAACTTAACATCGTGCTGGGTCCGGGTGCCGTCGCCGGTATAGAACCAGACGTCGCAGGACCGGGCGTCCGTGGCGTTCAGCACGACTCCCTCGGATGCATTGTACGGTCCGATTCCGACCACCATGTTTTCTTCCAGACCGCTGAGTCCGCCGTTTTCATTGTAAATATCGTACGACAGATGAACGGCGCCGTAATTACGGTCTCCAAAATTAAACTCCAGGTACGTTGCATCGTCGGTAGTGTCCTCCAGATAAAGCGCCTTTCCGGAGCCTGTCCGCCCGGCACCGTCCTGAAGGGAAATATTGCGAACAAAACCGTTGATTCCGCCTTCGAAATCATCCTGATACAGCACTGCTGCATTGACGGTCACTGCCCAGCTCAACAAAACCGCCGACGTTATCCATTGCATCCATGTTCTCATCGCATCCTCCTGTATTAAAACTCGGAAATACTCCGCCCAACAGTCACCCGCTTTTTAATAATTATTATGCGAGAATTAATTTTGCAAGCCGCTTTTTCAAATCCCCCTAATTTTTGTAAAAATACTAGATAAATATACTATGACTAACCCATCAACCTTTCAGACAGAATCGATACAAAAACGTAAAAAACAGATTATGATCATATTTATGAAAAAAAATAAAATCGATAGAACCCGTACCGAACCGGCAGCTCCGGTTTCGATTGCATCGTCAAAGGGAATACATACATGATTTTCTTATTTACTAATTTTTTGCATAAAATTTATTGCTTAAGAAATTAAATCCGACTAGTCTGCTCCTGTTAACGAAGGAGACCTGATGAAAATTGACAGATCCATCCAACCGACCGATTTGCAAAAAAACCTCACCCGGTTTTTCGACCTGTCCGGCAAAAAAATAGAACGGCTCAACCGGGAATATGACACCGCACAGGGCTCACCCGTTTTCACCGTTAAAGGAAAATACACCACCCGCGGCTGGACAGAATGGACTCAGGGGTTCCAGTACGGTGCTGAAATTCTCCAATTCGACGCCACCGGTGATTTCCAATGGCTGGAAACCGGCCGCAAAAACACCGTCGAAAAGATGGCGCCGCACGTCACCCACTTCGGCGTGCACGACCACGGCTTCAACAACGTCAGCACCTACGGCAATCTGCTGCGCCTCATGAACGAAGGCCGCATTCCCGAAAACGAATGGGAACGCAACTTTTACAAACTGGCGCTCAAAGCCTCCGGCGCCGTGCAGGCCCGGCGCTGGACCGCCCTGCCCGACGACCTCGGCTACATCTATTCCTTCAACGGCCCGCATTCGCTCTTCGCCGACACCATCCGCTCGCTGCGCGCGCTGGCCGTCGCCCATCAACTCGGTCACTCTTTCATGGGCGAAAACGACGCCAAAGTCAGCCTGCTCAAACAAATTGTCCAGCACGCGCAGACGACGGCCAAATACAACGTCTTCTACGGCGAAGGGCGCGACGCTTATGACGTACGCGGCCGCACCGCTCATGAAAGCATATTCAACCTCAACGACGGCGCCTACCGCTGCCCCAACTCGCAGCAGGGCTTCTCGCCGTTCACCACCTGGACGCGCGGACTCGCATGGATCATGGTCGGTGCGGCCGAGCAGCTCGAATTTTTCCAAACATTGGAAAATTCCGAACTGGAGCCGTTCGGCGGGCACAAAGTCATCGAAGACATGCTGCTGAAAATGGCGGAAGCGACCTGCGATTTCTACATTGAAAACTCGGCGGCCGACGGCATCCCCTATTGGGACACCGGAGCTTCCAATCTTTGGAAACTCGGCGAGGACTACCTCGACAAACCGGCCGATCCATTCAACAGCGCCGAACCCGTCGACTCGTCCGCCGCGGCCATCGCCGCGCAGGGACTGCTGCGACTTGGAAAATATTTAGACAACGAAACCTATTTTCAGGCCGGGCTGACCGTTCTGAACACCCTGCTCGACGAACCGTACCTCAGTACAGACGCGAACCATCAGGGGCTGATCCTGCACTCGGTGTATCACCAGCCGAACGGCTGGGATTACATTCCCGACGGACAGAGCGTACCGTGCGGCGAGTCCAGCATGTGGGGCGACTACCACGCCCGCGAAGCCGCCCTGCTCGTCCAGCGGCTCATCGACGGCAAACCGTATCTGAAGTTTTTCATGTAAAGAAGGAGAACAACATGACGATTGGAGATCTCAAGGAAATCAAAGGCCGAACCTACCCGGCACGTCGGTTGACGCAGAATCTCGTCGGCGGCGCCTCGCCGGTGCAATGCAATAACTTTGCAATGGGCTATGTCACGCTCGAGCCGAACGGCGGACAGGTTCCGTGGCACAACCAGGAGCAGGAAGAAGTCTACTTTGTTGTCTCCGGAAAAACCGAAATGTGCCTCGGCGAAGAGCGGCACGAAATGCGCGCCGGACAGATCGTCCATATTCCGTCCGGTGTGTATCACCAGATGACCAACATCGGCGATGAAACCGCGGTGTTCATCTATGTCTACGGCCCGGCCGGCAACGTGGATCACTGGAAACAGGAACTGGCCGGAACTCTGCCGAAAGAAGGTGTCGATGTCCCCGCACTGCCCGCAGGCGCACATCCGCAGTGCACGGAAATGCCTGAAGGCGGACCAATCATTATTTAAAAGGAGTTAAATATCATGGAAACGAAACGCATTGGAATCATCATGAACGGCGTCACGGGACGCATGGGCACCAACCAGCACCTTGACCGCTCGATCACCGCGATCATCAAACAGGGCGGCATCAAAGTCAGTAACGACCTGATCCTTATGCCCGAAATCATTCTGACCGGCCGCAACGAAAACAAACTCAAGAAGCTGGCCGAGAAATATGGGACACAAGCCATCGGCGAACCCTACAAATACACCACCGATGTGCAGGGCGCCCTTGACGGAAAATACGGCGACTATGAAATCTTCTTCGACGCCTCCGGCACGCTGCAGCGCGCCAAGTTTGTCGAAATGGCCGTCAAAGCCGGGAAAGCGATCTACTGCGAAAAACCGACCGCCACCAAAACGGAAGAAGCCGTGCGCCTTGCTAAACTGGTGCAGGATGCCGGACTCAAAAACGGCGTCGTGCAGGACAAGCTATGGCTGCCCGGCTTCCGCAAACTCAAAATGCTGCAGGAACTCGGCTTCTTCGGAAAAATCCTTTCCGTCAAAGGCGACTTCGGTTACTGGGTTTTCACCGGCATGGACGCCGACCAGCCCGCGCAGCGCCCGAGCTGGAACTATCGCGCCGAAGACGGCGGCGGCATGATGATTGATATGTTCTGTCACTGGCGTTACGTCATCGACAACGTCTTCGGTCCCGTCAAAAGCCTCGTCGCCTACGGCAAAACCGACATCGACGAACGCCGTGGCGAAAACGGCAAACCCTATCCGGCGACCGCCGACGACTCCGCTTACGCCATATTCCTGCTTGAAGACGAGACCGTCGTACAGTTCAACAGTTCGTGGTGCACCCGCGTGCGGCGCGACGACCTGCTCACCATTCAGGTCGACGGATCCAAAGGCTCCGCCGTCGCCGGGCTGCGCGAAGTCAAAACTCAGGCGGCCGCCAACACGCCGAAGCCGGTCTGGAACCCGGATGTTCCGCAGCCGATCGACTTTTTCGAAGGCTGGGAAGACGTCCCGAACAACATTGAATATGACAACGCCTTCAAGATTCAGTGGGAAATGTTCATCAAACACGTCGTGCTCGGCACGGAGTGGAAATATTCTCTGATGGAAGGCGCCAAAGGTGTCCAGCTCGCCGAACTCGGCATGCAAAGCTGGAAAGAACGCAAATGGGTTGATGTCCCGAAGCTGGGATAACCCGCCATTTCCAATCCTTGGAACAAATTCTTCCAAGGGGGATTGGAAAAATCAATCGGCGACCAGCTGCGCTGCGTGTTCGCGAAGATTGAAAGTCAGCAGGAGCCAGAATTCGGCATGCTGGATGGCCTCCCGAACATCTGATGCAGGAACAAACCGCTCCATTTCCTTTCTGAATGCCTGCTGATGCTCTGGATTGTTTTCCAAATCATCAATCCGTTCACGCAAGGCCGATACAAAAGAGGATCGGGTCCGCTGTCGATCATCCAGTTTTTGAAACACCAATGCTGTATCCAGACCGATATCCTGCCGATCCAGCCAAAGCAGATCCCAAAGATCGCGGTATTTGACACGATTGGGACGAAACGCCAAGGCCATCCACTTGTCCGCAAGAATTTCTTCGCGGGTCTGCACCTGCAGTATCAAACCTTCTGTCCCCATATTCACGCCGTACGCATTGCGCAGCAATGCGGGGCGCGGGCGATGGCTCGGCACAGCACAGACATCAATATGGATGCGCTGTGAAGGCAGGTGCTTCGATGCCGGACGAGTTTGCAGCCGCAGTTTCCATGTGCTCACATTTCCCTCCTCCCGAACAGGAGGACTGACACTGACGGGCAGGCCGTATTTTTCCATCAACGTTTCCTCCAGCACCGGCCCCAGTTCCGCCAGCCGATCCGGAGCAAAGTCAAGGCCGCCCGCGAAATCCAGATCCTCACTTAAACGCGGAGATCCGTAACAGGTACGCAGACATGTTCCCCCAATAAAGATCAGACCGGTCAGCAATCCGCTTCGACTCATTTCGCGCAGAATATCATGATGAAGCAATTCCTTCTCAACGGCTGGACGCACCGTTCCGAGGGCCTGCTCTGATTGCATGGCCTGTTCTACCACTTGATCAAATAAATTCATTGGCGGCCTCCCAGTTCACCAGCCCGGTGTCTCTCTGCGTATCCTTCATATCCTGAAGAGCCAGCTCAACAGATGCCCGCCACAGCTGGCAATGTGAATCATAAGACAGGCGGGGCGCCAAGTCCGCCGCCCGCTTGCGGGTATGGACAAACTCGATGTTGCCATACGCTCCGCAAGAAATCACACTCGTCCGGCCAGATGACATCAGCGTAATCCGGTTCAAGGGGATCTGCGAAATCACTCCGACATCACTCAATACGGTTTCCAGACTCAGATAATTAAACTGTCCAGCGCGCAAACGAGCGGCAGTTCGTCCAAGCAGATCGCTCCCATGCAGTTCACAATTCGGCAGAATATAGATTCCGCGGCAAATCCGGATCAGATCCCCCCGCTTCTCCAGCCGTGTCACCACTGACTTAAACGCACCGCTTTGATGTTCCGGAAGCAATGCCTTGAAATCCGACAAGGCAAAGACCCTGTCGGACGCATCGGTCAGTCCACGCAACCCGCGCACTATCTGTTGAATTGGCTGCATGGCGCAATGTGAACACAAAGTTTCTGTTTATGCAACTTTATGTTTACACAAAAGCCTGTCCCCACACATCACCGCGAAAGAGATTCCAAAGGCGTACAGCTCGCCGAACTCGGCATGCAAAGCTGGAAAGAACGCAAATGGGTTGATGTCCCAACACTCAACTAACCCGCACTTTCAACGCACAAATATCAGCCCGGCTTATGACTTCATAAGCCGGGCGAAATTTTTAAGCGAAAGAGGTCAGATTTTGGAAGATCAGCGGCCCGAATATTACATAATCGCATTTTACTTATTCTGAAGCTCTGGCAACGTTTCTAACCAGACCAGATTAAATACATAATGGTTTCGACTTGTGATAAGTTGAATATTCCCGTCTCTTGTTTGTATCGCATCCAAATATCCGTTCTGTTCAGCCTTCGTGTCACCCAGCGTAAACATGATGCTGTCGGTTCCATTAACAACCTGATCTGCACCTCCGGGTGTGATGAGTTTGCGCACCGGCCACGTCTTGCCGTCGTCGTATGAAACCGCCGCGAACAGGCCGTACCCTGTGAACGTGGCCCCGTCAGCGGCTTTAAAAGACATGCCGTTAGGATCACCCCAGTTACTCCGTAGATCAGTGAATGAACATAGCAGGATCTGCCCCCCGCGCAGTCGGATCATTGCCGCCCGCTGCGTCGAGCCTATGGCCGGAAACTCTGTCGCCTCGTACGTCCATGTTTTGCCGAGATCACCGGTATAGCTCACCGGCGTCTTGCCTCCAAACAAAGCCTGATCCTCCAATTTGTCATTGCGACTTACCGCCATAATACGCCCGTCAGCAAGCTCCACCATCGCTGCATGAATGCCAGGATAACGATATCCATTGCCACCGGGTCGAAAATCACTTTCCCGCCGTTGCACGTCGTTATGCTCCCACGTCTCGCCGCCATCACGACTGTAAACAAGACTGACCAAACGGTTATCGCTGCCAAGAACCAGCGTCCCATCCCGTAACTGCAAGAGTCGATTTCCAAACTCCTGACTGCGAACGGTGATGAAGCGTGCTTTTGACCATGTTTCGCCATTATCCGATGAGGTACGCATGATATCCCCATCCCGACCAACGGCAAAGTTAAAGATCGTACGGTCGCCATCCCACCATATTTTCGGGGCGTGGTCGTTTATATCCACCCCATCCCAGAAAGGCATCGCCGGTTCCCACTCGGATGAGCCATATCGCAACCGGCTTGATACGTTGCAGAGTTCGATTCCCTGCTCCAGCACGCATGAGAACCAGATCGCCAGCAGATCGCCGTTCGGACACTCGGTAATCGACGGACTATGATTATGAAACGAAAAAAGAGGTCCTAACGATCTGGGTGGAATAATTACAAACGGCTTCGGCCCCGAGAAAAACGGTGCGTCTGCCCGCGCTTCTTCAATAACGACAGCTTTCTGGTTCACAACGGCTTCCGGAGACGGAATGCGCGGTAATATTTGTCCGGAAGGTAATTCCCCAAGCACTACGCGAAATCCCGTCTTATCTCCGAACGATTCCGGTAACCATGCGGTGCGATTCGCTGAGCGCAGCTGGCGTGTAAATACAGAGTGGCTGCCGCCGCGAATCACACGGAAATCACCATCACTTCGTCCTTGCGGGTCGATCTGGCTGACATTCTCATAGGGTCCGTACCAATCAGAACACCATTCCGACACGTTGCCGTGCATATTGAAAAGTCCCCATGCATTCGGGAGCGTTTGCGCGACACGTAATACCGGGCTGCCATCGGTCCAAGAGTATTCCAGCGGCATAGCCACATCTTTAAAGAAATATGTACGGTATGAATCATTACCAAACCACGCATGGGAACCCGGTGGCAGTGTATCGCCGGTGTTAAACAAGGTCGTCGTACCCGCACGGCATGCGTATTCCCATTCGGCTTCAGTAGGCAATCGATAAGACTTGCCCTCCTTTACGGAAAGCCATTCGCAAAATGCCACGGCATCATACCAACTCACAAATCGCACAGCCTCGTCAGTAGCACCTTCATGGCGAATGAACTCGGGCTTAAACTGCCGGTACTGCCCCAACGTCACCTCGGTTGCACCCATGTAAAAATCGGTTGTAACCGTCACTTTATGTGCCGGCCGCTCATCCCAGTCCGCATCATCAAACTTCTCGGGATGCCGATCCATGCGGTAATCCGCCGCCGGCCCGTCCTGCCCCATCACAAAACTCCCCGGCTCAATGCACACAAACTCCATCCCAATAGAGTTGACCAGCGATTTGTTTTTCGAAGCGGAAAGCACTACAGTCATCCCGGCATTGGTCATAACCTCCGGAACCGAAACACTCTCTAACACCACGTCGGAACGACCTGCCAAAGTTTCTTGTTTTGAAACAACGTCCAGTCTGAAATTATCAAAGCGACTGGTATTATACGGCGACACCTGATTCAACCCGCCATACCCGCCGGTAAAGCTGTTATTCGCATCCGTCATGACAACATTGTTAACAAGGAGGGTCTTCGGATCCGCGACATCTGCAATGCTCACACTGAATTTATAGGCTTCAGAGGATGTAACCGTCAGGATATAGGCGATATTCGTCCCAAAAAAAAGATCCGGTGCAGTGACATTACTAACGGAAGAATCGACTCCGTTCACCATTCGTCGCACCTGATAAGAGCCCGATCCAGATTTATAGCGAAAGGTGTAATAGTTGGACTCATTTTGATAGTTAAACACAACTCCGGCATACCGATTAGCCACCAACTGCCGAACCTCAACGCTCAGGGTGAACTCATAACCATTGCCACTCATGGTGCTGAGCGCTTTGTTATAGACCACCGTCTCCCCACGGGAAGGGGTTGCGGCGGCCTCGCCATCAACAATTCCCCACCGTCCAGCGTTGCGACCGTTGGTCCAAACAGAGGTGTCAAATGTCGCTGCTTTATTGTAGTCATATGTCCGCTCAAAATCGTCGGCAATGTGTCCGCCCTGATCCGCCCAGACGAACGGTACACACAACAATATACTAATAATTAACATATTTTTTTCATTCTATCCGCCTTTTTTAGTTTGATGAGGTGACTCGTGTCACCCATGTTCCATCACTACATCGATACAAGCCAGATCCGTGAGTCTGCAAAAATGATTGGCAATCTCGTTTCAATTCATTCAGCAAGGCTATTTCCCGTTGTATATCTGTTTGAACGGTTCGGCCGGCAAGCCAGCGTTGTTTTGCAAAGTCACCGGCGGCTCGGGAAAGTTGGCCCATGCGTAGCGAATGAACACCGGCGCAGAAACATCCGCTGACATGACCTCTATGGCATCGGCTGAAATGATGCGGGCTGTTGCCGGATGAAATTTGCGGTCAGCTCCGGCCAGCTCAAATCCGGGAACTTCAGCTTTGCCGTCAGACGTTTTAAGCCCTTTTTCCGAATATTGGAAAATAACTTTCATGGCGTTCCCGTCTTTTTCCAATGTTTGGAAAACCGGGCCGCGCGAGACGATGTCCTGACCGTAAACCTGATCGAGTGCCAGGCGGGCAAGGCGCTCGCCGACCGGCTGTTTGGCCGCCGGATGAATATTATTTTTTTCGCCGCAATCAACAGCCAAGGCCATGCCGGTGTTTTTGACGGTATCGCGAACAAAGGTCTGAGCCGCACACAGTTCTTTCCATAGCGGCGAGGGGTGTCCGTAGGCGGCAAGCTGAACAAAGAAAAACGGCCAGTCCGGTCGGTTCCAAGCCACTCGCCAGGCATCGATCATGGCAGGAAAAAGAATGCGATATTGATCTGGATTTCCGGCATTGGCTTCGCCCTGATACCAGATCACTCCGCGCGTGGTGTAGGGAACAAGCGGGGCGATCATGTTTTCATAGAGCACGGAGGGCGATTGGGAGGACCAGGGATTTCCTTCGGCAATCGGGCCGGGATTCACGGGTGCCTGCCCTTTTTTTGTTTTCTGCCAGACTCTATCTGCCCGCCACCATGCCATATATGATTCAATCTCTTTCTCGCACTCGGCTCGTGATCGACCGGCGGCTATTCCGTTGCGAATTTGATCGGCCATCGGTTTGAGTTCAGGATGCTCATCCAAAGCCGACACGGGAGTCCATGCTTCGCACGGTGTTCCGCCGTAGGAACTTTGAATGATTCCGACCTGACGCCCAGTTTTCTGCTGAACCTGCTCAGCAAAGTAAAACGCAGTGGAGGCGATACTGGAACCGGTCTCCGGGGAGAAACTTTTCCATACCAGCTCGTCCCGCGTGAGTACTTGCTCGACAGGCAGGCCCGTTTTTTGAGGCACAACGACGAAATGGATTTCGGGAATCGTCTTGGTGAGACGATCGGCTCCGTCGCGAGAATTCTTAAGGGGCTGAGCCATATTGGACTGCCCGCCGGCGAGCCAGACTTCACCAACAAGAACATTGCCGATTGATGATTGCTGGCTGCCGATTGATGCTTTCACCAACAACGTGTGCGACTCTGAAGATGCAGGCATGGGATCGAGCTGAATCATCCATTTCCCATTCGAATCGGCACCGGCTGTTTTTTCCTGGCCGGCAAACGAAACCGTAATTGTTGCTTTGGGATCCGCCTGTCCCCAGATATTCACAGGCATCTCGCATTGCAACACAGCACCGTCATTAAAAATCGGAGCAAAACTCAATTCGGACTGACACGACCCACAGATCAGAAAACATCCTGCAATGAGTTGGATAAATTTGTTATTCACTTAACAACCGTCTTGTCTTTTTTCACCTGAACCAGTTGAACGGCACCAAATTGATCTGCGAGGGTTTTATTCCAGACAATACGGTCGGATCGGTCGAACCATTCGACAACAACGGTTTTTTCCCCGTGAGTATTTTCAAAACGAACGGAAGGCTGAACATCCGAAGCGGTCGGTATAAGAACGGCAACAAAATAAGGGTTAACCGCATTGCAGTCTGCTTTTAGACGAGGAAATGAGGCAGGAGTGTATGAGTCTCCAGGAGTATAAATATCCTGTGTTATTGTTGC
>JBFWJN010000084.1:0-12629 GCA_050253185.1 Kiritimatiellales bacterium | reverse complement strand
CGGAGTAACAGCGGGTGAACGTAATTCCCCGATCGACCAGCCAGTTCAGGTGCGGCGTATAGATTTGTCCGTTGCCCAGCGCCTGAATGGTGTCAAACCGCTGCTGATCGGTGGTGATAAAAAGAAGATTCGGTTTTCCCATCAGTTTCCCTCCGATTCATCGACTGAGATGAAAGGTCAGCGCTCCGTCCTTGTCCACGGCCAGGGTTTGGGTTTCCTGGTGATCTCCAACCTGACAGGTTACTTCATATTCCCCTTTAAATACGCGGGAGGTAAATACGCCCTGTGCGTCTGTATGTCCCTTTTCACGAGTCCACCAGTCGCGGAACACTAGGTCGCGATACGCCCTGCCACTGGGTTTCAGCGTCCAGTCCTGACGGAAGAGCGGTGCATTGTTCTTCCAGTGGCATCCGTCCCAGAAGCCCCACATCAGGAAGCCCTGTACCTGGGAATGGCTGAAAACGGCAATCAGGAAGTCGCGAAGATAAGCGCCCTGCAAGTCCTCGTCCCAGCAGTCCTGATCAAACTCGGTAATCCAGATCGGCAGCTTAAAACGGCTGAACTCATCCAGTGTCGCCAGCACCTGCTCCGGCGGTCTGGGAACGTTGCGAAAGTGCGACTGCATGCCGATCCCGCCAAGGGGAGCACCGTGGTCTTGCAGATACTGAATCACTTTTTCGAGACTCTTTCGTTTCCCTGCATCGTCCAGTACGGAATTACGCAGGATGCCGTTTTCATTCACAAAAAGGGGAACTTCTGAGGCCAGTTCATGGGCCAGGTTAAACCACTCCAGCATCACCTGCTGACCGCAGATATCCATAAAATCATGGTTGGCATAGGGTTCATTAATGGCATCCCAGTTTACCATACGACCCTTTGTGGCGATCAGGATATCCCGGATGTGATCATCCAGCGCTTTGCGCAGTTCGTCCGGATGATCCTTGTAATAAGCGATCCTGGCGCTGTCGCCGCGCCAGGGACTGTTTTTGAAACTGGGCCACACTAACACGTGTCCGCGGGCGGCAATCCCCTGACTGTCCAGCCAGTCCAGGGTTTTAAACACCTGTTCCTGCTTTTCCTTTTTGCCCCAGGCACGGATCTTGGTGGCGCCGTCGAATACCGCCAGATTGAAGTTGGCCGCAAATTCACGGCGGTAACGCTCTTTGTCCGAACCGTCCGGCGTATCGTACAGGAAATGCGTGTCGATGTCGCAGCCGAAGGGAAAAGCGTGGCGTGTCATGTCGATGCTCAGTGCCGCATCGGGCACCGGTTTTCCGTCTGGATCCAGCACGCGTACGGTCAGGTCTGCTTTGCGAACCTGATCGATCCGCTTCAAGGCTGCTTCACGCCAGGGCGCATTGGCTTCACGACCAACGTAATCCTGCCCGGACTGGGGAAAAAGACGACGGGCGATCTCCGTGCCGAAAGTCCGGCACTCCACGCCGGCCACTTCGATCACCTGCGGTGAAAATCCAAGATTAAAGGCCAGGTGCGCCTCACCCGCTGCGTATCCAGGACTGCCCCATGGTGGGTTCACCGTGAAGGGAACAAAAAAGTGCTGCCACTCCCCTGATATCGGAATATCTAAGAGTATTGACTTGAACCAAGGCGAGCCGTCCTGTTCAAACAGCGGCTCAATCAAAGGCTTGCCATCCGTCACCGCCCGCGCATAAAAGCTCAGCAGGCATTTTTCGTCCTTTTCCAAGGGAATCTCTGTACGGATGGATACCTGTGCATCATAGGTATGAACATTGTCTGACAGCGTTTCCAAACGATACGCGTGGTCTACCGGAATACCCTGAGCCGGTACTCGGGTAATTTTAAGGCGCCCTTCGTTCACGCCCTTCGCCTTAAAGTCGCTCAGTTCCAAAGGCGCGTCCCGCAGCGGCCGTCCGGCAGGCAGGGCCTTGTATTTAGCCTCTTGGGAATCCCCTGCGACATCGGCGCCCCAGCTCTTCAACAGCAATCCCGAGAACAGGAGCAACCACACGACATAGTTTAGTTTTTTCATGATATTGTTTCTCATCATACCGTTCCTCTGCGATGTTCCAGTTCAGTCCGAATGTCCAGCATTCGTTTTTTCCCGAGCGGATAAAAAAGACAAAAAAGAATGGCGGCACTCCATAAGACAATCGGAATCCAGAGATACAGGTTGAACATGCGGCTCAACACCGCTTCAGGCTGCTGTTTCAGTTCAGCGGAAAAGCCGGAAAAGTTCAGCACAAAGCCGCCTACCCCGGCCGCCAGAGTCGTGCCCGCCTTAAGGAACCAGGAAAAAAACGCATTCAGGGAGCCTTCGCGCCGCCGGGAGGTCATCAGTTCATCATAATCCGCAACATCAGCCTTCATGGATGGAAGAAACATCCAGATCGCAGAAACGGCACAGGCTTCCGCCACCGCAGAAATCAGCTGTAAATAAGGGGCTTCCGGCCGCATCAGAAACCGGTTTGCCCAATGTCCGATCACACAAAGAGTCAACAGGGAAACCACGACATGTTTCTTGCCGATCTGTTCTCCCAGCCAGGTCCAGAACGGAATCGACAGGACTCCGATTACTAAAATAAAGGTATAGCGCCAGCCCCACAAAACGGAAGCCGAAGCCAAATCCCCGCCGTAGACATAATAGGCATTCACATAGTATCCGATCGCACCCACCGACATGGTACCCATGGCGAGTAAGAATGCCGTGGCAATCAGAAACCAAAGGGGCGTACAGGAAAATGACTCTTTCATGCTGAGCCAAAACGGTTCTTTTTTCCTCACTCCGGCTTCGACTTTGTAATAACGCTCTTTGACAAAAACGGCCGGCAGGATGCCGAACAGGATAATGGCCCCGGCAATCAGCCAGGACACCGCCCGGCAGCCGGCAACCAGATCGGGCTCATTGGCCTGTGAACTCATAAACAGGCGGGATGTGACGATCGCCATCACCCACCCCCCGAAAAACTGGGAGATGCGCTGAGAGATGGAGCACCATGCGGCCAGACGGGTTCGTTCATTATAATTAGGCGTCATTTCAAGCTGCAGGCTGTAATAACCCGTCGACCAGACCGTATAAAAGGTGAAATACATAATTCCAAGCCCTGTCAAGTACAGCAGCTTTCCATTCTCTTTCAGCGATGCGGGCATATAAAAAAACAGTGGAAGAAAAACTGCGCAGAGTATGGCCCCCAGAAGAATAAAAGGACGACGGCGTCCCCAGCGGGTCCGGGTGTTGTCGGAAAAATTGCCGACCAGCGGGTCTGAAACCGCATCCCATGCCCGCAGAATCATCATAACAATGCCGAGTTTGGCCGGATTCATGCCCAGTCCGATATTAAAAAACGGCAGCCACAGCACGTTTGTTAAAATTCCCTGCCCCAGATTGTCGTTGCCGTTACCAACCGCAAACATGATCTTCTGGAAAAAAGGAATTCGATCCTGGGAAGGAATCTTTGTAAAAACTTTTTTATGCTTGATAATCGGAAGCTCCTATCGTGTGTTTGTATTATTATTACAGCGTACTTTTATTCTATTCTATAAGCCTTAATAGATACCCGTCCACCGGGTCTTCCTTTGCTTTCAGTATATATGGGCGTTGACCAAACCATAAAGAATGCTGACCCGTAAACCCTACATCTGCTTCCACTCAATACTCCGCTGAGTGATCAAAATGAGCGCCATCCTGGCCGAACTCGTTGTAACATCCGCCCAGGTTATGCCAATGCGAAGCTCGTCGACCAGCTGAACACTTTCATTGGAATCTGACCGGTTCATCATCCCTAACCGCAGGGTATCCATCGCAACGTCTGTATCGTTCCCCGATGTACTGCTGAATGTTGCAGCCGGTGCGCTTCCGCTCCCGAGGTATTCATCTGTAGGATTCAGCCAGATATTCATCACCCCGGTCGATCCGCTGGTATCATACTGCATGACAACCAAATAGGTTTGATCTTCAGCCAGTCCCTGCAGTACCGATGTCGTTTCCGCCTGACTGGTATTGCCCCTTTTGTGAATCAGGAAATCGAACGTATTGGTATCCGTGGCATTTCGCTGAATAAACAGCGCCATTCCGTACGTTGAACCGCTTGTAAACCGAAAAAACTGCTTTGGATCGGTGAGCAGGCTTGCTGCACCGGAAGCGCAGTTGAACAGAAAGGATACATAAATATCAGTATTTGTGTTCGAAAAGGAATACGTATCCGATCCCACACTCGTTCCGGAAGGAATACTAGCCATGTTCCCCGATGTCTGTAGAGAACCGTAACTCAAGCTTCCCTCTGCAATCGTTGTATTTCCCTGAGAGGAATCATAGTGCGCCTCCCAAGCGGACTGTGCACTCAATTCTTCCCCCACTGTGTAATCAAATCCCTCATATGCCAAAAGTTCTGCTCTTGAACTTGTAATCCATGTGAATAATACAGCAATGATTGCTAAACCATATACTTTCATGATTTCTCCATGCTCTTTTATTCATCCCGATCCATAACGCGTTCCAACAGCGGGTCTCGCTTTTCCTGCATCCCTTTGCAATGCTCTCTGTTTTCTCAATTCAGCATCAAGGTCACAGTCAGCCCTGATTAATACGCAGAATCAGTTTATACAAACTGTGTAAGGGCCGCCCCGGTTCATAGCTGACGGATCCTTATGCCGTCAATTTCTGCCATTGCATGACAAAGAGTTATAACAACCTCCGCCATTGACCGGCGGAGGTCCCGGCACTGAGTTCAATCGTTCCCCGAAAACGTCAGATTACTTCGTCACAATATGACGGAATAGGATCAGACCCAGACTCGAAACGAAGAACATGCTCACGGTTGTTGGTTCAGGCACTACCGACACTTCAAATGATTCTACCGTGCGATCGGTAACACCGGCACTCCAATTCGATAAACATTTATTCATCGCAGCGTAAACACCATCACTGAAATCCGATGTAAGGTCGAATGGTCCGCTGTCAATTGAACTGACAATCTGACCAGTTATCATATTACTGAGGGTACAGGAAGCAGTCCATGAAGAATCATTTGCTCCGCGATAAAGTGTCATTTGAAGCCAGAGTTCATCGGAATCTGCGTTCTCTGTACTAAAACCAAGAAGCGATTCATCAGCAATATCAGCGTTGTCGTAGTTCGTGTCCGTACCAAGTTCCTCGGCGAACTGCAACCGCCATCCAGAGTCCGTACGTTGCAGCTGCACGGCAACCCTGTTTGCTGAAGTCGAATAGTCCGCTGTATCCGTAAAATCAAGGGCAAAGTACGTAACCGCGCCGGAGGCACCCTTTGTTGTATTCCGGGAAAAAGATAACGCAGCACCCACTGAGGCTCCCTCTCCCTGAGTGGGGGCAAGAAGCTGCTGATAAACAGCTTTCTTATAGACTGTTCCCAAGCTGTCAATAGAAACACTTCCGGAACTATTGGTATTTACCGAAAAGGTGCCTGCTGCGGTTTCATACCAGTTATTCTGTCCATTAAGATCGCCAGCGGTATATCCTTCATTCGCCGAAAACTCAATCACTGTCGCCTGTGTGCTGAAAACAGCCGCGATCATCATACCTGCTATCATGTACCACTTTTTCATTATACTCTCCCTTTGTTGCATTTCCATCTCCCTGCCCACGCCAATCAGATTAATCCCGATGTTTAGTATCTATTTAACTTAAGCACCAAATTATGTCAAGATTTGATATTAACATTTAAAAGCTACCCCGCTTTTGCCGCTTCGATGAAGGACGCACGCTGACAGGTACAGATTTCTTAAGCTGGATGACCCACCCGGCATTCCCGAGGTTTGGGGATAGGGTCGACCCTTTATCCGGCGAAAGAAGATGCAAAGCGCATCCTATTTCCGTTTTTAAAGGTTGAAAGAAATTCTTTCAGCCTTTGGAAATTTCGGAATCACAGATATTGGCTGATCAGCGCTTCGTAGAGCTCCTGCTTCCCGCTGAGCGGCTTCGGCTCACCGTTGGCGGCGCCGATGGCGGCCAGCTCTTCGAGCGTCAGCTTGCCGGAGGAAAAGTCAGCACCCTTGCCGTTGCCGAATGAGGCATAGCGCTCGGCGCGCATTGCTTTGTACGGCGACTGCGTCCGAATTTTATCCGCAACGACCAGCGCGCGGGCAAAGGTGTCCATGCCGGCAATGTGTGCGATGAAAATGTCGTCGAGATCGGTCGAGTTGCGACGAATCTTGGCATCAAAGTTCGTACCGCCGCCCTGCAGGCCGCCCGCTTCAAGAATCACGAGCATTGCTTCGACGGTTTCCTGCAGGTTGATTGGAAACTGGTCCGTGTCCCAGCCGTTCTGGACATCGCCGCGGTTGGCGTCGATGCTGCCGAGCATTCCGGCGTCGGCCGCCGTTTGCAGTTCGTGCTGGAACGTGTGTTGCGCCAGCGTGGCGTGGTTGACTTCAATGTTCAGCTTGAAATCTTTTTCGAGACCGTGCTCTTTCAGGAAGCCGATCACCGTCGCCGCATCAAAGTCATACTGATGCTTCGTCGGCTCCATCGGCTTGGGTTCGATAAAAAAGGTGCCTTTGAAACCCTGCGCCCGGGCATAGTCGCGCGCCATCGTCAAAAATTGGGCAAAATTGCTCAGCTCTTTCTTCATGTCCGTATTGAGCAGACTCATGTAGCCTTCGCGGCCGCCCCAGAACACATAATTTTCGCCGCCGAGCGCAATGGTCGCGTCGAGCGCGTTTTTGAGCTGTGCCCCGGCATAGGCAACCGTGCTGAAATCGGGATTCGTCCCGGCGCCGTTCATGTAGCGCGGATTGCTGAAGAGATTGGCGGTTCCCCACAGCAGCTTGATGCCGGAAGCTGCCTGCTTTTCTTTTGCATACGTAACAATCGTTTCGAGCCGACGGGTGGACTCGGCAAAACTGTCGCCTTCTTCAACGAGGTCGAAGTCGTGAAAGCAGTAATACGGCGCGCCGATTTTAGTAATGAATTCAAACGCCGCGTCCATCTTGTTTTTCGCGCGCGTGTCGGCATCGGCACCTTCCAGCCACGGGAAGAAATGGGTCTGCCCGCCGAATGGATCGCCGCCCGTTCCGCAAAACGTATGCCAGTAGGCAATGGCGAAGCGCAGATGATCCTTCATGGTTTTTCCGGCAACAACCGCGTTTTCGTCATACCATTTAAACGCCAGCGGGTTATCGCTGTCGCGGCCTTCAAATCCGATTTTTCCAATGGTTGGAAAATATTCTTTGGCTCCGGTCACAATACTCATTGCACTCTCCTTTTTCAGTTTAAGGCTTTCTCTAAATGCCTCTTCCACGCGGCGTAGGCGTCCGCGCAGTTTCCAATGATTGGAAAAATTTCCTTCCGTTTTTCCAGGGTTTGGAACGCTTCTTCCAACCCCTGGAAAATTCCGGCGCCGACGCCCGCGCCGCGCGCCGCGCCGAGCGATCCGTCGGTTTCGTACAGCTCGATGGTCGCTCCGCTGACGCCCGCCAGCGTTTCGCAGAAGACATCGCTCATGAACATGTTGGCAAAACCGGCGCGGATGGTTTTTATTTCGAGGCCGGTCTGTTTCATGACCTCCATGCCGTACATAAAGGAAAAGACAATTCCCTCCTGAACCGCGCGACAGAGATGCGCCCGGCTGTGGCGGTTCAGGTCGAGCCCGGCAATCTGCGCGCCGATGTTCTGAGTTTCCAGAACGCGTTCCGCGCCGTTGCCGAACGGCAGAACGGTAACGCCTTCCGAACCGACCGGAACCGATTTTGCCAGTTGATCCATCTGCTGATACGAAACGGTTTCGAGCAGCCGCTTCGTCCATGCGTTCAGGATGCCGGTTCCGTTGATGCAAAGCAGCACGCCGAGGCGCGGGTTCCGCGCGGTATGGTTGACGTGGGCAAAGGTGTTGACGCGGGAAAGAGGATCAAATTTTTTCTGATCGGTCACGCCGTAGACGACGCCGGAGGTTCCGGCGGTCGCGGCGATTTCGCCGGGATTGAAGACGTTGAGCGAAAGTGCGTTGTTGGGCTGGTCGCCCGCGCGATACGAAACCGGCGTTCCCCCAAGCAAACCGAAATCCTGGGCGGCAGCCTCTGAAATGCCCCCTTGGGGCCCAAAGGTTGGAACCATTTCCGGCAGCAATGCCGGATCGAAACCGAACTGGTCAAGGATCAGCTTCGCCGGGGCTTCTTCCTGGAAGTCCCACAGGATGCCTTCAGAGAGTCCGGAAATCGTGGTGCGCGCTTCTCCGGTGAGTTTCATGGCCAGCCAGTCTCCCGGCAGCAGGATTTTATCGATTTTCGAGAAAATTTCCGGCTCGTGTTCCTTGACCCACGCGAGTTTGGCGGCAGTGAAGTTGCCGGGTGAGTTCAGCAGGTGCGACAGGCAGGTTTCGGGACCGATGGCCTCAAACGCGGACTGTCCGTACGGCACGGCGCGCGAATCGCACCAGATGATGGCCGGACTCAGAACGCGCTGGTTTTTGTCGACGCAGACCAATCCGTGCATCTGATAGGCAATGCCGACGGCCTTGACGTCTTCGGGTCGGGCCTCGGCTTCGCGCATCGCATCGCGTACGGCATCTTTCGCACAATCGTACCAGCATTGCGGATCCTGTTCGGCGAAGCCGGGCTGCGGTGAATCGATTGTCTGCTCGGCTTTCGGATAAAACGCGCTGCCGGCGCACCGGCCCGTCACCGCATCCAGCAGCGAGGCTTTGACCGATGAGCTTCCAACGTCTATTCCGAGCAGATAGTCCATAGCGTTTCTCCAAGATCTATGGAAAGTTTTCCAAACCTTGGAAAGGTACGCCTTGAGAATTTTCTCAAAAACAAGCATTATAATCCCATGAAACAGAAGCAACAGACCGCGGAAAAAACATATTATTTTGACAGCACAGATTTTCCGCTCAGCGTACGCCGTGTGGAAACAGACCCCCAAAACCGCCCATCTCACCCGCACGATTTAACCGAGCAAAAGCACCGCCACGATTTCTGCGAGCTGGTGATTGTTTCTCACGGGAGTGCAATGCACTGGCTGGAAGGAAGCGATTTTCCGGTGACGGCCGGCGATGTGTTTCTGCTGCAGGGCAACCAGAGTCATTATTTTCATGACCGGAAGAACCTTTCTCTGATCAACGTGATGTACGACCCGGATCAGATCGGCCTGCCGGAAAACGAGCTGCGCCGCCTGCCGGGATACTGCGCGATGTTTCTGCTCGAACCGGCCTACCGGCGCAGCCACCGGTTTGCCAGCCGGCTGCACCTCGGGCGGGTCCGGCTCGCCCATGCCGAGCAGATCGCCGCGGAGATGGAACAGGAGTGCCTGCAGAAGGCCGCCGGGTACGAGGCAGCCCTGCGGGCGAAACTGATCGAGCTGATGGTTTATCTGTCCCGTCAGTATACGTCCGCCGAAAGCACGGAAGCGCACGCCCTGCTGCGCGTCGGCAGCGTGATCGGCGCGCTGGAGAATGATTTTTCCAAGGATTGGAAACTCGAAGAGCTGCAGCAGATCGCCCACATGTCGCGCAGCAATCTGATGCGCGTATTCCGGCGGGCAACCGGACAAACGCCGATCGAATACCTGATCCGCCTGCGTATCCAGAAAGCAATGGAACTGCTGGGAACGACGAATCTGAACGTCACTGAAGTTGCACTGCAGATCGGCTTCAACGACAGCAACTATTTTTCGCGGCAATTCAAAAAAGTGAACGGAATCAGCGCCTCAGTCTTTTGTAAACGCCACAAAAATACGGCCTCATGATTAATTTAAGACAGCTATTCAGGCAGGATATCGCCTGTTCCACACCGTTTCCGCGGCCCACTCCACACCGAACCGCTCTTTGATCTGCCGAAGCTGGTCGGCGATCTCTTCCTCGCTCCAGTCCCACTGCCAGGCATCCAGCGGCGCATCGGAGAAGTGCGGAGTGCCGTCCGGTGAAATGCGCCGGAGGTATTGACCGTGCTCGTTGCGGATGACCACTTTCATTCGCCCCGTCCTGTCAGCAGGTACTGCGGCGTGGTTTTCAGGATTTTTGCCAGCGCGACAACTTCATAGTCCCGGACACACCGGAATCCGGTTTCCAGCTTGGTGACGGCCGTACGGGTGAGCTCGATCCCCAGTTTATTGAGGCTGTTCATCAGGTCCGTCTGCGTCATTCCCTGACGCTGCCTGCGCGCCGCCACCCTGCCCCCGACTATGTTCTTTTTATCCACGCTGGAGTTCCTTTTTCGAACATGATACACAGCTGCTTAAAGGAAACAACAGGAAATGGCCGACCACCTGACACCCAGAGAACGAAGCGAGCTCATGAGTCGCATTCATGGGAAAAACACCAAACCGGAAATTTTCGTGCGTTCCATGCTTCACCGGAAAGGGTATCGCTTCAGCCTCCACCGCAAGGATCTACCAGGCAAACCCGACATAGTTCTTCGAAAATACCGCTCCGTAATTTTTGTTCATGGATGCTTCTGGCACCGGCACAAAGGATGCAAAAATGCAACTGAGCCCAAAACAAACATTGAGTTCTGGCAGAAAAAATTTGAGCGAAACGTTTTCAATGACCAGAAACATGCCCGTGAACTACGTCGTCTCGGCTGGCATGTCATCACTGTCTGGGAGTGTCAGCTCAAAAAACCGGATCGAGTTTTCCGAAGACTGGAAAAGGCGCTGGCGGAAAATAAACACCTGTGAACCGCCGGACCGCACAAAACGCCGGACACACGGGAATACCGGTTTTCAGAACTAAATGAGCAAAAGTGTTCTAGATTAGAACGCCATAAATGCTTACATTCCAAATCCTATGGAATACGGACAATACAGGCTGATCGACCTTTTCTGCGGCTGCGGCGGAATGACCCAGGGATTCATAGACACTAAAAAATTCTATTCCGTTTTCGCCAATGACTTTAATCCGGAGGCCATCAACTCCTACAAGGCCAATTTCGACCCCAAGGGGATACACACGTTCTACGGAGACATCATCGAACTGCTGGACAAGGGGCAGCATCCGATTCCGAAGGCCGACGCGGTGATCGGCGGACCTCCCTGCCAGGGGTTCTCCCTTCTGAACCGGAAACGGGAGGGTGATCCCCGCAGAAGGCTCTGGGTGCAGTTTCTCCGGGTTGTTGAGCTGTCGCAGGCTCCTGTTGTGGTGATGGAGAATGTTCCCCAGCTCCTTTCCTCCCTGGAATTTGAGGAAATCTGCATGGCGCTGTCCGCACTCAATTTCAAGTACATCGAAGCCGATGCGCTGATCGCCGCGAATTACGGCGTTCCGGAAATCCGCAAGCGGGCAATCATTATGGCGTCCAAGCTCGGACCGATTTCCCTGCCCCGCCCGACGCACATGAACCCGAAACGGGTAAAAAAGGAATCCGATTTTTTCCCCGACAGAACACTGGAACCCTGGACCACAGTAAAGGATGCCATAGGAGATCTCCCCAGGCCGGTCGGAACAGACATCCGCGACGAACCGCCGCCGCTGAACCTTCACTTCGGAAGAACTCCGACCGCAAAGAGCCTGGAGCGGTACAAAGCGGTTCCGCCCGGAGGAAACCGGTTCGACCTGCTGAAGAACCGGCCCGATATCACTCCCGACTGCTGGAAGCGCAAAAAATCCGGCGGAACCGACCTGTTCGGCCGCCTGTGGTGGGACCGTCCCTCGGTGACCATCCGGACCGAGTTTTTTAAACCGGAGAAAGGCCGCTACCTTCATCCCAGACAGGATCGGCCGATTACCCATCGCGAAGCGGCCCGAATCCAGAGTTTTCCGGATGATTTCATTTTCTGCGGAAGCAAAATTGAAGTTGCGCGCCAGATCGGCAATGCCGTGCCGCCGCTGCTTGCGCAGGCCATCGCAAAAGAGGTTACCGCCTGCCTGAAGAAAGAAACGTCACCCGATTACGTTGCAGAAACCGGCGAAGGCATCAGGTATCTGCATAAACTCAACGGAGTACGAGGATGAGCAAAACCACAGAACAATACCGGTCCGAACTGATTGCCCTGCTGCAGAACTTCGACCCCTCGGACTCGGACCTGCGAAAGAAAGTGCTGTCGCTCGTTCCTGCATGGGATCTGCTGCGCAACCTCGGCACCGCGACCATCCCGCATGAAATTGCCCGTTCCGCCCGCGACCGGATTCTCCACTATTTCCAGAAATACCCCCGCACCATCATTTCCAATCGCGAGCTTATGGTGATTTCCGGCATCAGCGAATGGGCCCGCCGCGTCCGCGAACTGCGGCGGGAGTTCGGATGGGATATTGTAAACGGCCTGGCGATCAAGGAAATGACGGATGCCGAAGACCTGACCCAGGCCCATGGACTGCCGGACTGCTCATCCATGACAAAAGATGACTACATCATGCTGTCAACTGAGCAGGACCGTGAGGCCGCCCATCGCTGGCGGGTGGCTAATGACATTCGGAAAGGTTCCGGCGGAGCCCAGATCAAAATTCTCCAGTTCCTGCTCAAAAACGTCGGAATGCCGGTCAGCGGGGAGGAGCTTCGCTACGTCACAAAGGACAAATCCGAATGGGCACGCCGCACCCGCGAGCTGAGAACCGAAGAAGGCTGGCAGATCTGCACCCACTGGAACGGCCGCCCGGACCTCCCTCCCGGGATGTATGTTCTGGAAAGCGACCGGCAGCTTCCCGCCCACGACCGAAAAATTGATGATAAAGTCCGCCGCGCCG
>JBFWJN010000083.1:0-12731 GCA_050253185.1 Kiritimatiellales bacterium | reverse complement strand
TTTCGAAGTCCATCTGCAGTCCTTCCTTCAGGACCGGACCGAATTCTTTGTAGAAGGCAAAATATTTGTCGTAGTTCTGCACCTTCATGTCGCCGAGCGTCTTGAGAATGCGCGAGACGAGGTTTTTGCGGATTTTATCGAGTAGCGGATTTTCCTGCAGGATTTCGCGCGAAACGTTGAGCGGCAGGTCGGCGGCATCGACGACGCCTTTGACGAAGCGTAGGTAGGCCGGCAGCAGGTTTTCAAATTCGTTGCTGATGAAGACGCGCTGAACGTAGAGGTTCAGGTGCGCGGTGCGGTCGTTCGTCATCATCATGTCGAACGGCACTTTTTCCGGAATAAAGAGCAGTGCTTTGAATTCGATCGCACCTTCGGCGTTGTAGTGAATCACCTCGGCCGGATCGCTGAAGTCGTGCGAGATGTGCTTGTAGAATTCGCTGTACTCTTCCGACGTGATCTCGTTTTTGCTGCGCAGCCAGATGGCTTTCTGCGTGTTCAGCACGTCTTCTTTTTCTGTTTCCTCGCCGCTCTTTTCGTCTTTCTCTGTCGAGAGCAGAACAACCGGATGCTCAAGGAAGTCAGAGAATTTTTTAACGGTCGAGCGCAGCGTATAGCCTTCAAGATATTCCGCAGCATCCTCTTTCAGGTGCAGTGTCACGGAGGTTCCGCGCTTTTCGCGGGAACCTTCGGAGATCGTGAACGAACCGGTGCCTTCCGATTCCCAGCGAACCGGCCCTTTGCCGTGCATGCGCGATTCCACCGTCACTTTATCGGCGACCATAAAGGCGGAGTAGAACCCGACACCGAACTGGCCGATCAGATCGGGATTGTCTTTCGCTCCGGACTCCTGCAGGCGGGCGAGAAACGCTTTTGTGCCGGAGTGCGCGATGGTTCCGAGGTTTTCGACCAGAGCATCCTCGTCCATCCCGATTCCGTTGTCGGACACCGTCAGCGTCTTGGCGTCCTTGTCAACGGACAGCGTGATTTTCCAGTCGCTGTCTCCATCGAGCAGTTCACTGTGGTTGAGTCCTTCGAAACGAACCTTGTCAATCGCGTCGCAGGCATTGCTGATTAGCTCGCGCAGGAACACTTCGCGGTGGGAATACAGCGAATGGGTAATCAGGTGCAGCAACTGGGACAGCTCGGTCTTAAATTCCATCGTTTTCTCAGCCATCAGAACTTCCTCCTTTTGTAAACCGGTTAAAAAATGTCAGCCGGGAAGGATAAAAGCTCTCGGCTTAAAAAAAAGTGAAAAATTCAGTTTGCGGACCCCAGACTTTGCCCCGCCGCGCCGTCTGTGCTACAAACCCGGCAGGGAGACCCACCATGACCATCATTCTTTCGCCGTCCAAAAGCATGGAAACCGATCCGCTGCCGCAGGCCGGCACCGCGCAGCCCGACTTTCGTGACCGCTCGAGCATCCTGATTTCCAAACTTCGGAAATTCTCCGTCGCGGACCTGATGGATTTTATGAAAATCAGCCAACCGCTCGCCGAACTCAACCGGCAACGGTTCAAAGACTGGAAAACCCCGTTCGCGCCGGACAATGCCCGACCCGCGCTATTCGCCTTCACCGGCGACGTCTACGATGGCCTCAGCGCGTCCACATTGAAAAGAGGCGACATCGCCTTCGCGCAGAAACACCTGCGCATTCTCTCCGGGCTCTACGGACTGCTCCGTCCGCTCGACCTCATCCAGCCCTATCGTCTCGAAATGGGCCGCCCGCTCAAAACCGAAAACGCCGCAAACCTCTACGAGTTCTGGCGCGAAACCGTCACCGCCGCACTCAGCCAAACGCCCGGAGACCTGCTCGTCAACCTCGCCTCGCAGGAATACGCAAAAGTCATCGACCGGAAAAAACTCAATAAGCAGATCGTCAGCCCGATCTTCAAGGACGAAAAAAACGGCAGGCTTAAAATCATCAGCTTCTACGCGAAAAAGGCGCGCGGCGCCATGGCGCGTTACCTTATTCAAAATCGCGTCGCCGATATCGACGGCCTGCCCGGCTTTGCAGAAGACGGCTACCGCTATCATCCGGACCTTTCCACACCCGAGGCGCCGGTCTTCACCCGCCCCGAACGCTGAAATCAAAGCTCAAACAGTTCCGCGGGCGGCACCGGCACCGCCTCAAAAACCGAATCGGCAGGAAGGTTTTCAAGCTGCGATGCCGCCACGGCCAGCACATCGCAGCGTTCGTTTTCGGGATGGGCATTATGCCCCTTGACCCACCGGAAGCGGACCTGATGCGTTTCACACAAATCCAGAAGCTGTTTCCAAAGGTCGGAATTTTTGGCCGGACGGGACGGCGAAAGTTTCCAACCATTGGAACGCCAGCGCCGGGCCCAGCCCAGTTCCATCGCATTCACCACATACCTGGAGTCACTCGTCAGCACCACCGTGCAGGGGCGCGTCAGTGAGCGCAGGCCTTCAATACAGGCCAGCAGTTCCATGCGGTTGTTCGTCGTCTTCCGGAATCCGCCGGAGAGCTCTTTACGCCTTGGGCCGCACAGCAGAACGATGCCGTAGCCGCCCGGCCCGGGATTGCCCCGGCACGCGCCGTCCGTATAAATTTCAACCGTCTCGTCCATAACCTGTTCCAAAAGCAGGCACCGTAGTTCATTTCCGCCGCCGCCGCAAGCGGCGCAGCACATTTACGGCAAACGCAATCGCCTTCGAACGACAGACACGCTATCCTTTGCGTTCTTTTAGAATCAACCAGACAGGAGAGACCCGATGGAGGCCGAACTGAACCCAACTGAAATCCGCGTGCTCGGGTGCCTGATTGAAAAAGAAATCACCACCCCCGACTATTACCCCCTGACGCTGAACGCGCTGGTTAACGCCTGCAACCAGAAATCCAACCGCGACCCGGTGCTCACATTCGACGAGACTCTCGTCTTGCGCGCACTCGATGAACTGCGCATCGAACATCGCCTCGCGGTCGAAACCGCCACTGCCGGCAGCCGGGCGACCAAATACAAACACTGCCTGCCCGACCGCTGGAATTTCTCTTCGGCGCAAATCTCCGTTCTCTGCGAACTCTTCCTCCGCGGGCCACAAACCGCCGGCGACCTGCGCGCCCGCGCTTCGCGCATGCACGGCTTTGCCGACTGCCGCGAAGTCGAAACCGTCCTGAAGGAACTCTCCGGCCGGGATGACGGTCCGTTTGTTGTCCTGCTTCCGCGGGAACCTGGTCGGCGGGAGTCGCGCTGGGCACACCTGTTTTCCGGCGAACCGGCTGTGGAAACAGAGCCCTGCACGGAGGCGGCACCTATCGATTCCGATCGGATCGAAGCCCTGGAAACGGACGTTGCGGCACTGCGCCGGCAGCTCGACGAACTACGGACAGCCTTCACTGAGTTCAAAACCGGGTTTGAATAAACAGCAAATCGGGCAGAGTAGGGAGCCGACCAGTGGCCGCCTTGTCGCTCAAGGGCGCCGCATGAGCGAACCCCGGAAACGCTCATCTGATTTTAATGTGCCGCCTGCAGGAACCAGCCGTCATACGAAACGTCCGGAACAACGAAATGGTCGTCCGTCGTGTCGATCTCCTGTTTCAAACGCCGGCGATGGTCCTGAAGAATCGCCTGATATGCCGGATCAGCGGCAAGGTTGTTCATCTCTCCCGGATCATTCTGCATGTCGAACAGCTGTTCGCGCAGGTTCCCGGCAGAATAGACGATATATTTGTATCGTTCGGTGCGAAGCATTCGTCCCTCAACACCGCTGCCAACGCCATAGCGACGATAGAGATCGCATTCCGAAACCATCTGTTCTCTCCAGTCCGCTGATCGACCTTCGACCAGCGGCCGCAGGCTTTTGCCTCTCAGATCCGGCGGCGGATCAATTTTCGCGTAGTCACAAACTGTCGGAAAAATATCCAAGCCGGTTGAAATGAGGTGGGTCTTATCGACTCGACCAGGAACGGCAATGCCCGGTCCGCTGATGATGAACGGAACCCGGGCGGGGTTATCGTAGAGCAGTGTTTTCTGGTTCCAGCGATGCGATCCGTACCCGTCTCCATGGTCACTCACAAAAATAACAACGGTGTTCTGATCGAGTCCCGCATTTTTCAACGCGTCCAGTATTTTCCCGATTTCTGAATCCACCCGTTCTGTGAGGCGGTTCAGGCCCCAGCGATACTGCCGCCAGGTTTCCCGGCTCCAGCGGATGCTCGGATACACTCCGGGATCTTTCATCCATGACTGGTGGGTGCGAATGATGTCCGGCTCATTGGGCGGAATTTCAAAGTTGGCAGGCAGTTCCGGACACTGATCCGGCGGAGGCGGCGGATCGGGAATCGGGCCGTTCCAGAGTTCGGTCCGCTCGGCAGGAAAGCCGCTCAGTTTGCGGGCGTATTCACAGATGTCATGGGGATCGGTAAAAGATGCCACAAGAAAAAACGGCTTGTCGTGCGGCCGGCGGAGAAAGTCGATGACCGGTGCGGCAAAATCCCGATCGTTGAAATCGTGAGTGCCCTCCATCATTAGATCAAAGCCGTGCCATTCCTGATCCTCTGAATTCATTGGTACGTGCCATTTCCCGATGTAGGCGGTTTGATATCCGGCCTGCCGGATTTGCGTTCCCAGCGACTCAAACCGAATGCTGAATCGATCGATATTAAACATGACACCGGTCTCGTGCGGCATGCGGCCGGTGATCATCGTGGTGCGCGACGGAATACAGATTGGATTGGCGCAGTAACTGAGTTCAAAGCGTACGCCGGATGCTGCCAGGCTGTCCATGGCGGGCGTATACAGATCCGTATTGCCGGCACAGCTCATGGCATCCGCCGGCTGCTGATCGGTCATGATCCAGAGAATGTTCGGGCGGGTGACCGGCCGACCGGCGACCTGTCTTTTCTGTACAGCGCCCAGCAGGGAGGCGGGAACCGCCCCTGCCCCAACGGCAAGAAAATCGCGTCGTTTCATTTTCTTCTCTTTCTACCTGATGGACTGCGGATTCGCTGTTTCTTTATTTAAGGTGATCCAGAATAAACCGGGCTGCCGAGCTGCCGATTTCGTCAATGGTCGGAGAACAATCCGTTCCGAAGCCATGTACACCGTTTTTTATTTCCATGTACTGGATGTCCGCGCCGACGACTTTGCCCTGTTTAAACAACTGGCGTGAGTTTTCCACGGATAAGGTAGGATCCCGGTCGCCATGAAACAGATAAACCGCCGGGGAATCTGCACGAATCTGCCAGACCGGACTCAGTAAGCGAGCCAGACCTTTTTTTTCTGCAAAACTTCCTCCCAGCATGGTCCTGTCCCGGGGAGGACGAAGATATTTCCCGACCATTTCCGGCACGGTGAAGTCCGTTGCGGGATAGTATGCCACTTCGCATCTCACGTCCGGATCATACGATGCCAGCGCAGGATCTCCCGGAAAATCTTCCGGTTTCCCCAATGCAGCAAGAAGGGAAAGATGTCCTCCGGCAGAATTTCCAAATATGGCGATTCGTTTCGGATCAATTGAATAGGTCTCCGCATTCTTCGCCAGATATCGAAGAGCGTCTTTACAGTCCACGACGCTGTCATAGACGGTCGAGTTCCTGCCGACCAGTCTATATTCAATGGCGGCACAAATCACACCGGCATCGCCGCACTGCTTAATTACAGGTAAACAAGGTGCCCTCAGAATTGCATACCGATCTCCGTGCCCCCATCCTCCGCCATGAATGTAAACCAGCAATGGAGCCGGTTTCCGCGGCAGAGTGCGAGGGATCATCAGGTTCATCTGTAGGTCTTTGCCGTCGACCGTCTTATAAACGACATCCGGAACCAAAGTGAACTGGGGATAAGCCGCGGCCAGTTGATCTGCCAGTGCATTTCCCGCGCTGGTTTCCGCCAACGAGCCGGTCAGCATTGATGCGATAAAGAAAAAACTGAATATGAGAAATTTCATGATTTAGCGTTTTGAACCCATGTTGCCAAAACCTGAGCATCTTCCAGAAACTGAGACGGATCATCATTCCGCACGAATTCCAGAAAGGCAAACCGCTCACGTTCCGGCAGCGGAATCGACAGGTATTTTTTCCAGTCCTCCTTGCCTTCTTCCAAGGGTCTGCGATTCACGGCCTCCAGCCAGGTTGGCTTTGATTTATCATAGAGCCAGTGAAACACATGCAGGTTGAGGATCCTGTCTTTGAGCAGCTCAAGCCCCTGAAGCCGGCAATTCAGATCCGGACCCCAGTACATAGGCTGCCAGTATGTGTAGATATTGGGGTGATCGATTTCCTGAAGGAGTCTTTGTGCGGATTCATTGGAATCGGTCAGCGTGTTGTTATGGAATTCAAAGGCGATTCGAACATGATGATCGGCCGCAGCTTGAGAAATTTTTCGGCTTTCTTCCACAATTCTGTCCCGATCAGCGGGCCGCGCGCAATCGGACCCTTTCTGTCCGGCCCAGATCCGTATGGTATCAGCACCCAGTGCAAGCGCGCTGTCCAGGACGGGCTGGAAGTCCACTGGACGATTCTCTTCGTCCAGTATTTTGTAGTAGGAGCCATATGCGCCCACCTGAAGGCCGGCATTTTCTGTCAGCGTTCGAGCGGCTTCCGCCTGCACCAGGTCTCCGGGCGGGACATGGATGTCGCCGCCCCATTCAATGGCATCCAATCCCGATTTTTCAACCAGGCGGACAATTTCCTCCGCAGTCAGCTGGCGGAATGTGATCGAACAAAGTCCTGTTTTCATCGTCTGTCCATTCTATCTATAACTGATCCGATTTTACCTGATATTCGAGCGGAAGGCCTTTTTCCAACCGTTGGAAATCGGCAATCATATAATCTGCCATCCGAATCAGTTCAGACGCTTTTGAGCCCGCCAAGTGACCGGTCAGCTCAATGTTCGGAACCGTATAGAGTTCGGAACCGTCGACCGGCGGCTCCGGCCATGTAATATCCAGAAGCGCCGTCAGATCCGGGCGCTGTTTCATGACCTCAATCAGATCGCTTTCATTCACCTGACGTCCCCGCCCGACATTGATGAATACGGCGCTGTCCATCATCTGTTCAAATAATGTCCGGTTAAACACACCGATATTGTCGTCGCGATCGGGGAAAAGATTGACCACGGCGAACGAGGTGGCAAACGCCTCTTCCAGAGAAACAGTCCGGTTCTGAATTCTCGACGGAACCACGACCACTTCCAGGTCATGATGAGTGAGCAGTTTCTGCAAATGGGTGGAAATCGCGCCATTGCCCAGAATGCTCACCCGGGTGCCGTAGTTGCCGTGGCCCCGATAGTTATTCCGCATGGAGGCCGTAAAGGCATTCACACATTCCCGATGGTTGCGGTAGGCCCCGGCTCCGGCGAGCAGAACCTGGGCGAGTGCAAACTCTGCAACCGGAATGGCATTGGCCGAGGCTGCACTGCAAACCGGTATTCCGTTTGCTTCAAACGGCTGACGAAAATATCCGCTGGCTCCGGCCGCATAGAATACCGCTTTCAGTTCAAGCATCTGACGGACCTGTGCTTCGGTTAATCGAGGCATGTCCCATGTTGAGAAAATCACTTCGACCTGTTTCAGTTGATCGATATGGTCCTGAAAGTTCTCACTGTGAATGGTTTCCGGATACAGATCGGTTATTTCTTCCAGCTTTTTCCGCCGCCCGCGGCCATATACATGATCAAACGCATCGGGCAACCACTTGATGGGTTCGTGAAAAACAGCCGCCTTCATTTTTCTGCTCATTATCAAGCCCTTCCCGGTTTGTTCACGGGCGCTGACGACGTGCGTTTTGCAGCAGCCACCATCACCAGTCCCACCAGCAAAATGAAACCGCTGACCGCGGCAATGCACAGGCGACCCGGCAGTTCATTGGGTATGAACAGAAGCAGGAACAGCAATCCGCCGGTAATGATCGAAAGAATCCCGATCACTTTGAGCTGATGCGTGTCATTCCCGGAGCCGACTTCTTTTTCAAAGTCAACCGGGCGGTGCATCCGTTCATAGAACTCACGACAGCGGACCTTGTATTCCTCCGGACTTCGCGAATAGAACAGCATGGATATCAGATAGGCGCCGGCTGAGCACAACGCAACAATCAGCCCTTTGGCCTGATAACTGAGGCCCCATTTAAAAAGCATGTCCAGCAGGGAGGGAAGAAACCCGGCAAACATGGATGCGAACACCGCCCAGGATGCGGTTTTTTTGATAAACAAACAGAGGATCATCGGAATCAGCAAGGGCAGCATAAAAAAGGCAATCACGTTCAAAAACAGATCAAAAATGGTAAGCTCCTGCATTTTTGAGTAAAACAGCGCCATGGTTGTCACGAGCATTCCGAGTAGAAATGTGGTAACTTTCCCGGCCAGAATCTGTTTGGAATCCGTCCATTCCGGCAAATGAAGCCAGCGACGGAAAACCGGAAGCATATCCCGCACAAGCATTGCGGCATTTCGATTCAACCCGACATCCATGGAGCTGACGGACGCTGAAAACATGGCCACGACCATGACGCCCACCAGCCCGGCGGGCAGCAGGTTCTGACTGGCGATGACATAAGCAAATTCCGGCGCTTTGAGGGGATTCGGATGAGAGGCCATGACTTCCGCGCTGTAAAGAAGGCGCGACGTCATCGGCGGAATAAACCAGATGAAGGCTCCGATCGCCATCAGAACGGCGGCAAACAGGGATGCCCGGCAGGCTTCCCGTCCGTCTTTTGCCGAAAAGTATCTTACGGATTGAAAGATTCCGGTCTGCGCAATGAATTGAGCCAATCCGGTAAATATGAACCAGGTAATTCCATATTTAACCGCCCAGAATCCGTCGGTGTCATTGACCGGACTGATTAAGCGAAACTGCCTCGAAATCTCAGGGTCGGAGTGGATCAGTGCAAAAAACTCACGGACGCCTCCAACCTTTATGAAGCAAAGCACGGCAACGAGCATGGTCATGGAAATCATAATCAGCCCCTGCACGAAGGAGTTCGCCAGGATTCCCCAGTTCCCGCCAATTGTACAATAAAGCGATACAATGACTCCGACAGAGAGGATCACTCCGGCTGCCGGAGTCTGGGGAAATAGGCGCTGCGTAAATACGGCGAGGCCATACAGAACCAGGCCGGACCAGACCATATTGTTAATGACAAAAATATAAGCGACCAACTGCTCTGTTCTGCGGCCGAAACGCATTCGAACCACTTCGGAAACTGTGACCACACGCAACTGTCTGTACAGTGCGGCCAGTCCAAAAAAGCAAATCAGCAGTGACAGAATATTCGCTCCATAAATTGCCAAAGGACTCCAGCCGGCCTGATAAATACCCACCGCGTTCCCGACAAAGGTATAGGCACTGATTCCGGCCATGAACATATTGATGCCAACCAGCCACCAGGTTCCTTTGCTGCCGGATTTAAAATATTCTTCGCTGTTTTTATTCTGGCGGCTGAAGACTATGCCGACGACCACCAAAAAAATTAAATAAACCGCAATAGTTACAACCTCAAGCCAGGGAATATCCATAAAAGCTCCATTTACAAAACATCGTTTCAACAAAAAACAACATGCACGAATCCGGCCTCACTTTATTTTATTCACTCGAATGAGTTAAGCATTTTTTTAATTTTTAAGCAGAAAAAATACGCATCATCCAGAACACTGGAGTGAATCGAAAAACTTTTAACTGGAAAATCAGATAATCGACTTATACTTTCACTTATTATTCTTTACCAAAAGGCATCTATGACTGTTACCCAAAAGGATATTGCTAAAAAAATCGGGCTTTCACCTTCGCTGGTTTCCCGGGTACTTTCCGGTCGCGCCCGTGAGGTCGCCATTTCTGAAGAGACGATTAAAAAGGTTACCGAACTGGCTGAAAAAATGGGGTACGTGCCCAACATTGCCGCACAAAGCCTGAAGGGAATCCCCTCCCGAACCATCGGTGTTATGGTGAGTTATTTCAGCGATCCCTTTTTCGGTCAGATTGTTGATGCCCTGCTCCAACGGGCAAAAGACCTCGATTATTCTGTTGTCCTCTCCGGCTTTCATTTCAACTCGGAACCGGATGACCGGGAACTTCGACCGCTTTTAAAGCACCAGCTGGACGGACTGATTGTGGTCGGAAGTTCCCAGCACATCAACTGGATGAAAGAACTGAGCGAAACCCGAATTCCAATCGCCCGTGTCGGGCACGGCCCGGCGAACGAATTCGCGAGCCGAGTCGCAATTGACGAAGATAAAGCAATGAAGAAAATCATGCAGCATCTCCGGGATGAAGAATGCCGGCAGGCTGCTTTCCTTGGGTTTGAAGAAACCTCTATGATCTCGCATGAGCGACTCTTGGGTTTTATGAAATATGCCGGCAAACTGGGAATGGAAGTTTCCGCCCCCACCTTCATCCCTCCCGAGGCCGACATCCGCACCGCAATAAAAATATCCATCAAGAACCTGCTAAATGCCCCGACACTCCCTCACGCCGTTGTTTGCGTCACAGATCATCTGGCTCTGCACCTGATTAACGAACTCCGTGAACACAACCTGTCTGTACCGAAAGATATTGCCGTTGTCGGAATCGATGACATTCCACTCGCGCATATCTTTCATCCCAAGCTGACCACAGTTCACCAACCGATTGCACAACTGGTCAAACTTGCATTTGATATTGTCATCGAAAACCAAATACCCCACGAAGTCATTCTGGATCCCCAATTAATTATCAGGGAATCCAGTATCCGGAAAAACAAAGCCTGATTCCTTCCGCCGTTCTCAATACAGATTATACAGCGTGGAGATCTCAGAGTCCGTCATCGGATAATTATACAGCCCAATTTCATCGATTTTTCCTGAAAAATATGAGCCGCTGAGTTTCCCGACATATAAATAGTTATCTCCCCGGAGCAGGGGTTTATCTGCACCGACGGCAGAAGCAACCTTTACTCCGTCAATATACAGCTTTAAACGGCCGCCATCCGGAGCCCATCGATTATAAACTCCCGCAATATGATGCCAGCTCCCGTCGAATAAAGAACTGCTCAGCGTCTTTTTGATCGACTCAATGGAGTCATCCGGATGTCTCACGACGAAAGCCGCCTGCGTTGGAGATACCAACGTAAGCCGGAACTTAAAGTTGGAGGAATACTCATCCATACAAAGGATTGATTTCCCGTCCTGTGCGTCTGACGATTTGAACCATCCCGCCGCAGTGAGATAATTACCGAAATCAAAGTCCGTTATATCCACCGGGACTTTAACCACATCGTCACTGCCATCAAACTGAAGACAGCTCCCGACCACTCCGTCATTCTTCCACAGTGGACCGTTTACTAAGACCCCATCATTATTGTAGTTGCTGGAATCAGCGGCAGAAGTTCCTGATGCCTCATCAAAATTCAGAGCCAAGACATTTTTATGATATCCAACCAGATAGTCTTTCGTAATATGGCTCTTGAGACGTCCATATTGAATATTATCATAAAAAACCCTCGAGCTTGTTTCAGTCACTCCGCGATACGTCCCGACCTTCCATGTAAAATTATTGACGGGCGCCGGCGTCACATCGTCGTCAAAGAACTCCCATCCCAGCGTTATTGCATCATTAAGATATCTCTGAACCCACCCGCCGGTAGACTCATCCATCTGCCACAGAACGATACTGCCGCTCAGATGGAACCCAAACTCCACCTTAACCATAAAGCGATACCATTTGTCCTTAATCAGCGGCGTCTCCCAGAGGATTTCAAAAGAGTCCTCACTGGACCGGGAAGCCAATGCGATCGTATCATCTGTTGTCCAATGAATGGTTAGGGGCGGTCCCTGCAAAGACCCCTGCCACCATTGGGAGAAAAAAAACCAATTATCATGCGTTGTTCCCGAGGGAACACAGAACGCCAATGAAAAAAAACGGGCTCCGTCCGAAAGATCCCAACTGTATAACATTTTTTGTTCAGATCTGTCTTTATCCCCCACAGAGGGCTCGCAGAGCACTTTATAACAATTGGAGCCCATGTATGGAGTCACCGTCTCCGTCTGGCTGATCTGGAACCATTTCTTCCCCGAACCGTCACTCATCCAGTTCGCGCGATGGCCTCCATCGGATACATCTCCATCACTTTCAATAATAGAACCGTAATCGCCATCGATTTCGAACGAATTCACAGAAGGGTCAACCTGTGAATACGCAGTCAACAGAGATGAAACCAACGCAAGACCCACTAGGGTTACAAACATTTTTTGATGCATGACGGCCTCCATTCTCAAGGTGCATTCCGATGATTATTTTTCTTCCTCTAAAATCATTCTGGGAGGATGCGCGCCTTCCGTTGTGTTTTCCCGAGAGGCATATTCTACCGATTGAGACGTCGTTGAAACCACCAATGTCACAGTACGGTCGCCACTGTTCAGTGCCCGCAACATGCTCTGTTTGACTTTCGGCCCGTCTTCCAGCCAGTTCAAACTCAAGGTCGAAGGAGGAGATTTTTTTTCCGGTTTTGCAATGCGGCCCATGCGCAGTCCGTGGCGGGCCGAAAGATTGTGATCCTTGCCGGTTGCCGGCGCATTTTTCCATGTCAGTGCCTTTTCATTCCACGCATTGTGGTCATCGCCAATCAGGAGAAACACAATTCCCTCGCGCGGCGCGCCGGTGGAAAGCAGATTAAAGACATCCAGCGAAACAATATCTTTAATTTCCCCCAGTTGAGAGGCATTGAACCGAATGTATATTTTATCGAGTTCCGGAGGAGAGGATTTGCCATTGCGGCTGGCAATCAGCACGTCGTCATCTCCGAA
>JBFWJN010000082.1:0-12734 GCA_050253185.1 Kiritimatiellales bacterium | reverse complement strand
TCCGATCTCTCAACCTCAAACCACCACATTGGCGCGAAAATAAATTAAATTGGTGGTCCATTCTTTCCACATGGGATCCAATCAGTCGCACTTGGACGCTACTGCCTGAACTGGTAGAAGCAATCCAACAGACAGGGTTCGGGAATAACTCTCCGTTTGACATTCATCCTGATGATATCCCTCTCGGGACACCGTTGCGTGAAGGAGCAACAACCACAGTGACTGTAACGCTTTATGAGCGCAGTGCAGTTGCCCGACGTAAATGTGTCAACTATTATGGGTGCACATGCTGTGTATGTGGTTTTTCATTCGAGTCCGCCTATGGTGAACTTGGACACGATTATATTCATGTGCATCACATTATTCCATTGGCTGAAGTAGATAAAGAATACGAGGTCGATCCAGTCCGCGATTTAAGGCCTGTCTGTCCAAATTGCCATGCCATGTTGCACCGCAAGTCACCCGCACTCTCGATTGATGAACTGAAACAACATATCAGTCCGAACAATTAAATGTAAGTTATTGGGATCTTGCCAAAACCTGATTTGTAACATTCCTGTCATAGTATCATTTGATACTATCACTGCCTATTTCTCCAGCCGGACGGTGGCGGAGCGGGCGTGGGCGTCAAGGGTTTCAACGCGACCGAAGGCCTCGACCACCGAAACGGTTTCTTCCAGGTCTTCTTTGGTGAAGTGGATGAGGCTGACGCGGCGGCGGAAGTCTTCGACGGTGAGGCCGGAGAAAAAGGCGGCCGTTCCGCCGGTGGGCAGAACGTGGCTCGGTCCGGCGGCAAAGTCGCCGACCGATTCGGGGGTCCACGGACCGATAAAGATCGCGCCGGCGGTGTGTATTTTGGCTGCGACGCTCTCGGCGTTTTTAACGATGATTTCCATATGTTCCGGCGCAAAGCGGTTGCAGAGTTCGATGCCTTTTCCAATGTTTGGAACGGTGACTAGGATGCAGCCGCGAGCCAGCACTTTGGAGACCGGACCTTTGCGGCTCAGCGTTTTTGACTGCACGTCCAGCTCGGCGCGAACGGCTTTGGCCAGCCGTTCGGAGGTCGTCACCAGCAGCGCCTTTTCGGAACCGGTGCCGTGTTCGGCCTGCGAAAGCAGGTCGGCGGCGACGTGAACCGGATTGGCAGCGTCATCAGCAAACACGGCGATTTCGCTGGGGCCGGCAACCATGTCGAGGGCGACGTCGCCGTAGACAAGACGTTTGGCAGCGGTAACGTACGGTCCGCCGGGTCCGACAATCTTCTGAACCTTGCCGATGGTCTTTGTCCCGTAAGCCATAGCGCCGATGGCCTGAATGCCGCCGACTTTGTAGATTTCCGTCGCCCCGGCCAGGTCGAGCGCAAAAAGAATGTACGGGTTCACTTTGCCTTCCGGACTGGCAGGCGTGCAGGCGATGCGTTCTTTGACTCCGGCGACTTTGGCGAGCGTGACGGTCATGAGCGCGGTGGAGGCGAGCGGTGCGGCGCCGCCGGGAATATAGGCGCCGATGCGGTCGAGCGGTACAAATTTTTCGCCGAGCCATCCGCCCTGTGGAGCGGGCATGGTCCAGTCTTTGCGCAGACCGGCGGTGGCGAAGTCGGCGATACGGGCGTGCGCTTCTTTTGCCGCCTTTTTAAAGTCCGCATCCACGGCCTTTTTGGCTTCGGAAATTTCGACTTTGGTGACGCGCAGCGTGGCGAGGGTCACGGTTGACCGGTCGAACTGCCGGGCGTATTTGACGACGGCACTGTCGCCGCGTTTTCGGATTTCGGCGAGCACGTCAGCGGCGATTTTATCGGCGCCTTTTTCGACGGGCGGACGCAGGAGAAAGTCTTCAATTCGGGTGGAGCGGCCTTTGGCGCTGTACTTCAAAATGGGGGCATCGGTCTTTTTCATAGTCCGCACAGTTTTTTCCAATGTTTGGACCTGAGCAAGGCGAAAGTGCTTTTTGCACCCAAAAAGAAGCGAAGCGGCAAAGCGGCAAGGCCGGATTTCAGCAATTTTCCAATGTTTGAAAAATCAGGCGGCGCAGTCGGGGGCCGTGCAGGGATTGACTTCGACGATGACGTCTCCGCCGGCGGCATTGAGAGCGCTCAAAGGGTTGGGTGTGCATGGCTTAGACCGCCCTGTAAATGGATGCCTCCATCGGATTGACCAGCGCGCAGCCTTTGCATCCGGCGCATTTTCCGCCGCAGATTTTTTCAACACGGCCCTTGCGTTCCAGCGTCTGGAGCATGCCTTCCATCGCGGCGGCGTCCATGTCGAAATGAAGCGCCAGCTCGGCAATGGTAGCCGAGCGGCGTTCCCTAAGCCATTCTATGATTTGACTGAGCATCAGCGGACCCTGATTTTCGCGGCGGATTCTTTGGAGATGATGTAGCGGCCTTCTCCGGCGTCGATGACCATGTTGGCGTCTGCCGACCGGTTTTCGATGACGCGGACGGAAGCGCCGGTGCAGAGTCCCATTTCCAGCGTTTTCCGATCGCTGTTGGAGACAATGTGCACTTCAACGCCCTGTGTGAAATCATAGAGCGGATGCGCGCAGCATTGGTCGCGCCCGCCGGAGCGGGCGTTGCGGCGGCAGTGTCTGTTTCTTCTCCTGAAAAGTCCGTCGAACATGTCTTTTTCCTATCCGGCCGTCTGCTTTTTCCCGGCCATTTTCATTGAAACATAGAGCAGGACAAGTACCCCGACCAGTCCGACGACCCAGGCCGCAGATGTTCCGGGGTGTTGATGAATTGTTCCGATCTGGTAGAACAGGGTCGCCACGATCCAGGCCAGCCCGGTGAGATAGCAGAAGGCGAAGGTCATCCAGCGGATGCCGGTTTCGCGGTAGATGGCGGCGATGGCGGCGACGCAGGGCGCATAGATGAGGATGAACAGCAGGTAGGCGACTGCCGCCACCCTGCTGCCAAAGAAGTGCTGCAGGGAGACGAGCGTGCCGGTGGAGGTTTCGAGTTCCTCGGCTGCGGTTTCCATGTCCTCCACATCTTTGGCGGCGGCGAGTCCGAGCGGATCGATGATCGCCTCGCCGAAGCCTTCGAAGGCGGCCGGAATGGAGGCAAAGGCTTCGCCGATGCCGCCCCAGAAGTTAAATCCTTCTTCTTCGCCCTCTTCTGCGGCCTCGCCCACGGCATCCGCCGCGCTGACCTGTGCATAGAGCGCATCCAGCGTTCCAACGACGGCTTCCTTGGCGAAGATTCCGGTGAAGAGCCCGACGGTGGCGGGCCAGTTCTCGTCGGTGATGCCCATCGGGTGGAAGATCGGCGTGATGGATTTGCCAACGGCGCTGAGTACGGAGTCTTCCCGGTCTTCGTGGCCGAACGATCCGTCGGTTCCGATCGCATTGAGGAAACTCAGAATGATGACGATCGGCAGAATGACCTTGCCGGCGCGAAAGATGAAGCCTTTGAGCTTGTTCCATGTATGGAGGAACACGCCGTTCAGTGTCGGAATGTGATACGGCGGCAGTTCCATGACGAAGGTGGCGGCCTCTCCTTTCAGGACGGTCTTGCGCAGAAGCAGTCCGGTGAGAACGCTGAGCACGATTCCGGTCAGATAGATCCCGAAGATGAGCGCGCCGCCGGAGTGCGGGAAGAAGGCGGCGGCGAACAGGATGTAGACCGGCAGGCGCGCGCCGCAGGACATGAACGGGTTCATCATGACGGTCATGGTGCGGTCGCGCTCGTTTTCGAGCGTGCGGGCGGCCATGATGCCGGGCACGTTGCAGCCGAAACCGACGAGCATCGGCAGGAACGCCTTGCCGGGCAGCCCGATGGCGCGCAGCAGGCGGTCCATCACAAACGCCGCGCGGGCCATGTAGCCGGAATCTTCCAAGGCCGAGAGGCAGAGAAAGATAAAGAAGATCGGTGGCACAAAGGTGGAGATGGTCTGTATCCCGCCGCCGATTCCTCCGGCCAGCAGGGTGATGAGCCATTCCGGCGCATTCAGATTTCCCAGCAGTACGCCGAAGCCGTCGACAAAAACGGTTCCGAAGAAGATATCGAAAAAGTCGATGAATCCGCCGCCGACGTTGGTGGTAATCAGGAAGACAAGATACATCACAATCAGGAAGACCGGTATCCCGAGAATCCGGTTGAGCACCACTTTGTCGATGGCGTCGGAAACGGTACGGCGCACCTGCGATGTACGTTTGACAACATCTTTGGAGAGACCGTGGATAAAGCCGTAGCGACCGTCAGCGATCACGACGTCAATGTCGTCACCGACATGATGCCTGATTTTTTCATCAATGGAGGCGACGGATTCGGCGAAAATGCCTTTCGTGATTTCATCAGCCAGTGCATCGCCTTCGAGCAGCTTGATGGCCAGCCAGCGGGAATCGACTTTTGCATTTTTCGCGGTTTCGTCCACCTGTGCCTGAAGGTCGTCCAGCAGCGGCTCGACCTCGCTGTCGTACATGACCCGGGTCGGAGAAATCTTCCGGCTTTGGGCCATGGACCGGACGGTTTCCTTCAGTTTGTCCAGACCTTCCCGGCGGGATGCGACAATCGGAACCACCGGACAGCCTAGGTGCTCTTCCAGATGATTGAGTTCGATCTGGATTTTGCGCTGCTTCGCCATGTCCATCATGTTGAGCGCAACGACAACCGGCACACGCATTTCGAGCAGCTGCGTGGTGAGGTAGAGATTGCGCTCAAGGTTGGTGGCGTCGAGAATATTGACGACGACGTCCGGTTTCTCTTTGAGGATGTACTCGCGCGATACTTTTTCGTCTACGGAGTAGGCCGAGAATGAATAAATCCCGGGCAGGTCGACGACGCGGATTTCACTTTCGCCGTCTCTGTAGTGTCCTTCCAGCCGTTCGACGGTGACGCCCGGCCAGTTCCCGACGCGCTGCCGGGCTCCGGTCAGCGCGTTGAACAGCGTGGTTTTCCCGCAGTTGGGGTTCCCTGCTAAAGCGATGGTAATGTCTTTCATTAAATCTTCTCCACTTCCAGCGCATCGGCCTCGGCCTTGCGCAGGGTCAGTCCGGATCCATTGATGGAAATTTCCGCCGGATCGCCAAGGGGCGCAATTCGAACAAGCCTGAATTCGGCGCTGCGCACCAGCCCCATTTGGAGCAGTTTCCGGCGATAGTTCCGGTCTGTAGTGGCGTATCCGGTCACTTTACCGGACTCGCCGGCCTTCATGTCTTTCAGTTTCATAGCGTTTCCTGTTGGTAAAATCCCGATACGCTTACCGGAATTGAGGTTTAGCCGCAACTAAAACTCGACAGCAATCTGCATCGTGACGAGATCGGCGTCCTCGGCGCCGGCCGCGAAATCCTCTTTCATGTATTCCAGCGCCAGCCCGGTTGAGCACAGGTCGGTTTCCGCGAGCAGGTAGCTGCAGACCACGCCGTAACGGTTTTCCGGGAACCAGTCGGCAACATCACGGGATTTTTCAACCTTGGCGGCAACCTCCAGGCGATCGGTCAGCGCATAGCCGAGTTCCAGGTTTAACGAGGACGGTTTCAGTCCCTGGTTCACACCGTCGACCGTAATATCATCCAGCGTTTTGACATATTCGACAATCAGCGTCGCCGGGCCGAACGATGCGGTGGCCCATGCATCCAGACCGCCGGTGTCATCCGAGGTGTACGTGTAGGCATAGGCATCTTCCAGCACCCCGGTCAGGCCGTCCGAATCCATGATATTGCGAATCCATGCGCCGCCGAAACTGAGTGACGCGTTATCGCTTTCTAGACTGTAGGATGCCGCCGCCACAAAATTATCCGTCTGGTTTTCTCCGTCGGTTTCCACATCGCCGTTGAATGCCGTCAGCGAAGCGGAAAAGCCTCCCTTTTCAACCCCAAGCAGCGCTGCGCTCTCCAGTGTTTCGGCCAGTTCCAGTACGATCGGATCACTGATGAAGAAGCTGTCCAGGTTTCCGAACGGCACGTACATTTTCCCCACCTGCAGGAACAGCGGAAATTTTTCCAGGTTTCCGAACGTCAGAATCGCCTGGTCCACATCCATCGGCTCGGTATCGTCCTCTTCATAGAGAAAGACCAGATCAGCGCGCAACCAGTCGATCAGCTGCCAGCCCGCCGACAGCTCCACCGTCGCCAGCGTCAGGTCGCTTTCATCTTCGGAGTCCGTGCTGCTGTAGGCGGCCTCCACTTCCACTAAAGCACCGAATTCCAACCCCTCCGGCACGGTCAGCGAAACAGAACCCAGCTCTTTCTGCTGCTGTTTCGTCAACTCCGACTTCAATACGGAAACCTCTTTCTGCAGCGCCTCAAAATCCTGTCTGCTCACGGTCTCTTCCTGTGCGACCGCTCCGAGAACCGCCGTTATCGCAACCACCCCTGCAATCCGTCCGATCGATTTATTCATCATATCCCCAACCCAGCCTTTCATTATTTAATCTGTGATACGGACCGAACCCCTCGGCCCTCTTTTTCTTTAAATTTCAAGTACCGCTCACACTGCCGGCGGCGCTCGTATCCGAGCATGATGCCCAGAATAAAATCCTCTTCCGCCGTATACTCCGTCAGCTTCGGTTTCCCGATCTGTCGAATCACCTGCACACATTCCGCTGCGCCGAAAAACAGATTCGTCCGGCGTGCACTGACCGGAAAGGCTGCGTGATCGATGCCGGCGGCCTCCAGTTTGCGAACGGCCAGAGCAACGTCCTCCGCAGCCATCGTGTGCAGCACAAGATTTCTCAATCCCTTGCAGTATTCGTACAGATGATGGCAGAACACCTGCATCCCATCGCTCCGCTAAAGTTCAGAATCCGAAAGACCCAAACCCAAAGAATACGAGATCCTCTTCCGGCTTCGTTTTTTGAAGTTTTTCGTCATTCGCGCTTCTCTTAAGTAGTTGAGGATTTCGTTATTCGATTTTGTCAAAGCTCTGCTTTGATCTGTTTCACCCAAACCGACAGCCGCTCCGCGGTTTGATCCGACTCATTGTCCTGATCGAGCGCCAGGCCGACAAAACTGTCGCCGTTCACGGCGCGGGATGCACTGTGCCCGTACCCTGCCGCCGGCCACGCGCCGACCACCTTGATTCCCTTGTTCTTCAGTGCATCCGCCATATCGGCCATACCGTCCACATACGTGTCCGTATAGGTGAACTGGTCGCCCAAACCGAACACCGCCCCGGTTTTTGCACTCACATTCCAGCCGCTGAACTGCCCGAGAAATGCATCCATGTCGTCCTGCAGGTCCCCGCATCCCCAGGTTGAGGCTCCGAAAATCAGAAACTCTGCGTCCTTCACATCCGCGTCCGACACCTGCCCCGCAGAAATGACCATCGACCCGGGAAATGCACCGGCCAGATCCTGGGCAACGGTTTCCGTTGATCCCGTCGTGCTTCCATAAACAATAACCGTTTTCATAACCGCCTTTCTTTTTTTGATACGGCAAATTAATTTAGTTATGCCTAAAAATTCGTCAAGCGGTTTGTTGAGATTTTTTCTAAATAAATTTCCAAAGTCTGGAAAAACCGGGAAGCTCCGAAGACAAATCCCCGTAAGTACAAAAAAAGCAAAACGCACCGGCTATTGCCTACCGGCGTTTACCCTGCGCAGCGACAGCATCCATTGCCCTTTTTACCGTCTCCTCATCGCCAAGATAATAGCTGCGAAGCGGCTTCATACGGTCATCCAGCTCATAGATCAGCGGCACGCCCGTTGGAATGTTGACGCCAATGATTTCTTCGTCGGACAGACCGTCCAGATGCTTCACAAGCGCGCGCAGGCTGTTGCCGTGGGCGGCAATCAGCACCCTTTTTCCACGGTTGATCGCCGGACGGATCGTTTTGGCCCAGTACGGCATAAACCGTTCAACCGTATCTTTGAGACATTCCGTCAGCGGCAGATCCGCAGCGGTCAGATTCCCGTAACGCGGATCGTGTCCCGGCCAGCGTTCGTCGGATGGGTCGAGCGCAGGCGGCGGCGTATTGTAACTCCGTCGCCAGATCAGTACCTGTTCCTCGCCGAACTTTTCAGCCGTCTTTGCCTTGTTCAGCCCCTGCAAGGCGCCGTAATGGCGCTCGTTCAGCCGCCAGTTTTTCTCAACCGGCAGCCAAAGACGGTCCATCCGGTCGAGAACAATCCAGAGCGTGCGGATCGCCCGCTTCAGGACGGAGGTATACGCGATATCAAAATCAAGCCCGTTCGCTTTGAGCTGCTCTCCGGCCTCTGCCGCCTCCTGAACCCCTTTTTCAGACAGATCGACATCCGTCCAGCCGGTAAACCGGTTAGCCCGGTTCCACTCGCTCTCACCATGTCGTAGAAGCACCAGCGTATGCATCGCGTCCTCCCTCAGAAGATGACGGCAACCTACGCCCGCCGACCTCGTCCTGTCAAACCGGGCTGATCATCAAAAAGAAAACTGCATTTTAAATTTGTTTATCCGGATTAACGGATATATAAGCCGGAACATTCATTTTTTAACAGGAGAAAGATCATGAACAAACCGCAGACCCGTACACTGGGCTACCCGCGCATCGGCAAAAACCGCGAACTCAAAAAAGCACTCGAAGCCTATTGGGCCGGAAAAATCCGGCAGAACGAGCTGCTCACGCTCGCCGCAGAACTGCGTTCCAGGGCCTGGAAAAAACAGAAAGCAGCCGGAATCGACCTCATCCCGTCAAACGACTTCAGTTTTTACGACCAGGTCCTCGACACGGCCTGCCTTGTCGGCGCCGTTCCGGAACGCTTCGGCTTCGGCGGCGGACCCGTCGATCCCGAAATCTACTTCACCCTCGCCCGCGGCGTCCCGCCTGCCGCGGCCGCCGGACGAATCGAAGAAACCGCCGCGCTGGAAATGACCAAGTGGTTCGACACCAACTATCACTATCTCGTCCCCGAGTTCGATCCGGACCAGATTTTCTCGCTCTGTTCGTCCAAACCGTTCGATGAATACCGCGAAGCCAAAGCGCTCGGCATCGAAACCGTGCCCGTCCTGCTCGGCCCCGTCAGCTTTCTGCTGCTCGGCAAAGCCGACGGCGACTTTGATCCGCTTACACTGCTCGACCGCCTGTTTCCGGTTTATGAAACCGTATTGAGCCAGCTCAAAGACGCCGGTGCGCAGGCTGTTCAGATCGACGAACCGGTTCTTGCGCTCGACCTGACAGACGCTCAGCACGCCGCTTTTTCGCCTGTTTATGAAAAACTCGCTGCAACCGGACCATCCATCCACCTGACTTCCTACTTCGGCGGACTGCGCGACAACCTTGACACCGCCCTTGCCCTGCCGGTCCGCTCCATCCATTGCGACGCCGTCAGCGAACCCGGCGAACTCGACGCGCTGCTCGCAAAATTGCCCGCCGATAAAGTATTATCGCTCGGAATCGTCAGCGGACGCAACATCTGGAAGAACGACTATGCCACGTCGCACACGCTCATTCAAAAAGCGGTTGATGCTCTTGGCGCCGACCGCGTCATCGTTTCCAGCTCGTGCTCGCTGCTGCACACGCCCGTCAGCCTCGACGCGGAAACCGAACTCGACAGCGAAGTGAAAAACTGGCTGGCGTTCGCCGATGAAAAACTCGCCGAGCTGGACGACCTCGCTCGTTTCCAAACATTGGAAAAACCGGAAAGCGATCCGGCGTGGCAGGCTAACGCAGCGGTCACCGAGTCGCGGCGCACCAGTCCGCGCATCCATGTTCCGGCCGTCAAGGCCCGCTGCAGGGCCTCGACACCGAACGATGCACGCCGTCCGAGCCCGTTCGCCGAGCGAATTGTCAAACAGCAGGAAAAACTCCGTTTTCCGCTGTTTCCGGCCACGACCATCGGCTCCTTTCCGCAGACCGCTGAAATCCGGCAGGCGCGCGCCCGGCACCGTAAAGGCGAACTCAGCGATGCGGAATACAACGAGTTCCTGAAAGAGGAAATCCGCACCGTCGTCCGCGAACAGGAAAAACTGGGCCTCGACTGCCTCGTGCACGGCGAACCGGAACGAAACGACATGGTCGAATATTTCGGCCAGCAGCTCGAAGGCTATGCGTTCAGCCGGAACGGCTGGGTGCAAAGCTACGGATCGCGCTGCGTCAAACCGCCGATTCTTTTCGGCGACGTGTCGCGCCCGAAACCGATAACCGTCGACTGGAGCGTCTTCGCCCAGTCGCTGACCGATAAACCGATGAAAGGCATGCTCACCGGCCCCGTCACCATTCTTCAGTGGAGCTTTGTCCGCGACGACCAGCCGCGCCACGAAACCATGAAACAGATCGCTTTCGCGATTCGCGACGAAGTCGTCGATCTCGAAAAGGCGGGGATCGGAGTCATCCAGATCGATGAACCTGCCCTGCGCGAAGGCTTACCGCTGCACAAAGCCGATCACGCGGCCTACCTCGCAAAAGCGGTGGAGTCATTCCGGATCAGCACCAGCGGCGTGCAGGACGAAACGCAGATCCACACACACATGTGCTATGCCGAATTCAATGAAATCATCAGTTCCATCGCAGCGCTCGATGCGGATGTGATCTCGATCGAAGCCTCACGGTCCGGCATGGAGCTACTCGCCGCGTTTCGCGACTTCAACTATCCAAACCAGATCGGCCCCGGCATCTGGGACATCCATTCGCCGCGCGTTCCGTCGGTCGAGGAAATGGCTGAACTGCTTCGCAAAGCCGCTCAGGCGATTCCCGCAGAGCGGCTGTGGGTGAACCCGGACTGCGGACTGAAAACCCGCGGCTGGCCGGAAACCCGCGCTGCTTTGAAAAACATGATTGCCGCAGCCGATAAACTGCGAAAGGAAGCGTCCAATTAGACAAAATACAAATCCGAACCGAAGCAATAATAAATTAGGCAGGATTAAAAAAGTTTGTTAAATATCCGGTATGTCGAATAAGCAAATTGAACTCAGTTCCAGTCTGGAAGATTACCTGGAGACCATTTTCATGGTCGCCGAAGAAAAAGGCGCCGCCCGACCGAAAGACATCGCCGATCGGCTGAACGTCAAAGCCGCATCGGTGACCGGCGCCTTGAAACTGCTCGCAGAAAAGGAACTGGTCAACTATGCGCCCTATGATGTTGTCACGCTGACAGCGCCCGGCAAAAAAATCGCCCGGGCCATTGCGAAAAAACACGAGGCCCTGCTGAATTTCTTCTCCAACGTGCTCGATATTCCCCGAGAGGATGCCGAGGAATTCGCCTGCAAAATGGAGCATGCCATTCCGGATCATGTACTGGAACGGTTCATCGGCTTCGCGCAGTTCGTCGAACGCTGCCCGAACAGCGGGGCGATCTGGCAGGGAAAAGCCAAAGGCTATTTCTGCCGCGCCCAGAGAACCGGAAAAACCATCTGCGGCGAATGCGCACTGGAGAAAACGCCGTAGCTTTCTCTCCGTTTTTCCAATCTCTGGAAAAAAGAAACGCGGATTTTCCAATCATTGGAAAACCCGCGTTTTAACTGGAACCGAAGCGGCTTACCAGTTTTCGCCCAGCAGCTCGAAGTGAGCCTGCGGATGAGCACAGGCCATGCATTTGACCGGTGCTTTCTTCCCTTTATGCAGGTAGCCGCAGTTGCGGCAGCGCCACACGACTTCCTCCTCACGCTCAAACACGCGCCCTGCCTGGATGTTGGCGGCGAGATCCTTGTAGCGTTTATCGTGCTGCTTTTCAGCCACGGCAATCGCAGTGAACATGGCGGCAATGTCCTTGAAGCCTTCTTCCATCGCGATATTTGCAAAGTCCGGATACATTTCGGTCCATTCATGCTCTTCACCGGCGGCGGCAGCCAGCAGGTTGTCATAGGTTTTTCCAACCGGACCGGCCGGGAACGCGCTTACGGGGATTTCAACTTCGCCGCCAGCCATCGAATTAAAGATCCGTTTGGCGTGTTCTTTTTCCTGATTGGCCGTTTCTTCGAAAATATCGGCAATCTGAACAAAGCCCTCTTTTTTCGCGGCACTGGCGTAATAGGTGTAACGCATGCGGGCCTGTGATTCCCCGGCGAATGCGCTCATCAGGTTCTTTTCGGTCTGACTTCCTTTGAGTTCCATACTGCTCCTCCTTTAGTTAAATCAGTTGGAGGGCATTATGAAGACTTCCCGATACATTTCAAAAGAAAGCATGGAAACAGGGTCTCTTTAGACCGTGTATAGCTATCAGGAAACTTTGGTAGCGGGGCTGGGATTTGAACCCAGGACCTTCAGGTTATGAGCCTGACGAGCTACCAGACTGCTCCACCCCGCAATCGCCGTATATTCTGAGATGATTTGGTAGCGGGGCTGGGATTTGAACCCAGGACCTTCAGGTTATGAGCCTGACGAGCTACCAGACTGCTCCACCCCGCAATCATCAGCAAGAAGGGTGACGAAGGTATACTTTTCCTCTTCGGTTGCAAGGGGGAATTTAATCAAATTTAAACTTCAGTGGTTTTGGCCCGTTGACGGCAGGCCTCATACAGCAGAATGGCCGCCGAAACCGAGACGTTGAGCGAATCGTTTTTTCCAAGCATTGGAATTTTCACGTTCAGGTCGGCTCCGTTTTTCCAGACATTGGAAAGTCCGCGATCCTCCGCGCCGACGGCAATCGCCAGCGAACCGGAAAGGTCCTCGTCCGTATAAACCGCCTCGGCCGCCGGAACTGCCGACAGAATCCGAATCCCTTTCTCCTTCAGAAAAGCAATCGCCTCTTTCGACGATGCCTCGGCGATCGGCAGATAGAACAGCGTACCGATGCTGGCGCGAATGACATTCGGATTGTTGAGATCAGTCGCCGGGTCGCAGACGATCACCGCATCCGCACCCGCGCCGTCAGCCGTGCGCAGCA
>JBFWJN010000081.1:0-12793 GCA_050253185.1 Kiritimatiellales bacterium | reverse complement strand
AACCCGATGGGTACCGCCAATGCAGTGCAGCTTTACGACGGAAGTGCCGCAAATCTCTGCAACCTCGAATATAACTTCGTCAATTCAGCCAACGACCAGCTCTCCGCGGTGCGGGTGGACTTTTCCGTGGTCCCGCTGACCACCTCCGGTGCGGGGGACGACTATATTGCGGTAAGTCTCGGCGAATACAACACGTCCCGGACCTTCGGGGCGAGTGGCGCCCGGTTAAGCGATCTACGGCTGTACAATGACGGTACGATGGACGTCAGAAACGTCGATTTCAGTCTTCCAGCCAGCCTGAACAATGCGCTCTCCGCGGTATCAAACCGTGTCAGTATCATTGCCAACGACTACGACTCCCAGTCCATCACCTATACCGGCCTTGACGATGCCGAGTACACGCTGCCGGCCAACTCGGTGGCCTACTGGCTCAATGGATCGCTGGTCACCATGAGCGGCGGCGAAGAATATACATCCCTCGACCTGAGTGACTCTACTGATGAGGGAGCCGGTACGGTCGGAACCACGGAATACAACCTCGGCAAGTTCGGCTTCAACACCGGCACTTCCGATATCGACCTGAATTATGTCATCGACGATATCGTCGTATATGAATTTGTTTCCAGTGAATCCACACCGGAACTGCACGTTCACAATCTCTTCCAGAATCACATGGTTCTGCAGCGCAACCAGGCTGCTCCGGTCTGGGGAACCGCCACGCCCGGCCTGAGGGTTCAGGTTTATCTCGACGATGTACTGATCGGCAGCGATGCCGCGGATGCGAACGGCGACTGGAAAGTATCCATGCCGTCGCATGCGGCCGACGGCGGTACGGCGCACGTCCTCAAAGTCACCGCAGAAGGGGCTCCTGATACGGTTCTGACCGACGTGATCTACGGCGATGTCTACCTCTGCTCCGGCCAGTCCAATATGGCCTTTGCCATGTCCTCGATCACCAACTACGATGCCATCTCCGGTACACTGACGAACGCCCTGATCCGGCAGGTCAATGTAAACCGCTCATATTCGGAAACGCTTCTGGATGAGCCGGTCAGCTATTATTATCCGTGGGAGCGCGGCGACGACCTCAGCGATGTCCGGCATTTCACCGCCATCGGATATCTGACTGCGCTGGAAATCCAGAAGGAAACCGGCGTCCCGATCGGTCTGCTGCACTCCTCGTACGGCGGCATGGAAATCAACATGTTCCTGAACGATGAAGCACTCAGCCTCATGCCGGAGCTCGCCGGCCTGATCGCCGATTCCGAACAGGGCGGAGCCACCGACCTGCACGACATATACAACGCCATGATCGGGCCGCTCGTCCCGTACGGCATTTGCGGAATCCTCTGGTATCAGGGAGAATCCGACCGCGACAAACCCGCCATTTACGAACAGAAAATGATCGGGCTCATTCGCGGCTGGCGAGCCGCCTGGGCCCTCGGCAGCCTGCCGTTCTACTATGTGCAGCTCCCGAACTACGCCCCCGGCGATCAGGACTATCCGAAAATCCGCGAGGCGCAGCTCAATGCGCTGTCGGAAACCAACACCGGCATGGCGGTAACCATCGACGTCGGTGACAACAGCAACATTCACCCGACCAACAAACAGGATCCCTGCCATCGCCTGGCCCAGTGGGTTCTCTCTAAAAACTACGGACGGGACAACGTCTTCAGCGGACCGATCTTCTACGATGTGGAAAACGAAGGTTCGCAGCTGCGTGTGCTCTTCGACTATGCCGGCAGCGGCCTGATGGTCGGACAGAAAGACGGCACCAATGCGGTGGTCGAAACCTCCGGCGCACTTCAGAACTTTGAAATCGCCGGGTCCGACAGGGTGTTTGTGGACGCCGTTGCTGTGATCGATGCTGATACGGTCGTCGTTTCCGCGGCCTCTGTTCCTGCGCCTCGGTATGTCCGCTACTGCTATGAAGAAGCGCCCTCCGGCCTCAATAAACTCTACAATAAGGAAGGCTTCCCGGCTTCGCCGTTCCGCACCGACAGTTCTCACGATCTGAAAGTGATCAACGGTTCCGGATCCAGGGAAGCGGTCACGCCCGGCACGGTCATATCCATCAGTGCCAACAGCCCGGCGTCCGGCAAGGTGTTTGACCGCTGGGTCGGGGCTGTGGATGCCGTTGCAAACGTCAGCAGCGCGTCCACAACGATTACCATGCCGGACTGCGGGGTTTATCTGACGGCCCGTTATCGCGACAGTTCCGCAGGCACCTATACCCTCACCGTCAACAACGGAACGGGAAGCTCCTCCGTAGAGGCCGGGGCCGTTGTCATGATCGAAGCCGCCGCGGCACCCGAAGGACAGGTCTTCTCCTCATGGAGTGGCGACACCGCATTTGTAACCGATCCGTCCGCCGCTCTCAGCACCGTGCGGATGCCCGCTTCGGATGTAACACTCACGGCAACGTATGAGAATGCTCCCGAAACCGTGCCGGCGGACCTGACCGTCAGTAATTTCACGGTCCGAGCCCACGGCGGAGTCAGCTTCCGGTTCCCGAACACGGCCGGCTACCGCTACGAAATCTCCTCGACGACCAACCTCGTTTCAGGAAAGTGGACCATACGGGCCTACAATATCCGCGGATCGGACAGGGCCCGTCAGGTTGATCTTGACGATGAAGAAACCGCATCGCGTTTCTATCGGATCAAAGTGAAATAAAGGAATTCATTGAAATCCTCTCCACAATTTTCATCTTCCTATGACGCCTGGGTGCTGGCCGCAGAACAGTTGTTATTCCCGCTGGCTGGTCTGATGCTCCCCGGTGCGGCCTCCCTGCCGTTGCCGGGGCCGGCCAGCAACCATGGCGCCATAGCAGATGTCGTGGAGTCTTTTGCCCGGCCGTGCCTGCTGGCGGCCCACTGGCTCGCCGCCGAGGGCGGCGAGACGCTCGGCTTCACTCGCGATCAGATCGCAGCGTGGTTCCGGGAAGGGCTGGTGGCTGGCACCGATCCGGAAGGACCGCATTACTGGGGCGCGCTGACGAACTATCATCAGCACTCCGTGGAAATGGGCGCGCTCATTCTCGCGCTGGAAATGGCAAAAGAACATCTGTGGGAGCCGCTCACGAACGCCGAGCGTTCGCAGGTTCTGGCATGGATCCGTTCGGTCCGCGGCGCCGGCCTGCACCGCAACAATCACCTTTTTTTCGGCGTTGTCCCGCTCAGCTTTCTGCTGAGTAAGGGGATCGGAACCAAAGAGGATGCCGGTCTCGTCCTGCACTGGATGGATGTGCTCGAAAGCATGGCGCTCGGCGGCGGTTGGTTCGTCGACGGCATGAATGAGACCGTGGATCACTACAACGCCTACGCCTTTCATTATTACGGACTTTGGTGGGGAAAACTCTACGGCGATCTCGACCCGGCCCGCGCCGAACGCTGGCGCAGCTGGACGGCGGAATTTCTTCCGGACTATGCACACTTTTTTGCCGCCTCCGGCGAAAACGTCCCGTACGGCCGATCTTTAACATATCGTTTTGCCGCATCGGCTCCGTTCGGACTGGCTCATCACTGCGGCGTGCGTGCACTTTCCGCCGGCCTGAGCCGCCGGCTCTGCACCCGCAACCTTCACTTTTTCACCAGCCGTCTGCCGGCGGATCAGCCGTTAAGTGTGGGATGGACCGATCCGTTTCCAGCGCTGGCTGAGGCCTATTCCTGTGCGGGATCTCCGTACTGGGCGGCCAAGGCGTTTGCCCCTCTTCTGATTGAGCGGGCTGATCCGTTCTGGCAGGTACCCGAAGAGCCGCTCCCAGCCGAGACCGGCGATTTTATTCGGCCGATTCCCCAGGCCGGTGTGCTGGTGCGCTCCGTCGGCGGAGCCGTGGAGCTGATCAATACCGACAGCGGCATCTGCCCCGGCAACACCGCGTTCGGAACCTATAAATGGGGCAAGACCTCTTTCCGTACCGGCGTCGGGTTTGACGTGCAGCCGCCCGGCGGGCCCTGGCCGCAGGATGCCGCTCTGACCGCCGAGTTTGAAAACGGGTTTGTCTTCGGACGCCACAGCACGCACCAGTTGAAATGCACTGTCGCTGAGGCCGCGATGGTCTATCTGCTGGGCGATAAAAGCACCCTGCTGAGTGTGCAGGTTGAAACGCGGATCCACTGGCGCGGTGGCTGGCAGCTGCAGGTGCATAAAGTCACCGCACAGAACCGGGCTCGCCTGGCGGCCGGTGGTTACAGCCTTGCATCAGATGCCGCTGAGAAACTCACCGGCAATTTGGAAGATTTGTGGGGAACGGTCTCCAACGGCGTCCAGTTTGCGGCACTGCAGGGGATTCGCGGATGGAAAGACAGCGTACTGACCCGGCATGGACGCGCGACGGAACGGACGCACATGGCTGCGCCGGAAAGCCTGTACCCGCAGCTTTGCACCGACTGGTTCGAAGGCGAGCAGGTGCTCATTTGCCTGAGCTATTGCGGGGAGGAAGAACCGGCTCCGTGGACGATTGATTTTGAGAACGGAATTTCGCTGCGCCTGCTCAATGACGCCGGTGATGCGTGGGAGGTTGTTTATGCATAATGCGGTTCAGAAAAAGCTGGAGGCAGCCGCACCGCTGAAATTTACGCCGAACTATGTCTGGCGCAGTTACCTCGGAGGCGCCAATCTGCGCGCATTCCGCGACGGACATCGGGGCGAAGACGATCACTTCCCGGAAGACTGGCTCGCCTCCACGGTGCGCGCCCGCAACGGAGAGAACCGGAAAAAGGCGGACGAAGGCCTCTCGCATCTGACGGTCGACGGCGAGGATCTGGTGTTTTCCGATCTGATTGCTGAGCATCCCGACTGGTTCTGGGGTACGCAGGTGCCGCCGGTCGATGAGCCCGGCCAGACCGGGGTGCTGATGAAGCTGCTCGACTCGAGCGTGCGCCTGCACCTGCAGGCTCATCCGGACCGGGAATTTGTCCATGCACATTTCGGCGGACACAACGGGAAAACGGAGTGCTGGTATATTCTCTCGACGCGGCGCGACGATGCCTATGTCTATCTGGGCCTGCAGCACCCGCCGGCTCCCGACGTGTGGCAGCGGATGGTCGAAGAGCAGGATCTGGACGGCATGCGCGCCTGCTTTGACAAAATTCCGGTGAAACCCGGCGACTGCCTGATGGTTCCGTCCGGCGTACCGCATGCGATCGGCGAAGGTATTTTCATGATCGAACTGCAGGAGCCGACCGACTGGGTGGTGCGCTGCGAATTCAGCGCCGGCGGTCATGTTCTCGAGCACAGCGCGCGGTTCATGGGGCTGGAGCTCGCCGATGTAATGCCGATGTTTGATTTCACGGAATATTCGCTGGGTGCTGTTCGCAGCCGCCTGCAGCAGGCGCCGGAGGTGCTGCGCAGTGAGGCATCGTTTACCGAAGAGCGGGTGATTGGTTCCGCCCATCAGAAGGTTTTCCGCCTGCGCCGTTTTTCCGGCAGCGGAAATGCCGGGTGGATGGGCGGAGAGCCGCTGTTTCTGATTGCTCTCGAAGGAGAGGGGATGCTGGCCGGGGAACCGGTCCGGGCCGGTGAGGTCTGGCTGCTGCCCGGTGTTTGTAAACAATGGAACTGGACGGCCGTTTCCAAAGATTGGAAACTGCTTCTGGCGCAGCCGCCGGTTAAATAAGGGATTTAATGATGCTCAGCTTCTACGACTATATTGTAATCGCGTTTTTCTTCGTGTTCATGCTTTCGCTTGGACCGATCTTCAAACACTTCAGCAAAAACGACAGCGACTATTTCCGCGGCGGCGGGCAGATGCTGTGGTGGATGATCGGCGCGGCGGCGTTTATGTCGCAGTTCAGTGCGTGGACGTTTACCGGCGCGGCGAGCAAGGCATACGAAGACGGTACGCTGGTTACGATCATTTTCTTTTCCAATGCGCTGGGCTTCTTCTTCAATTTTCTCTGGTTCGCGCCGTGGTTCCGGCAGATGCGGCTGGTGACGCCGATCGAGTCGGTCTATGAGCGGTTCGGTCCGGTGAATGAACAGATTTTCACCTGGCTGCAGATTCCGATGAGCCTGGTCTATGCCGCGCTGTGGCTGAACGGGCTGGCGGTGTTTGCCTCGGCGGTATTTGGGCTGGACCTGACGGTGACGATGTGGGTGGTCGGCGTCGTGGTGCTGGTGATGTCGGTGGCCGGCGGGGCCTGGGCCGTCGTGGCCGGGTCGTTTGTGCAGATGCTGATTCTGATGGCGATTTCCATCGTAACGCCGATTCTCGTGCTGCTGCATCCCGATATCGGCGGGCTGTCCGGTTTTGTCGAAAAAGTGCCGAGTCACTATTTCCACTGGACGGATACGGTCCGCCCGCAGGTGGTCTGGTTCTGGGTGATCGCTTCCTTCCTGAAGCAGATCTTCACGCTCAACAACATGCAGGAATCCGCCCGCTATCTCGGGGTAAAAGACAGCCGCCAGGCCCGCCAGGCCGCTCTGTTGGCCTCCGTGCTGATGCTGGTCGGTCCGCTGATCTGGTTTATCCCGCCGATGGCCGCTAAAATTTTTGCGCCCGATATTTCCTCCCTTTTCCCGACGCTTAAAAACGGCGCGGAAGCCTCCTACATTCTCGCCGCCCACCGGGTGCTTCCGATCGGGATGATGGGGTTGCTGGTCTGCGGTCTGTTCTCCGCGACGATTTCGTCCATGGACGCGGGGCTGAACCGCAATGCCGGAATTTTCGTACGCAGTTTTTATCAGCGCGTCGTGAAAACCGAATCGCCGACCCATCTGCTGATTGTCGGCCGTCTGGTCTCTGCGGTGTTCGGCGTTCTGATTATCCTGATCGCCAACTATATCAGCAAACTGCAGACGCTGGACCTCTTCAACGTCATGCTGCTCTTCAGCGGCCTGATCGCCCTGCCGTACGCCATTCCGCTGGTCTGGGGCGTTCTGATCAAAAAGACGCCGGCGTGGTCCGGTTGGAGTACGGTGCTGGTCGGCCTGACTGTGTCGGTTGTCCTGAAAAACTTTGTCGATCCCGCCTGGTTCGGCGAGGTCTGCGGATTCGACAGCGCCATGAGTCCGCGTGAAGTGACCGACTACTACTTTTTCTTCGGCATCATCGCCAATCTGGTGATTTGTTCCGCATGGTTTCTGTTCACCCGCCTGTTCTATAAGCACACCCGTGCGGAATATCGCGAACGGGTCGAAACGTTCTTTACCAAAATGCATACGCCGATCGATTTCCATAAAGAAGTCGGGGAGGGCAAAGACAGCGCACAGTCCAAAACGCTGGGTATCCTCTGCTTTATCTACGGCGGATTCATTCTTCTGCTGATGCTGATTCCGAACTCCTCCATCGGGCGGATCAGTTTTGTTCTTTGCGGCGGGTTGATCGCCGGAATCGGCGTTGCACTTTACAACGCATCGAGAAAGAAAGCGTAGTTTATGGGATCGCTCAGAGGAAAACGGGCACTGGTTACGGCCGGCGCTCAGGGCATCGGGCTGGCCGTCAGCCGGGCACTGCTCGCGGAAGGCTGCCGTGTGGCCGTGCACTATTTTTCATCTGCCGGCACGGCCAATGAACTGAAGGCGGAGTTCGGTGACCGGGTTTGTGCAGTGCAGGCCGATCTCACCGATCCAGTTCAGGTCGAAACCCTGGTGAAGCAGACAATCGAATTTCTCGGCGGACTGGATGTCCTGGTCAATAATGCCGGATCTCTGATCGGTCGCCGTCTGCTGGAGGACGTGGACACGGCGTTCTGGACCCAGGTGGTGGATGTGAACGTGACGTCGATGATGAACGTCACCCGCTGCGCGGCGCCGGCGCTGTGTGCGGCGGCCGGTGCCAGCATAATCAACCTGGCATCGCTGGCCGGGCGCAAAGGCGGGCATCCGGGATCGCTGGTCTATTCCACCGCAAAAGGCGCGGTGCTCACCTTCACCCGGGCGCTGTCTGCCGAGCTCGGCCCCAAAGGTGTGCGCGTGAATGCACTGGCCCCGGGCCTGATTCTTGAAACCCGGTTTCACACGACACACACAACCCAAGAATCCGCCGAAGCCACAATCGCACAGATTCCGCTCGGTCGGGCGGGACATCCCGATGACGTCGCGCGCGCGGCGGTGTTTCTTGCTGAACAGTTTGACGGGTTTATAACCGGAGCAACCCTGGATATTAACGGAGGAGTTTACTGCGCATGAAAAAGACGGTCTTACTATGTATTCTGCTTACACTGGTTTCCACACATGGGGCTTTCGGATCGGACTATGAATCCTACAACGGATTCACGGTGTATTCCGTTCCGAAGCTGCCGCCTGAAGAAACGCATCCGTCGCTGTGGTTCCATAAGGAAAATGTCGCTGCACTGCGTGCAAAAAAAGACGGGGACGCGCTGGCTTCCAACCTTTGGAAACAGGTCAGCGGCAGCGAATTCCTGACGATGAGTTTTCTTCCGATCCCGTCCGCGGGCGACGACAAAACGATGGTTCACACCTACTACGGTTCCATGTCGAAAATCGCCAAATATGCCGGGTTCATGATCTGGATGACGGACGATCCCGCGCAGAAGCAGAAATGGATCGGCCGCGCAACAGCAGCGCTGGAACGCGCGTATGACGGTCCGATCTACGAGCTGGATCCACGGGACAAAAGCGGACCCACGGACGAAATTTATATGGGCACCTGGCTGCAGAACTATGCCGCCGCCTATGACTGGGTTCAGCCGTTTTTAAGCGCCGAACAGGATGCCGCCATTCGCGAACGACTGGTCAAAAACGTCAGCTGGATTGCGGGCCATCTGTACGACTGGGCGTCCCGTCCGCACAACCATCTCTCCAAGCCGGCCTGGGGCGTCGGCAGCATGGCGCTGGCGCTTTCTTCCGAAAAGGACGCCTACGGCTGGCTGGCCCTGGCGCTGGCTGCAGGCAACGACAACACGCGTTACTTTTTCAGCGCCGACGGCATCTATCGCGAAGGCTCGCACTACATGATCTACAGCTGGGTCAATTTTCTGCCCTTCATGGTCAACTATTACAATGTGTCCGGCGTTAACCAGTTCCCGGCATTCCAGCCGCTCATGGAATGGGGCGTTGAGGTTCGCAGCGCCAGGGGGTGGCTGCCGAACATTGAGGACTCCTACATTCGTCCGTTCCCCGGACATATGGCGGCGGCCATGTACCGCGACGCCTCCACTCGCCTGCACACCTCCGCGCCGCTGGCCGATGTGCTGATGTGGGCCTATAAAACCACCGACATGACGCCGTTCAACAAAGAGTTCGAGGAGTCCGGTTTCAACTATACCGGCGCCACCTGGGACTACACGCTGCCGCTCGACGAGTATATGACCTATGATCCGTCCATTCCTTCCGTAAAGCCGGATGTCTCTCCCACCGTCTTCCTCGACGGCGGCCAGACCGTCTTTCGCAATACGTGGGACATCGGCAACCCGGCCGCGCGCGTCCTGCTCTTCCAGGGCGTGGCCGAAGCCGACAACCATCAGCACGCCGACCATCTCAGCTTCATTCTGTCGGCGGAAAACCAGATGATGGCCTGCGACGCCGGCTATAGCCGCAAAAGCTATTCCGAAGCCATCCGCACCGAATGGTACAATCAGGCCGAGGCGCATAACGTGGTGAAACTGGCCGGAGCCGCGCCGCAGGACGCTGCGGAAAGCGTGACCCCGATTTCCCGCTACCGGATCGACACCTCCTTCTTCGACTTTGAGGAAAAGGAAGCGCCGTATCCGAACGGCGGACTGCTCCGGCGAGCCATCGCCTTTCCCGGCGAATCCTACTTTGTCGTGGCGGATATCGTCACCTCGCCGGAAAAAGCCGAAGCCGCCGCGCTGCTGCACGGCGGCCGCGCAGCGATGTCGGGTGACGGAAATTACAGAGTCTGGGATTATGAGAACGACGCCTACGGCTCCGCCGCCCGGCTCCATACATGGACCTTCGGTTCTGAAGAGGATTTTTCGGTCGAAAACGCAATGGGAGAAAGCACGTACCTGAAGGGCGACTACGGCAGCTTCCCGTATATCCGCGCCAAAGAGTCCGGCACCGAAATGACCTTCCTCCAGCTGCTGGTGCCGACGGCGGCCGGCGCAAAAGGTCCGGAAGTGACTTCAGTCCGCAGCGGCAGACAGGTCTGGGCGACAGTCCAAGACGGCGATGTGACCGATACCTTCATGGTTCAGCCGACTTCGGCTCCTGTCGTTTTCCAAGGTTTGGAAACCGACGGCACGTTCGTCTGGGTCCGCGAAAAATCAGGGAAGGTGATCCAGTATGCTGTGCGCGAAGCCACCGGTCTGGTGTGCGGCGGAGAAACGCTGCTGAAGTCTGAACAGCCGGTGACCCGGGCCGGAGAAGAATAATGCGCATTCGGTCCGGATGTTTTGCTTTGCTGGTTCTGCTGGCGGCAGCAGGCGGGCGGGCCGAAGTCTATTCCGTCACCAATGCGGCGGAGTTCAACGCGCTGCCGCCGCTGAATGCCGGAGATCGGGTGATTCTGGCGGACGGCACTTACGGCGCTTTGGATAAAACGCTGGTCAGTTCCATTGACGATGACGCGACCGCGCAGACCAGTCCCGTGGTCGTCTGCGCCCGGACGCCCGGCGGCGCGGTGATCGCCGCGCCGTCGCAGATCACGCTCAGCGGCTGCGGCATCGTGCTCGCCGGTCTCGATTTCGGCTCCGAAAGCGGCATGCTGGACAATGGTGCCGGCGACCCGGCATGGATCATTCGCACCGCTCCCGACTCGCGATACATGACGCTGACCAACCTGCGCTTCAAGGACTGCGCATCCGGCGATGACTACGGAAACTGGCTGGCAATCTACGGATTCAATCACACCATCGAGTACTGTTCCTTTGAAGGAAAGGACGAACCGATCGCCAATGCCACGGTGATCTTCAAGCGGGATCTGTCCGAGTCCGGCGGCGTGTCAGTGCCCCGAAACCATTTGATGCGTCGCTGCTGGTTCGGCCCGCGGGAAGTGTCCACCTCCGACAACGGTTATGAAACGGTGCGCATCGGCGACAGTTCGTCGCAGGCCTATGAGATGGCGGTGACGCTGGAGGAGAACGTGTTCTATCGGTCCGTTTGGCGCTCGGACGGCGAGGAGAACAACGATCTCGAAATCATTTCCAACAAATCCGCGGGCAATGTGTATCGCCGCAATTTGTTTCTCGAGAGCTTCGGCCAGCTGACGCTGCGTCACGGCGACCGCGCGACGGTTGAGGAAAACCGCTTTGTCGGCAGCGGCCGCTTTGATGACAGCGGCGAAGTCTATGTGGCGGCTACCAATTCCCTGCAGGGCGGCGTGCGCATTATCGGGCAGGATCACATCATTCGCGGCAACTGGTTTCAGAACCTGCAGGGCGGAAGTCTGCGCGCGGCGATCTGTCTGATGGGCGGCGAAGCCGATTTCGACGACGGCGACGGTACCTACGGCGACAGTGGCTACGAGCCTGCCGACGGCGCGCAGATTGCCGGCAATACCTTTGTCGATTGCGAGCAGATGAATCTGGGAATGCTGAAGAGCGGCAGCGAACTGCCGCAAGGCGTTCAGATCGTTTCCAATGTCTGGAAAGGCTGCGGTTCGAACGCTGCGCTCGTGCGGGAAGACGGCTTTGAAGCGGCGGTGTCTGCGGATAATGTGATTTATGAGCCGAACGGCGCGTTTGGATGGACGGGGCTGACGAACAGCGTCTATACCTCGACGAAGGAGCCGGCGGTTTCGGTTCCGTCGTTTTTGAACCGTGCCGACGTGGGGCCGGAGTTTGACGGCGGACCGGCGGGCACGTCGCCGCGCGGCGGCATCGCCCTGAGTGAATGGTATCTGCAACTGCCGGTGGACGACACCGGTGGGTTTGACGGGGAGGCCCGCGTTGTTTCCACCGAAGAACTGGCTGCCGGATTTGAGCTCGAACCGTGGTTTTATTCGGATGTAAACGGGGCGCTGATTTTTGAGGTTCCCTGGAACGGGGCCGTTCTCGGAACCTCCACCAGTCCGCGCTGCGAACTTCGCGAGACGTGGACGGACGGTTCGCTGCGCAACTGGCTGCCGCGGGAGGACGGCGGGGTGCATACGCTGGATGCGGTCTGCACGGTGGAATCGGTCGGTTCCGGCAAAGTGGCCATCGGCCAGATTCACGGGAAGGTGCCGGATGTTCCGACGGTGATTATGCGTTATGACAACACGGTTGATCCGGCGCAGATCGCCGTTTCCGTGTATGAGACGCCTGACGGCCTGAACGGGAAGCAGTGGCTTTATTACGACGCGCCGGCACTTGGGGAAGCGATTGTCTATCAGATGAAAATGGTTGCTTCGTCGACCAACGCGCTTTCGTTCAGTTGCACGGTGAACGGCGAGACGCAGTCGCTGGATCTGACTAATTCGGTGGCGGCGTGGATGGATGCCGCGTTTTACTTTAAGGCCGGGGCGTATTATACGATTCCCGTCAGCGGGGAAACCGCGCGGGTCAGCTTTTCGTCGCTCGACCTGTCACGCGGCGAAGCCCCGGAAATTGTCCCGGCGATCCTGTCGGCCGGGGTCAAGGGAACCGTTTATTCGCAGGTGTTTGAAGCTTCCGCCGGAAACGACGCGGTCTGGACGCTGACCGGAGGAGTGCTGCCGGCAGGTCTCTTCCTGAGCTCGGGCGGCACGCTTTCCGGCACGCCGGAGGAGAGTGGAATTTTCAGCTTTACCGTTGATCTGAATACGGAATCGGGACAGGCCGAAAGAACCTTTCATCTTGCGATCGATGAATCCTCAGAACCTTCGCTGTCTGTGCGCAGCGTACTGGCCGTGGAGGACAGTGGGAATGACGGTAATCTGCCGGAAAACACCCTGGACGGGTCTCTT